>JBHCAF010000048.1:0-5259 GCA_041798185.1 Bacillota bacterium
CGCCGTAAAGAAGCTCTCCGGCGGCAAAGCTCCTTATGCCGGAGTTATAGACGAGGTATTCTTTTTGTTTCTCGCTGAGCTTCCCCCAAAACGGTAAGCTCTTCAAGGCCTCTGCAATATCCATAGTCTGCCCTTTCTCTGAAGCCGGATAGGCTTAAAACTGTCTTATTAGATAATAATAGCATATAAGCAGCGATATGCTTCGTCATAATTTTAGAGAGCTGCTGTACTGTTTTGGTCTTTTCTGTGCTATCCTTATTATTATATGAAAGGACGGGACAGATATCATGAGCGTATTCGATGTGCTTAGCCTTATCGGAGGGCTTTGTCTCTTTTTATTCGGCATGAGCATTATGGAGCAGGGCTTGGAGCACAGAGCCGGAAACGGACTCAAAGCGCTGCTCGGCAGCCTTAGCACAAACAAGCTCGCAGGCCTTGTGACCGGCGTCCTGGTGACTGCAGTGATACAGAGCTCCTCCGCTACCACGGTAATGGTCGTGGGCTTTGTAAACTCGGGACTGATGAGCCTAAGCCAGTCCGTAAATGTCATAATAGGGGCAAATATAGGAACGACGGTCACCGCGTGGGTGCTCAGCCTTGCAGGAATCAGCTCGGATAATTTCTTCGTGAACCTGTTGAAACCGTCTTCGTTCACTCCGCTGCTCGCGCTTGTCGGGATAATCCTGTACATGACCGGAAAAAGCAGCAAGAGAAAGGACAGCGGAATGATACTGCTCGGCTTTGCAGTCCTTATGTTCGGGATGGAAAAAATGTCGGTCTCGGTAGCCGGGCTTCGTTATGTGCCGGAGTTCGCCAATCTTTTCGTGGCATTTACGCATCCTCTGCTCGGGGTCATCGCGGGAGCTCTGCTCACCGCGATAATACAGTCGAGCTCCGCTTCCGTCGGAATACTCCAGGCCCTTGCTTCGACCGGAGCAGTGAGCTACGGAGCCGCCATACCCATAATAATGGGGCAGAACATAGGCACCTGTATCACCGCGATCCTGTCTTCTCTCGGAACAAATAAAAACGCGAGGCGGGCGGCGCTCGTTCACCTCAGCTTTAATATAATAGGAACCGCCGTGTGGCTTATAGTCTTCTGGCTGATCAAAGCTATGCTCGCGCCCGCGCTGCTCGGCGAAGCCGCGAGTCTTTTCGGCATAGCCGTTTTTCATTCCATATTCAATGTTCTGTGCGCCGCGCTCATGCTGCCTATGAGCCGAATGCTGGAGAAGCTCGTATGCAGGATAATACCCGACACCAAGCAGCCGGAAAAACCGGCGGAGCTCGACGAGCGACTGCTTGTTTCCCCCGCCCTCGCCCTTGAGCAATGCAGGAATATGCTCGATAAAATAGCCCGCAGCGCGATAAACGCCTTTGAGGAAAGCCTCACGCAGATACGCGCGCTTGATGCGGAGGCCGCGCAGAGGATAAGAGACGCGGAAGAAGAAAGCGACAGACTTGAGGATATACTAAGCACCTATCTGCTGAAGCTCAGCGCACGCACTATATCGGGCGACGAAAGCGCGCAGGCGACGGAATATATGAAGCTGATAGGAGACTACGAGCGCATAGCGGATCACGCCGTAAACATCGTAGAATCGGCGGAAGAGATGCAGGCCAAGGATATAGCCTTCTCGAACTTCGCGGAAAAGGAATACGATACGATAGCAAGCGCGGTAACGGAAATACTTGAGCTTTCCTATAAAGCCTTCGCGAACGAGGATCTTGTGAGCGCAAAGAAGACAGAGCCTCTCGAAGAGGTCATAGACAATCTCAAGGAGCTGCTGAGGACAAGCCATATACTCAGGCTTCAAAGGGGCGAATGCTCGCTTGAGGCAGGCTTTATCTGGTCTGACATACTGACAAATCTTGAGAGGGTCTCCGATCACTGCTCGAATATATCAGGCTGCGTAGTAGACACAAGGTGCAACAATATGAACATACATCAGAACCTTAAGCAGTTCAGAAGCTCGGATGAGAATTTCAGAGAGGATTTCAATTTCTTCAGAGAAAAATACAGCATATAAAAAACAGCAAGGCCCCCGGGCCTTGCTATTTTGTATGGAGCCGGCAGCGAAGCTCTCTTAAAAGAAAGCTCTTCAATATTGCCGTAAGAGCTATCAAAAGCGCCGCGGACAGCGCGAGCAAAACTATGAGAGGAATATTAAGACCCTTCATAAAAAAGCGCGCTGCGGCAGCTCCGGCAAAAGCGATGATGATGAGTATCAGCAGAGGCTTCATATTATGCTTCTGCTTTCGCAGATCGCTTATGAACAGAGTTCCCGAAACAAGAAGCCCTGCGCCGAAAACTATCGGCACCACAAAGACCGCCCAGCCCGGCGCAAGAAAAAGCTCTATGAGTATAAGCATAATGCAGGAGCCTATGAGCCACTTGGCGCTTTGACTGACCCTGTTGTACTCCACAAGATCTCGCGCAAGCGCGAGCTTCCATATCAAGAGAAGAGCGGCCGATACTATAACGCTCCAGGCTTTGCCGCCGACCGCGAGATTTACCAGCACGGAAACAACAGCGGCAGCCGCGAAAGCCGTGCCGCATACAAAAAGATAGCGCGTTCCGCGCAGCTTCTTTTTACCAAGCTCGGGATAAACGATCTTAATTTCCATAAAGCCCGCTCCCTTCAAGCTCAAGCTCTATTCCGTCTTCGAGCAGCAGCTTATACAGACTCTGCTCAAAGGCCGGATCGGCGCTGTTTTTCGTTACGGAAAAAACACATACCCCGGCCGCGCTAAGCGCCGTGCATTCGGCCCTGTTTATCGAAGCCGTTCCGAGCAGAGCGCTCATGCTTTCCACCTGATCGGCCATCGCCGCCGGAATATCCGTCTCGCCGAGATTGGAAAAGGTCGTCGAGAAAACTCTGTCGCCCAAAAAACCGTAGCACCACCGCGCCGCGGGCTGTTTAAGAGCGAGCGGCACATACTTGAGAGCGCCTACGAGCCTTTCGGCAGCGCCGAGCATTTCACTCATAGCCTGCTTTGAAGCCTTAGCCTTTATCTGAGACGCGACCTCCGCTATCAGAGAGGCCTTATCGTTTATATTTTCTATTGCGATCCTTATGCTGCAATACAGCGAAAAATTGCGTACCGTACTCGAGGGGTAATGCTGCCTGAGATTCACAGGAAGCTGTACCGCCAGCTCGCCGGTGAGCTCGTCCACGGAAGCCTTTATGCTAATAAATATAAGAGCGAGCAGATAAGCTGTTACGCTTACTCCGTAGCCCGCCGCGACAGCCTTGAGCGCGGAGCTTTTCATCTTGAAGTGTATGACCCGGCAGGGAAGGCACGACGCGAGCCTTCCGCTCATCTGAAGGGCCGCTCTGTTGCCGAAGCCCGCGCCCGAAGACGGAAAAGGAACCAGCCCGAAGGCGTTTTCAAATTCCTCGGCGAGTGGCTGTGAGTCTATATCATACACTCCCTCGCAGGGCGCCGCCAAAGAGCCTTTCAGCCTGAGATATTCAGCAGCGAGAGCCTTGAGAAACACCATGCCGCCGCTTCCGTCGGTGAGCACATGAAAGAACTCGACGCTGATCCGATTTTCATAATAAAGGACCCTGAACGACTGCGAGCCGCTTCCCGAAACTCTGATGCTGCGGCAAGGCAGATCATCTTCCTTTTCCACATTGAAGCGCCGTTTCGTCGAGTCAAGATAATGCCAGAACACGCCTTTTTTCAGAGTGGTGGCAAAGCTCGGGAAACGCTTTATACAAAAATCAAGGGCTACCTGAAGAAGCTCCGGTATCACGGGCTCCCTGAGACAGACCGAAAGCCTGAATACGGCCATTGCCCCATGAGTCATTGAAAGCGGATATATCTTTGCCGCGTCATCAAGCGGAAACCAGAGCAGCGCAGGGCGATGATAAAAGCTCCCGAGCTTTTCGGGATCCAGCCGCCTTAGTGCCTCCTCAAAGGAAAGCCCCGATCCGGCATAATAAAGCAGGGCGTTCTCAAGATCAGCCCTGAGCTTTGCCGCTTCTTTTTTCGGCAGCAGGCAACGCTCCTCAAAGATCCTGAAAAAGGCGTCGAGGGATACTCTGCGCTCAGCGTCAAGCACCGCTTTGTATTTATCAAAATCGATTAAAACCCTGTTTTTCATACTTCCTTCTAACGAGCGTCTCTGAGCAGCAATGCCGCGAGCTCTATGCTTGCCGTGTGAGGGAACATATCTACCGGAGTGAGCTCTGCAAGCCTGTAGCTTTTGAGCCTTCCTATATCGCGGGCAAAGCTCGCCGGATTACAGGAGATATATACTATCCTCTTCGGAGCGATCTCTTCTGCGGCCGCAAGAAGAGACTCCCGGCAGCCGGCTCTCGGAGGGTCAAGTATCATCACATCGGCGTCAAGGCCCCTGAGCCTTTCGATCTCGTTCTCGGCCCTGCCGCAGATAAAGCTCGCGTTTTCTATGCCGTTTATCCGGGCGTTCCTGTCTGCGAGACGCACCGCCGATCTGAGGCTCTCTATACCTATGACGCGGCCCGCCCTCTTTGCCATGAGAAGCCCTATCGAACCGCAGCCGCAGTAGATATCAAGCAATGTATCGCTCCCGCAGGGCGCCGCGTAGCTTTGGGCTATGCTGTAAAGCCGCGAGGTCTGTACCGGGTTTATCTGATAAAAGCTGAAGGGGTCGACCTCTATCTCAAGCCTTCCCATATCACTGTCTATATGATCACGGATGAGCTTTTCACCGCGCAGCAGCCTTGCCTTGCCGTCTTGAAGCTCGCACGCCATATATTCTCCGCTCTGAGCTGTTCGAACCAGCAGCCTGCCCTCTCCGCCCGTGAGCTCTTCTTTGAGCTCTGAAACTATGGCCGCCGTCCTTTCGTTTTGTATAGGGCAGTCCGTGCAGTTTATATTGCAAAAAGGCAGCTCGGCTCCTATTTGAAACTCGAATTTATTGCGGTAGGCGAAGGAATATCCCATAGCCTCTATCGGCTTTATATCCGGCTCTTTGAGCCGCGCTATCCGCTCAAGACAGTCTCTCACGCGCTTTTCTTTCCATTCCAGCTGCCTGCGGTACTCCATTCTTATGAGAGGGCAGCCTCCGCAAAGCTTTATACCGTCCGTATCGAGCCTTTTCGCCCTTGAAAAGCGGGGCTTTTCCTCCGTGATCTCTATCTCGGGAGCTTCTCCGGGAAGAGCAAAAGGCACAAAGACTATTTTACCGTCGAGCCGGCCTATACCCTCGCCCGCTTCGGATATGTCAAATATCTCGACCTTCATAATCATCTTCCTTATTTATCA
>JBHCAF010000049.1:0-22418 GCA_041798185.1 Bacillota bacterium
AAACGCCGCCTTGAGAGGGAGCCTAATGTGTTCCTGAAGCAGGGCGAGGTTATAGATATTGATATAAAAGAGGGAAGGGCCTGCGGAGTATTGCTCAGGACCGGCTCTTATTATGAATGCGGAGCACTTATCATAGCGACCGGGACTTTTCTTCGCGGCAGGATATTCATAGGAGACAGCAATTACGCGAGCGGTCCCAACGGGCTTGCTCCAAGCCTTGAGCTTGCGGAAGCGCTTGAAAGCAAGGGCTTCAGACTTCGCAGATTTAAGACCGGAACTCCGTGCAGAGCTCTTGGGGCTTCCCTTGATTACAGCAAAATGGAGCTTCAGGAGCCTGACGAGAAGCCCGTGCCCTTTTCTTTTTTGAATGATGAGCTCAAGTGCGAACAGCAGCCTTGTTATCTCAGCTATACAAACGAGGAAACACACAGGATATTGCGCGAAAATTTCAGCCGCTCCGCTCTTTTCGGAGGTGATATAGAGGGTGTAGGCCCCAGATATTGTCCTTCCATAGAATCAAAGGTCGAGCGCTTTGCGGATAAACAGAGGCATCAGTGCTTTGTCGAGCCCGAAGGCCTGAGCAGCGATGAGATGTATCTTCAGGGTCTTTCTTCGTCTATGCCGGAGGATGTTCAGCTCGCCTTTTATAAGTCTATCCCGGGCTTTGAAAATATAGAGATAGTAAGACCCGCATATGCCATAGAGTATGACTGCATAGATCCGCTTGATATAAAATTGAACCTTGAGCACAAGAAATTTAAGGGCCTCTTCTGCGCCGGGCAGTTCAACGGAAGCAGCGGCTACGAGGAAGCAGCGGCCCAGGGACTCATGGCGGGCGCCAACGCAGCCCTGTGGCTTGACGGCAAAGAACCCTTTGTTCTTGACCGCTCGGAGGCCTATATAGGAGTTCTGATAGACGACCTTGTCACAAAGGGCACAAACGAACCCTACAGGATAATGACCTCAAGAGCCGAATACAGGCTTTGGCTACGGCAGGACAACGCCGACGACAGGCTGTGTGGAAAAGCCCACGATATAGGGCTTATTTCTGATGAACGCTATGAGCGCCATCTTGAGGGCAAAAAGGCTAAAGAGCTTGAAATATCAAGGCTCAGAGCGACCAGACATAGGGGAGTGAGCCTTGCGGAGCTTTTGAAAAGACCGGAGAACAGCTACAGCTCTCTGGAAAAAATTGACAACGCTCGGCCCGAGCTCCCCACTCTGATCAAAACCAAGGTAGAAGTGGAGATAAAGTACGAGGGCTATATTTCAAAGCAGCTCCAGCAGATAGAAAAGTTCAGAAAGCTTGAGGAAAAAGAACTTCCCGACAGTATTGATTACTTGTCCATAGAGGGTATAAGATTGGAGGCGAGGGAAAAGCTCTCGGCTCACAGGCCCGCTTCGCTTGGGCAGGCTTCGCGGATATCAGGAGTTTCCCCCGCGGATATAAATGTTCTGATGGTATATCTTGAGAAAATGAGGCGGCAGGGAATTTGACCGCAAGGCACCGTTTATGGAAAATTATGAAGAGCTGATAAAGCTGTCTCTTGAATGGAATGAAAAAATAAATATAACGGCGATAAAGGATCCCGCGGAGTTTCTTCAGAAAAATATCTTGGATTCGCTCGCGATAGCGGGGGAAGCCGCGATAGAAAAGGCCGGCAGGATACTCGATCTCGGCACCGGGGGAGGCTACCCGGGGCTTCCTCTTGCCATGCGTTATCCCGACAAGGAGTTCATACTTATGGATTCCGTAAAAAAGAAGCTTGGGGTCATAGACGATATATGCGAAAGACTCGGCATAAGGAATGTGAAAACTCTCCATGGCCGCGCCGAGGACGCTGCAAGGGAAAAAGAATACAGAGACAATTTTGATCTTGTGGTTTCCCGGGCGGTCGCGGCTATGCCGGTGCTTGTGGAATACTGTCTTCCTTTCGTCAGACCCGGAGGCTTTTTCGCCGCCTATAAAACAGCCGCGGCAGAGGATGAGATAAGCGGCTCCAAGCTTGCAATTTCAAGGCTCGGAGGACGCCTTTCAAAGATAAAAAAAGATGCGGACGGAGATAACGGACATATAATAGTGCTTGTGGAAAAGCTTGTGGAAACCCCGCGTTCCTTCCCCCGCAGGGCCGGTGAGGCTAAAAGAAAGCCTCTTGTCTGAAAGCTTCTTAAAGACACATTGGAGCCATATTATGATATAATTGTTCCACATGAAACATTTTGCGGTATGTAAGCAAAGACGGATGTTCCATGTGGAACATTTTATTTTGGGAGAAGAAAATGGGAAAAGCAATAGCCATATTCAATCAGAAGGGCGGAGTCGGCAAGACCACAACAAACATAAATCTCGCGGCCTGTCTTGCCAACAGAGGGAAAAGAGTGCTGGTTCTGGACATAGACCCGCAGGGGAACACCACCTCGGGGCTTGGTCTTACAAAGAAATCACTTGATTATACGAGCTATGATCTTCTTGTCGATGAGAATATAGACCCTCTTAAAACCATATATAAAACAGGTCTTGATAATCTTGATATCATACCGGCAAGTGTAGATCTCGCCGGAGCGGAGATCGAGCTGGTAGCCCTTGAGGGGCGAGAAAAAAGGCTTAAAACAGCGCTTTCGAGGGTCAGGGAAAGCTATGACTATATTTTGCTCGATTGTCCGCCGTCTCTCGGGCTTCTTACGATAAACGCTCTGACCGCCGTAGATTCGGTGCTGATACCCATACAATGCGAGTTTTACGCCCTTGAGGGCGTGAGCCAGCTCGTTTCAACTATCCAGCTCGTAAACAGGAATCTGAACCCCGAGCTTGAGATCGAGGGCGTGATCCTTTCCATGTTCGACGGAAGGACTAATTTGTCTATACAGGTTGTTGAAGAGGTTAAGAAATACTTCGGAAGCAAGCTTTATTCTACTGTTATTCCAAGAAATGTAAGACTTGCGGAGGCTCCGAGCTACGGACTTCCTATATGCTCTTATGACCCGAGATCCAAGGGAGCTCTCGCCTATGAGGCTTTCGCGGAGGAATTTTTGAAATCGGAGGAAAATAATGGCAAATAAAAAAGGCGGGCTCGGAAGAGGCCTTGATTCACTTCTGGGAGATCTTAAGGCGAGCTCTATATCGGTTTTTGAAAATGCGTCGGATAAAAACAGCAAAAATGCCAAAATTGTAAAGGGCGCGGAAAAAAATGTCTCTGATACAAAAAATAGAAAGAAAAAGCCGTCGGCCTCAAGGGCTGCGGCGAAGACTCCTGCTGTTGAAAAGGGCCTTAAATCTGCTGAAAAGGCTGTGAAAAATTCGGGCAAAAAAGCCTCCGAGCCTGAAAATGCAAGGAGTAAAGAGCCTGTGCAGAAAGCTGTGGAAAAAGTGGAAAACGCGGGGCAAAGCTTCGCGGAAGGGATAATCTACATATCTCTTGACGATATAAAGCCCAACTCAAAGCAGCCAAGGAAAATTTTTAACGAAGAAGCTCTTGCAGAGCTCGCGCAGTCCATAAAGGATAACGGCGTTATCCAGCCAGTGCTTGTCAGGCGTTCCGGTAGCGGCTATGAGCTTGTTGCCGGAGAGCGCAGGTGGCGAGCGGCGAGAAAGGCCGGTCTTAAAAAGCTTCCGGCCATAGTAAGAGAGCTGAGCGATCAGCAGAACGCTTTGGTGGCGCTTCTTGAGAATATGCAGAGGGAAGACCTCAATATGATAGAAGAGGCTCAGGGCATTCTGTCCCTTATGCAGGATTACGGGCTTACCCAGGAAGAGGCCGCAAGGGCCGTCGGGAAGTCGCGTCCTTATGTGAGCAACGCCCTGAGGCTTCTGCGTCTTCCCGAGGAGATACAGGAGATGGTAGAGCGTGGGATTCTCAGCGCGGGCCATGCCAAAGCCATAGCAGGTCTTTCCGGGGCCGCGCTTCAGCTTGCTGCCGCGAAAAAAGCTGCAGCGGAGGGCTGGTCGGTAAGAAAGATAGAAAGCTTCGCCGAAATGAAAAAGAGCCGTCCCTCAAAAAGAAGGCTTGAAAGGGCCGCCGCGTTCAGAGAGGTCGAGGAAAATCTCAGCCGTAAAATCGGAACAAAGGTCATGATAAACGGTTCCGAGAGCAGAGGGAAAGTTGAAATAGAGTATTACAGCAGGGCAGAGCTTGAGCGCCTCATAGAGCTGCTGGGAGATGAGTATAATCGCTAATCGCAAATAAACGATGAAGAGGATAAACATATACACTGACGGGGCTTGCTCCGGAAATCAAAACGATAAAAATATAGGGGGCTGGGGAGCCATACTTGAGTATGGGGAGCATATCAAGGAGATAAGCGGAGGCGAGTTTGATACGACAAATAACCGCATGGAGCTGACCGCCTTGATAGAGGCTCTTGCCGCGCTCAGAGAAAAAAATCTTGAGCTCAGGATATTTTCCGACAGCTCCTATCTTGTAAACTGCTTCAAGGAAAAATGGTATCTCAAATGGCAGGCGAACGGCTGGAAAAGCTCAGGCAAGGCGCCTGTTGAAAACCGCGAGCTTTGGGAGAGGCTGATCGAGCTCATGGAGGGGCAGGATATAAAATTTTATCTTGTGAAAGGTCATGTGAGCCTGAAGGGAGATCCGGGCAGGCTGAAAAACGCCTATATGAAATTTATAGACCATAACGGAATGTTCACTCTTGAAGAATTTCGTTACATAGTCGAAAAAAACAATCGCGCAGACGCGCTTGCCAATGTTTTCATAAAAAACGGCGCAAAATAAACCGTTAAAAACGGCTTGAGGGCTGAAGAATACATAGCAGAAGCGTTCGCAATGAGGGGTAGCGATTGATCTTTTTAGCACTTATTGATTATTTGAATAAAAACGAAGACGAAGAGTTTATTGTGATACTTTCTTATGCTTCGACAATGCTCAGATGATCAAGATCAAGGCGGCGATCGGCAGCTTGTGGAAATGTTTTTTATAGACCACAATATGTAGCGGCAAGCCTCGTTTTTGCCCGAGGCAGCGCCGAGAAGCCTTGAAAACACAGGCCTTTCGGGCTTTTCGCAAAACATTATTTACATAAAGGTAACAGCTCTGTAACACAGTTGTAATACAAAAAAGTTATACTATATATGCGATTTTGTCGAACGATTTTCCGGAATGACCGGGGCAGTCGATTAAAAGAAAGGGCGAGCCGAGCTTGATGATCGGGCATACGGAAAAAACTCATCCTGCGATACCGGATGGCATAACAGGCGAGAACAGAGCGAAAGCAAAGCGGGCGGCGGGTTTCAGACGCGCGGTCTGTCTTGCTTCGGTTTTTTGTATGCTTTTCGGCGGCGTCGCCTTTGCCGCTCCGGGAGCCGGCGCGAGTATAGTGAGCCCGGCAGCCGGTTCTGTGATATCGGGCGACGAGCTTCTTGTTTCCGTTAAGGTTTCCGACAAGAAAAAAATCAGCGTGCTGATTTTTGAGGAAAAAGAGCTGAGCCTCGACCGTGACAAAAAAGAAAGGCTTGTGTCTTTGGACTGCGGGAATTTTACGGCGGAGGATCTCGACGCTGTTGAGGAAGCCTTCGTAAAGAGTTATGAACAGGCGGAAGACGCGGTCTTTGAAAAAGGCAAAGCTGTCGGAAGCTTTGAGTTTAATTATAAAGACGCGAAGAAGACCGTAAAGGATGTTCTTGTAAGCGACCCTGCGGCTTATACCGCTGTCGGAGAGGCCGGATATTTCTCGAAGAAGATGGAAAAGCTTTCGCCGGGGCTGTATCGCGTTCAGGTACAGCTGCTTGGGAAGGACGATGAGCCCGAGGCGGTTTATGACAGCTTTGTAGTTCTCAAAGAAAAGGAAAGCGACGAGGGTAAGACCGGCGAGGCGTTTGCCGCGCAGATATCTTCGGAAGGGCAGAAGACGACTTTAGTGAACTCCGTAAAGAAGATATTTAAGTCTGTTATAAAATAATGAGTAAAAAACGCGAGCTCTTTGAACATTTTAAGACCGTATTATTGGTAGTATTGTTTTTAATAACAATACTACTTTTGTATTTGCAGTTTAACCGTCAGGGGAAAAGCCTTTCTATAAGCGATATAATGCCGGGAGGCCGAAGAGCGAATCTTGTGATAAGCGTAGATGAATATCTGCTGCCGAGCTGCACGGTGAAATCGGACGGCTTCGGGCGCTATAAGGTTTCATACCAAAGATTGCGGGAAAGCTTTGACACCGCTTCGTTTTGCGCGGGCAGCCTGCTTTCATCGTCAAATGTCAACATCACGGAAATAGAACGCGAGGAATTTGACAGCATAATAAAAGAAGCCGGCTCTGTAATGCTGGTCTTTGACTATGATATACCCTTTGACGATTTCTGCCTGAGATATACGGGAAAAACCCTCGAGAAGCCCGAAAATTTCAGCGGCTTT
Source organism: Bacillota bacterium (assembly GCA_041798185.1). GTDB lineage: Bacteria > Bacillota > Clostridia > Peptostreptococcales > Anaerovoracaceae > UBA1764. Next base: position 6,369 of record JBHCAF010000049.1, read on the forward strand.
CGGGCCATACTTTTTTCCGATATAATAAAATCGAATCTCTATTTCAGGTCTGTTGACGGGGTTTTCTTCAAGGTTGCCGTTGCGGAAAACTACTATTCGACAGAGGCGCTTGCCAGGATAGTCGAATTTGAGGCGGAGACGGGCTTTGACGGACTGTTCGCGCCGGGCTTCAGAGACAATGATGCCGAAATCGAGCTCGACCGTTCAGATATGGCCGAGGGGATATTCGGCGACACCCTCGATTTTGTCAGAAAAATAAGCGACGGCTTCGGCAACGAGACCTATATGTACGGCTACGGACAAAAGAGGCTTTCGATATATACAAACGGCGAGATAGAGTTCAAGCGCGATATAAGCGGCGTAAATACGCCGGACTTTTACAAAGACCTTGAAGTCGCGCTGCGCCTGCTCGAGGAAACGATAGGCATAGAAGAGAGAAATATAATTCTAAAAAGCGCGAAGCTCGCGGATTCTGACGGCGAAAAGCTGTTTCAGTTTGTGTTCAGGACGGGGCAGTATGTTATAGTGCTCGAGGTAAAGCAATCGCTCATAGCGTATTTTTCGCTTCGGATGGCGAATTAAGGAGGAGCTTTGAACTGGTCGAGAGCTAAGGACATCTTAATAATAGCCCTGATAATCTGCAATATGGTTCTTTTGAAAAGCTATATGGTCTCCGAACGCAAAGAGGCCGCCAAGATCGCCGCTTCGACCGACGCGGCGATAGAGTATGTGGAAAAATCGGGGATAAGTATAAACTGCGATATACCAAGAGACAGCCGCAGCATACCTCTTCTGATCGTCGAGCTAAAGGGCGGTCATTCCGAGGGCGGGGCGACCAGGATAATGTTCGGCAAGCTTCCGCTGGAGGTCCTCGGGGTACGCAGCGTTTCATATATAGCAGGCGTCACGGAAAGCGATAAAAGTATCGAGATACTTCCGGCTTATACTGCGCTTCTGAAGAGTATAGAAAGCATAGAAAAAAGCATAGATGAGGTGGAGCTTATCTATCTTGTTGACCGTACGGCCTACGCGGGCGAAGCCGGCGAAGACACGGCGCTTCCCTATTGGAAGATAAGCTCAGAAGGCAACTCTTATTATTATTCAGCCTTTTCGGAATAGCTCGCCCTTTTAGGCGGCGCGAGTTTTCCGCTTGCTTTGTAAGCCTTTTATTGCGCGGCCTTTTCGCTGTTTGCTCGCGAAGCAGACTGTTCCCTTGCTGTAAAAAAGATTTCTCTTAATAATTTCAGCAGATTTTAAGATTAAAGGACTAAAACATATATGAGCTTAAATATTTGTTCTCTTGCGAGCGGAAGCTCGGGGAACTGTTATATGGTCGCCGCGGGAGAAACCGCGCTTCTGGTCGATGCCGGAATAAGCGGCAGACAGATCAGGGAGAGGCTCGCGTTTCTGGGCAGAGGCTGCGAGGAGATCGCGGCAGTGCTTGTTACCCACGAACATTCTGACCATGTAAAAGGGCTTCCCGCTCTTATAAGAATGCAGAAGAAGATATGCGCGAGCAGGCTTACGCTGGAAGCTCTGGGGCTTTCAGAGGACGCCGGTATATGCGGCTTTGAGCCGGGAGAAACCTTTGACATCGGCGATATCAGGGTCGAAAGCTTCAGAATTTCTCATGACGCGGCAGACCCCGTAGGATATTCTTTCAGCGCGGACGGAAAATGTATATGCATAATAAGCGATACGGGCTGCGTCGGCGAGGAAATAAAGGGCTTCATAAGAAAATCGGATATACTTGTGCTTGAGGCCAATCACGACGAAAATGTTCTGAAGCTTGGGCCTTATCCTTGGTGGCTGAAACAGCGCATACTCGGTGAAAAGGGTCATCTTTCAAACACGGCCGCGGCAGAGGCCCTTTCAGAGGTCATAAGCTCTGAGGAGAGCCGAAAGAGGCGCATCGTGCTTCTCGCCCACTTAAGCAGAGAAAACAATTTCCCGGAAATGGCGAAAACCACTGTGGAAAACATACTCAGAGAAAAGGGCTGCAAGCCTAATGCCTGCATCCTGAGCGTTTTATCAAGAAATGAGGTGTCAAAAATTTATGAATAAAGGAAGATCACAGCTGCTTGCAATAATTCTGACGGCGGCTATAGCCTTTGCCTTCGGTATCGGCGGGGGGCTTGCGGGCTTTAAGCTCGCCTCCGGCGGAGCTGTCAAGGGCTTTTCTGCAGCTTCTTCTGCTCAACAGAGCGTTGTGAACATAGAGCCTTCGTCTTCGGACATAACTACGGCCGAAGCGATAGCTGCCAAGGTGATGCCTTCCGTTGTAGGGATATCGACCGTTTCGACCAAGACCGTTTCGGGCTTCGGCGACTTTGATTTCTTCTTCCGCGGCGGCGGGGGCGGCGGATATTCCTATGACGCGACATCGGTAGGGACGGGAGTTATAGTTGATAAAGCCGGCTATATACTGACCAATTCTCATGTCATAAATGACGGAAACACAAAATCTATCACAGTTTCGCTTTATGACGGCTTCGAGCTTGAGGGCACGGTGCTGTGGAACGATCCGACTCTTGATCTTGCGGTGGTAAAAATAGAAGCGGACGGACTGACCGCGGCAGAGCTCGGCGACAGCGATTCCGTAAATATAGGCGCTTACGCCGCGGTTATCGGAAACCCGCTGGGACTCCAGTTTGACAGATCCATATCCGCTGGCATAATATCCGGTCTCAACAGGACTATAAGCGTGGGTGACGGGCAGGGCTCGGGCGTTACGACGATGGAAGGCCTCATGCAGACCGACGCGACTATAAACCACGGTAATTCCGGCGGGCCGCTTCTGAATTCGAGAGGTCTTGTTATAGGGATAAACACGGCAAAAGCGGATGACGGCGAGGGCATGGGCTTCGCCATTCCGATAAATACGGCCAAGCCGATAGTCGAGCAGATAAAAGAGACCGGAAGATTTGACAGGGCATACATAGGAATAAGCGGTATAGGCCTCGAAGAGCAGACCCAGTACAACGCGGCGCAGCTTGAGGAATATTTCGGAACATCGAGCGGCATTTATGTCAGCAAGGTCGCCGAGGGCGGCGGAGCCGATAGGGCCGGCATCAAGCAGGGGGATATCATACTCAGCGTTAACGGCGAGAAAGTTATGAGCATGAACAAGATCAATACCTTGCTCGTGAAGCTTAAGGTGGGAGACACGGTAGAGATAAGCTATATGAGAGACGGCGAGATAATGAACTGCACCGTGGAGCTCAGCTCTGCGATGATAATGAAATAGCGGCTAGCCTTTGCCAGATTGCTTTTATCGTATATCGGCGATATAATATATGTATGAGAATACGCAAGGAAGTAATGACAAATGAGGAATACCTGCTCGTCGCAAAGGCGAGCGAGGCCCTCGCTCACCCGGCAAGAGTTGCCATATTCAGCTTCATATACGGGAAAAATCTCTCGCGTGAAAATGTGTGCAATAAGGACATTGTCGCCGAATTTGAATATTCGCAGTCTACTGTGAGCCAGCACATAGCCAAGCTTCTTTTGGGCGGGCTCGTTGAGCTCCGCCAAAAAGGGACCAGCAGCTTTTATTATGTAAACCTCGGAATGCTCGGAAGATACATCGACGCCGTGAAGAAACTGCGAAGGTGAAGATTATGAAAAAAACAGCGGTGATAGCCGGAACTCCGGTCGATACGCAAATGGGCGTTGACTATATAATTTCCAAGGGAGGCTTCGAGCCTCTCTTTCTGCCCTGCTTTGACGAACCCTGCGCCTGCCACGCCTTTCAGCTTTCCGATAATTCCGAAAAGGAAGAGAAAATGACCGGGCTCTTTGAAAAAGGGCTCGCGCTGGGCGCGGGATCGTTCTTCATATACTGCAATTCGCTGAGCGCGGTGTTTGATTTTAAGGGTTTAGGGCGCAAAATGGGCGTAAAATGTGTCACTCCTCTTGAGGTTTATGAAAGGTTGGCGGCAGGCTACGGCAAGCTGGCTGTTATAGCCGCCAACAATCAGGCTACGGCCGGTATAGAAAAAGCTTTTACCGGGGCGAATCCTGAATGCCGCGTCATGGGTCTGGGTTTTTTGGAGCTTGTTCGCGCCGTGGAAAGCAAAATGCCCGCCCGCGAGCTTGTTGAAAAATTCGGGCTTATGAAATTGATAGAATTTTTCAAGCTGAACGGAGCTGAGGCTTTAGTGCTGGGCTGCACGCATTTTCCTTATTTCAAGAAGGAGCTGAGCGGTATTGAGATAATAGATCCTGCGGAGCTTATGTATGAGGCTCTGTGCGAGGGTACAGCGTAGGGGGAAATTAAGTGCTTGACATGAAATTAACGCTATGCTAAACTAATTGCCAATTAAGAGAAAGGCTTGTTATGACTTCAGTAAGCGCGAAAAAATCAATGACGGCAAAGTCGATCATGATGGGTATGTGCATGGCTATGCCTATGCGCAATTTTTTGCGCGGAACAAAAAGTCAGATACTTTCCTGATCGTTAATTATCATTCGTCATCAAACTCGGAAAGCTATTTGACTTTCCGAGTTTTCTTTTTATCCCGCATTGCCTCAAGATCCGGCAGCGGGGCAAAGAGAATGAAAGGGGCAAAGCCTGAAGCAGCTCTGCCGCCTGACGGATGAAAACACTGTTTGATCGAATTTATTTTAAGAAAGTATTAAAGGAGAAAAGAAGATGAAGAAGTTTATAGCGCTCATATTGACACTTATACTTGTATTCGGGCTTGCCGCGTGCGGTGAAAAGCCTGCCGCAGGCGGAAAAGACGATAAGATAATAAGCATTGCCGCTTCGCCCGCGCCTCATGCCGAGATACTCGCGGTCGCCGCGCAGGCTCTTGCCAAGGACGGCTATGAGCTCAAGGTGATCGAATACGACGATTATGTTCAGCCCAATATGGTAGTTGACAGCGGAGAGGTTTTCGCGAATTACTTCCAGCACATTCCCTATCTCGATGACTTCAACGCTCAAAACGGAACCCATGTCGTGAGCCTCTGCGGAGTTCATGTAGAGCCGATGGGCATATATGCGGGTAAAAACGATGACCTGAGCAATATAAAGGACGGCGCGCAGATCGCGGTTCCCAATGATACAACAAACGAGGCGAGAGCCCTTCTTCTGCTTGAGGCCAACGGGCTCATAAAGCTCGATCCGGCAGCCGGCATAACGGCGACAAAGAACGACCTTGTAGAAAACCCCTATAACATCGATATAGTAGAGGTTGAGGCGGCGCAGGTGCCCAATGTTCGTCAGGATGTGGACTTTGCCGTTATCAATGTAAACTACGCGCTGTCGGCAGGGCTCAATCCGGCTGTAGACGCGCTTGTGATCGAGGGCGGCGCATCCGCTTATGTTAATATAGTCTGCGTAAAAGAAGGTAACGAAAACGATCCAAAGGCACAGGCTCTCGCGAAAGCCTGCATGAGCGAAGAGGTAAAGGCCTTTATAAACGAAACATACAACGGCGCGGTTGTTTGCGCTTTCTAAGCGCGGGCTGAAAATGATAAAGATAGAGCATTTAAGTAAAAAATTCAAATCGGGCAATCTCGTCGTCGACGCTCTCAGCGATATAAATCTCACTATCGAGGACGGAGACATCTACGGCATAATAGGAATGTCCGGCGCGGGCAAGTCTACTCTGGTCAGGTGCATAAATATGCTTGAAAGGCCCGAAGAAGGCAGAGTAAGCGTAAACGGCAAAGATATGGGAAGCCTCGGCCCCAAAGAGCTCAGAGCCGCCAGAAAAGAGGTAAGCATGATTTTTCAGGCTTTCAATCTTCTCAAGCAGCGGAACTGTCTCAGGAATGTGTGTTTTCCCATGGAGCTCGTTTCCGTTCCCAAGGCGGAGGCTGAAAAGCGTGCAATGGAGCTTCTTGAGCTGGTAGGGCTGCAGGGCAAGGCGAAGGCCTATCCCGCGCAGCTTTCCGGCGGGCAGCAGCAGAGGGTGGCGATAGCGAGAGCTCTCGCCACAAGACCGAAGGTGCTGCTCTGCGACGAGGCGACCTCGGCGCTTGACCCGACGACCACACATCAGATACTTGAGCTTTTGAAAGAGATCAACGAAAAGATGGGCATAACGATAGTTTTGATAACCCATCAGATGAGCGTTGTGCAGGATATATGCAACAAGGTCGCAATACTTGACGGCGGAGTAGTCGTAGAACAGGGAAGCGTTGCCGAGGTGTTTTCGGCTCCGAGGTCCGACGCGGCGAAGCGCCTTGTCTTCCCGGGCAGCGTTGACCGTGAAATATCTGATCCAAGCAGTGAAAGAAAGCTCAGAATAGTTTTCCACGACGCGAAGACCATCGCAAAGCCGCTTGTTGCCCGAATGGCGCTTGAAGCAGGTATAAGCGCTTTTGTTCTTGCTGCGGATACCCAGAAAGTTTCGGGAGACAATTTCGGGACTACACTGCTTTCGCTTCCGAACAGTCAGTTTGAAAAGGCTCTCAGCTACCTGAGTACTATCGAAAGCATAACAGTCAAGGAGGTAAGCTGATGTACAGGAGTTTGTTTACACCCGAAGCCCTGCATGAGGCTCTGCTCTGTCTTCAGAACGAGATACCCTTTGCGGTATGGGAAACCTTTTATGTTACGGTTCTTGCGACCGCGGTCGCTCTTGTTTTGGGACTGCCTCTTGGGGTGCTGCTTGTCGCCGGAGAAAAAGGGGGCGTGAGACCTCTTCCTGCGTGGCTCATGAGCGCGCTTAACGCGGTGATAAATCTGCTGCGCTCGGTGCCGTTTCTGATACTCATGATAATGGCGCTGCCCTTATCGAGATTTATAGTAGGGACGACCGTGGGCACAAAGGCCACGATAGTTCCTCTGGTGGTTGCGGCGTTTCCGTATATCGCCAGATTGGTAGAGGGCTCAATAAGAGAGATAGACCCAAATATAATCGAGGCCGCGCAGAGCATGGGCGCGACGCCTTTTCAGATCATAGCCAAGGTCATGATACCCGAAAGCATACCGAGCCTGCTCAATAACGCTACCATAGCGCTGACTACCGTTTTGGGATATTCGGCAATGGCGGGCATTCTGGGCGGCGGCGGACTCGGAAAGATAGCCATAAACTACGGCTACTACCGATATAAATACGCGGCGATGTATCTTGCCGTCATATTGATAGTTATACTGGTAAATATATTCCAGACCGCGGGCACAAAGGCTACCGTAAAATGCGACAAAAGGCTTAAATAAAATAGATACAGGCAAGGGCTCCAAGTGCGGGGCCCTTTTGTGTTATAATAGTATATTATGGAAAGAAAAGAATTCAAGGAACTTATACAGCCCTATCTGAGGACCGACCTTATCGTTATGGTTCTTATTTCGCTTGTCGTTCTCTACCTCAAGCTCTGGCTGGGCATAGCGTGTCTGGTGTGCGTAGTCGCGCTCAGCATATATCACAATGCCATAGAGGTAAAGCAGACCGAAAGAAAGGTCGGCGAAATGCGTACCAGGGCCATAGAAGAAAACGAGGAAATAACCCGCAACTTCATAGAGTCCTGCCCCGTATATATGTGCGTGAGCGACAGGGCCGGCAATATAAGCTGGAGCAACGAGGGCTTCAGAAGCGAGATAAAAGACGGGGAAAGCATAGCGGATATCATCAGCGACGAGGAAAGAGAAAAACTTTTTGAGCATGACTGTTATGAGATGATAGCCGATGCCGGTGATGAAAAATACAGAGTGAGCGCAAGCAGCAAGGGTGAGTCGGGGCACAGCAGGCGTATGCTTTATTTTGAGAATGTCACCTCTTCGGAGATAATAAAGGCTTTCCTGAAGGACAGCCGTCCGTGCATAGCCTATGTAAATGTAGACAACTATGACGAGCTTCTTGCGGCAAGCCCCGTGGAAAAGCAGTCAAAGATCGCCGCGGATATTGAGCAGATCATCAATGCCTGGGCTTCAGAGCATGAGGCTGTGCTGGTGAAGACCAAGGCCAATCAATACGGAATAATTTTCGAGCAGAAATATCTTGAGCAGCTGCGCCTGCAAAAAGGAAGCATACTCGACAAGATACACGGCGTTGAGACCGAGGCGGATTTTCCGACGACGCTCTCCGTCGGCGTGGGTACGGGAGCCTCAAGCTATATGGAGCTTCAGGAGTTCGGCGCCGACGCTTTGGATCTTGCTCTCGGGCGCGGAGGCGATCAGATAGTGATAAAAAGCGCTTCCGGAGAGCTTGAATATATAGGTGGAGGGCTTGCCAATCTCGAGCGGCGAAATAAAGGAAAGTCTCGTATCATGGCGCACGCCTTGTGCAAGCAGATAGAGGGCGCCGATAAGGTGCTCATCATGGGGCATGAGAGGTCTGATCTTGACGCCTTCGGCTCCGCCTGCGGAGTTGCAGCCTTGGCCGCGGCTCTCAAAAAGAAAGCCTATATAGTGCTGAACGCTCCGAACGAGGGCATAGACATTGCTTATGAGGCGGCGCTTCAGACAGGGCGCTTCGATTTCATAGGCGACGAGACCGCTCTGGCGCTTGCGGAAAAAGACACTCTGCTGGTAGTTGTCGATACCCATATAGGGCCTATCACGGAATGCCCCGCGCTGCTTAAAAAGTGCAGGAAGATCATAGTTATTGATCATCACAGAAAGTCTGCGAACGCCATAGAAAATACGATATTCACCTATATGGAGCCCTTTGCCAGCTCCGCCTGCGAGCTCGTATGTGAGCTTTTGCAGTATGCGGGCAGCAACTTCAGCTTCGGAAAATTCGAAATGGATGTGCTGCTTGCCGGTATAAGCCTCGACACAAAAAGCTTTACCCAAAATACCGGAGTAAGGACTTACGAGGCTTCGGCCTGGCTGCGGAGGAACGGCGCCGATGTGAAAAATGTTCAGAGCTTTTTCAAAATGAGGCTCGATTTCTTCCAGAAGAAGGTGAATATGATAGCCTCGGCCGAGCTGATAGGAAACGGCTTCGCGGTTGCTTATACAAGAGAAAAGGACCCGTCGATGCAGGTGCTCACGGCGCAGGCCGCGGACGAGCTGCTCAGCATGAGAGGCATAAGCGCGGTCTTTGTCGCGGGAGCCTTGGACGGCAGCACTGCGACGATCTCGGCGAGGTCGTCGGGGCAGACCAATGTTCAGCTCATCATGGAGAAGCTGGGCGGAGGGGGCCATGTGAATGTCGCCGCGGCCCAGCTCGAGGAAAGCCCCGAGGGCGCTATAAAACAGGTAGTACAAATTTTACGCGAGGAGAAAATGATATAAAATGCAGGTGATTTTACTTAAGGATGTTAAAGGGCTCGGAAGAGCGGGCGAGGTCGCGAAGGCAAGCGACGGTTACGCGAGAAACAAGCTTATACCTCAGGGTCTTGTGATGGAGGCAAGCCCCGCCAATCTCAAGGCGCTTGAAAGAAAAAGGGCCGAGATAGAGGCGCAGCGAGCCTTTGACAGGCAGCAGGCAGAGGAGACAAAGCTCAAGCTCGAAGCTGTCACGGTAAAAATAGCCTCAAAGGCGGGCGAAAACGGAAAGCTTTTCGGAGCTATAACCGCAAAGGACATAGTGGAAGCCTTGGAAAAGGATCACAAGATATTTCTTGACAAGAAAAAGCTTGAGCTCGACGCTCCTATAAAAAGTCTGGGGAAAACAAATATACAGCTCAAGCTTTACAACGGCGTTGTGGCGAACTGTTCGGTAGAGGTCGTAAATGGCTGATAAGCTTCAAAGGGTGCCGCCGCATAACAGAGAGGCTGAAATAAGCGTTCTCGGCTCCGTTCTCATAAACAGCGAGGTCTTTCTCGATGTGACGGAGCTTTGCGGCGCCGAGGATTTTTATGACGAGGCGCACAAGGAAATATTCAGAGCCATAAGCGAGCTTCACATGGAGTCGAAGCCCGTAGATCTTATCACGGTTTCGGAAAGGCTGACCAAGCGTCATTCGCTCGAAGCCGCCGGAGGAAGCGCGTATATAGCGTCTCTTGCCGATGCGGTGCCGACCTCCGCGAATGCCGGAGAATATGCCGCCATTGTCCATCAGAAGGCGGTTTTAAGGGCTCTTATAGGAACGGCAAGCGATATAGTAAAAAGCTGCTATTCGGAAGAGCTGGAGCCCGACAGGATACTTGACGAGGCCGAAGCGAGCATACTTTCAATAGCTCAAAGCAAAGAAGAGGGCTCCGCCATGCATATTTCGGAGGTCCTTAAGCTCAATCTCGGCTCTATACTCGAGGCGAAGCAAAACGGCGGCGCTATCCCGGGTCTTGCCTCGGGCTTCAAGTCGCTTGACGCGAAAACCTCGGGTCTTGCCAAGGGCGACTTTATAATAATAGCGGCCCGCCCCTCTATGGGAAAGACCGCATTCGCGATAAATATCGCGCAGAACGCCGCCATTAAATCGGGCGCGAGGGTCGTGATTTTTTCGCTTGAAATGAGCAAGGAACAGCTCGGCATGCGTATGCTTTCAATGGAAGCGAGGGTGGATTCCAAAAAGCTCAAGACGGGAGATCTGAGCGGCGATGATCTTGACGATATAAACAACGCCTTGGAGAGACTTTCCGGGCTTGATATAATAATCCAGGACACTCCGGGCATAGGCGTCATGGAGATAAGAAACCGGTGCAGAAGACTTGACGCGAAAAAGCCTATAGATCTTGTCGTGATAGACTATCTTCAGCTTATGAGCGCGGGGAAGTCCTTTGACAGCAGGCAGCAGGAGGTCTCGACAATTTCCCGTTATCTCAAGCAGCTCGCGAGGGAGTTGAAATGCCCGGTGATCTGCCTTTCACAGCTTTCCAGAGCCGTGGAGCAGCGCCCGGGAAAGCATACTCCCGTGCTTTCGGATCTGCGCGAATCGGGAGCCATAGAGCAGGACGCCGATATAGTAATGTTTCTTTACAGGGACGACTACTATAAGGATAAGGACGCGGAGCCGAGCAATACCTGCGATATCATAATCGCAAAAAACCGTAACGGCGAAACGGGCACCGTCACTCTCACCTGGCTGCCGCGCTTCACAAAATTCGCGGATATGGAGATCAGCGATTTCGCACCGCAAGCTTCCGGAGTTTCGGCCTACCCTGCGGCGCCTTCGAAAGAATCCCGGAAAAGCGTCTTCGCTTCGGGAGAAGCCGCACAGACTTCATCCTATAAGGAAGCGGGCGCCGCTTATCCTGAAGATCTTTCACATCAGGAGCGTTTTGAGGATATGGACATATCAGAAGACGAGTTTGAAGAGATCGACTTTTGAGCTCGGGGCGATCAAAGAAAATAGAGATGTTCAAAAAACAGAAAACCGACAATTTTTATTTATACAGCACGGAGCTCGACAATTTTTTTATTTCGGACTTCATGATCAAGGCGCCGGAGGGCTATGTCAAGGCATACCTTCTGGCTTTGATGTTCGCGCAGCTCGGCGCGTCTGTCGATAACGCTTCTTTGGCAAGACAGCTGGATATGGCTAAAGAAAGCCTGGACGATTGCTGGGGGTACTGGGAGGCTCAGGGCCTTGTGAAAAGGGTCAACAACGAGCTTGTCCCGGGAGCAGGCTATGATGTTGAGTTCGTGAATTTGCGAGAGCTGGTAGGAAGCTCCGCCCCCGCGGAGAGGCGCGAAGCCTGCGAGCTCGACAATAAAGAGCTTGCAAAGCTTTACAACGATATACAAAAGGCTACCGGAAGAATCATTACCGGAGCCGAGATGATAGAGATAGGAAACTGGATAGCGGAGCTCAACATTCTGCCGGCGCTCATACTGTACGCCTATAATTACTGCGCCTCAAGGCGCCGCAGCAGCGCGTTCAGATATGTCGGAACGGTGCTGAAAGATTGGGCCTCAAAAGGCATACGAACCGCCGACGAGGCGGAGGAATTCGTAAACGAAAACGACAACAGATTCTCTGACTATAAGACTATTTTTGCCGAGCTCGGCTTCAGCAGAAACCCGACGGCAGAGGAAAAGCGCCTGATGAACGCATGGTTTGACGATCGTTCGTATTCCTTAAACGATATACTCTCGGCCTGTAAACAGACCGCCGGCATATCGAATCCCAACCTGAAATATGTAGACGCGGTGCTCAAAAACGCAAAAGGCGTTCCCGAAGAGGGCGAGCGCAAGCGTGAAAATACCGCGGTAAAGATAAACAGGCTCTATGAGAGCATAAGAAAAGAAAACGAAGAAAAAAGCGAGGCGCAGAGGCGTCTGGTTTTCAGCAGGCTTCCAAGAGTGGAGACTATCATAAAAGAGCTCGCCGCCGAGAGCCTCAGGCAGACTCAGGCAGTGTTGAGCCGCGACGGACTTGCGCTCGCGGAAACGAGAAAAAAAACAGAAGCTTTGCGCGCGGAAAAGGCTGCGCTTTTAAGGAGCGGCGGCTTCAGCGAGAACGCGACGGACAATATATACAGCTGCATAAAATGCAAGGACACAGGAGTTCTCGAGGACGGCAGTCCTTGCTCTTGCTATGTCGAAAAACTTGAAACTATAAATGGAGAAGCTTAAGCATAGAAAAAAAGAGAATGCGGTCTACGCGGCAAGCCGCGCCCTTTGGAAGGTCAGACAGAGGCCTACCCGAAAAATAGGCGCGCTTACGCGGCTTTTTAATTTCTGCCGCGAAACAAGGGCGGCCGCAAGCAAGATGAAGGGTAAGACCTGGTACAGCTCTGAAAAGCAGAGGGGCGTGTATCATGATATTTTTCGCCGTAACTGTACTCCGCTCTACGATTCATGGCTGAATTTCTGGGATACTGTATGGAACTTCATCGTAAGCTTTTTTCAGGATCTGCGTTCTTTGGGCATAGATATAGCGAATATATTTATAACCGCCGGCTATTATATCCACAGCCTGGCGCTGTATATAGGCGACTGGGCGGCGGATTTTCTCTACTGGTGCGAGGGAAGAAAGCGCCAGCTTTTAGCGCTTTTCGCGACTCTTACTATAACGGCGGTTGCGGTGGTGCTTTTTGTAAGCTCAATCAGCTTTTATGAATATTCGTATTACGGCAAAAAGCTCGGAGTCAGCAAATCAAAGCGTATCGTTTACGAAACGATAGATGTTATAAGCGCGAAGATCGCCGAAAACGCCGGGGCCAATATATCGCTCAATGTTGAACGCGATATAGAATTCAAGAAGATATACAAGGTAGGCATGAGCGCCGACAGCGCCGAGGACATACTAAATATCCTCACATATATGAAAGACCTTCAGGTCGACGCTTTCGCCATCTGTGTTGACGGTATAGAAAAGGTCATAGTCGAGGACGAGGAGACGGCAAGAAATATTCTTTCGTCCATAAGAAACGCCTTCGCCGGAGAAAAAGAGGGCGTAGAATACACCGATGTCCACTATGAAAAGCCTGTCGCCATACAGCCCGTCAGCGTAAAGCTGGGAGATCTTTGGAACAGCGACGACGCGGAGCGTTATCTCAGAACGGGCTCGATAAAAGATGTGGTTCACCTTGTCTCCGACGAGAGCATAAACGAGATCGCCGATATGTACGGAGTAAGCATAGCGCAGCTTCAGGCGGCCAACCCCGATATAGATGTAGAGTCTCTGTCTCCGGGAATGGAGCTTTCGCTTTCAGAGCCTAAGCCTGTTATAGGCATCATATCAACAGAGATAGCGACCTATTACGAGGATATAGAATTCGGCAAGCAATACATAGACAACGGGGCTATCTATGCCGGCGAGGAGGAAGTAAAGGTCCCGGGCATATACGGCAAAAATGAGGTCGTGGCGAGCATAAGCCGCGTGAACGGAAAAGCGGTTTCGAGCAAGATAATGTCCACGACAAAAATATCCGATCCTGTGGCGGCGGTAGTTTACCGCGGCACGAAGCCTATTCCTGAAAGGATAGGAACGGGCAGCTTCATACTTCCCGTGCGGCAATATATCTTTACCTCGGGAAGAGGCTGGCGCTGGGGAAGGATGCATGAGGGCGTCGATCTCGCGGCGGCGACCGGAACCAAGATCTACGCGGCCGACGGCGGTATAGTCACCTATTCCGGCTGGCAAAACGGGCTCGGCTACTGTGTTTATATAGATCACGGCGGCCTGCTCACCACCGTTTACGCGCATTGCAGCAAGCTGCTCGTGAGCGCGGGCGATCAGATATATCAGGGGCAGAATATAGCCCTTATGGGTAATACGGGAAATTCCACGGGCTCTCATTTACATTTCGAGGTGATATACAACGGAGAGCACAAGGATCCCGAGGATTATCTGGACTTTTAGCCGGCGCGGCTGTATGCGGCCGCCTCGAAAAAGCGGCGAGCTCGCAGCTTTTTCGGCAGCACAGCCTATCACAGGGCGCGCGTAATGCGAAAATCATGGCAAAGCTATTGCCCGGGCTGTAAAAAAGTGTATAATAATGTTTGTTTTTCAAAACGGTGTAAAAAGCCGCGGAATATAGCAAATATCAGCTGTCTTCTTTTAGGCGAAAGGAAAATAAAATGGAAAGGTATATAGGCGTTGTATCCAGAGGTGTAAGAGCTCCGATCATAAGGGAGGGCGACGATATAGTCGAGATCGTTTCAGAAGCGGTCCTCAAGGCCTCAAACGGCGGAGCCGACATGCGCGAGCGCGATGTGGTCGCCGTTACGGAATCTGTTGTCGCGCGCGCTCAGGGAAACTACGCAAGCTGCGACGCTATAGCAAAGGATATAAAGGCCAAATTCCCGGATGGAGAGCTCGGGGTCATTTTCCCGATACTTTCAAGAAACAGATTCGCGATATGTCTCAAGGGCTTCGCGAAGGGCGCCCGCAGGATAAGCCTCATGCTTTCTTATCCCTGCGACGAGGTGGGCAATCACCTGATAAGCCTCGATGAGCTTGACGAAGCGGGAATAAACCCCTATACGGATATATTAAGCGAAGACGAGTTCAGAAAGCATTTCGGGCACAAGCTTCATCCGTTCACCGGAGTCGACTATATAGATTATTATAAAAATCTTGTTGAGGCTCAGGGCGCCGAATGCCGTGTTATCTTCGCCAACGACGCGAGGGCCGTTCTCAAATATGAAAAAAATGTTCTCTGCTGCGATATACACAGCCGCGAAAGATCAAAGCGTCTGCTGAAAGCCGCAGGGGCGAAAACCGTTCTGGGACTTGACGATATACTGACCGCCTCTGTCGAGGGGAGCGGTTTTAACGAGAGCTACGGACTTCTCGGAACAAACAAGGCGACCGAAGATTCCGTGAAGCTCTTTCCCCGCGACTGCCAGCCTGTCGTTGACGGTATAGCGGCAAGGCTCAAGGCGGCGACCGGAAAAAACATAGAGGTAATGATCTACGGAGACGGCGCTTTCAAGGATCCCGTAGGAAAGATATGGGAGCTCGCGGATCCTGTTGTGAGCCCGGCTTATACAAAAGGACTCGACGGTCAGCCCAACGAGCTCAAGCTTAAATATTTGGCCGACAACGATTTCGCCGAGCTCAAAGGAGACGCTCTCAGGGAGGCCATAGCGCGCCGGATCAAGGAAAAGGACGGCGATCTGGTGGGGCAGATGGCGTCTCAAGGCACGACTCCAAGGCGTCTGACCGATCTTATAGGCTCGCTTTGCGATCTCACCTCGGGCTCGGGCGATAAGGGGACTCCTATAATATGGATCTCCGGCTATTTCGACAACCTGACCAGCGAGTGAGGGCCGGGCGGCGGACTTTGAAGATGTACGAAAAGCGGCGCAGATATCTGCGCCGCTTTTTTCTGCCTGCTTATGCCGCGTTATGGTATAATTACTGTGTATGACTATGCAAAAATGCACGGGAGGATTTAAGATGAGCGAAAGCCCGAAGAAAATTCTTATTATTGAAGACGAAGCACCGATTTCAAATATTATCAAATTCAACTTGAAAAAAGAGGGCTATGAGGTCGAGACCGCCTTTGACGGCGGCGAGGGTCTTAAAAAAGCACTCAAGGAAGATATAGATCTTATATTGCTTGACATCATGCTTCCTGTAATGGACGGCTTTGAGGTATGTAAGCAGGTGAGAGAAAAAAGCAATGTTCCCATACTCATGCTTACGGCAAAAGAGGAAGAGGTGGACAAGGTCCTGGGTCTTGAGCTTGGGGCTGACGATTACATAACAAAGCCCTTCGGCATGCGCGAGCTCATAGCCAGGATCAAGGCGAAT
>JBHCAF010000050.1:0-4519 GCA_041798185.1 Bacillota bacterium
GTCGGACGCTTTCAGTGCTTTCATAAAGGGCACAGCGGCATAATGAGAAGGGCGTCGGAGCTTTGCGAGGAGCTCGCGGTCTTTATAGGCTCGTCTCAGGAGCAGGGAAGCTTTAAGAACCCGTTTTCTTATGATACGAGAAAGCGCATGATAAAGGATGTTATGGGAGACGCGGTCAGCGTTTATCCTCTTCCCGATATAGGCGCGGGAAACTGCGAAAGATGGGGCGAATATGTGCTGCAGAATGTGAAAGAACGCTGCGGCAGATATCCGGATGTGCTCATATCAGGAAGAGAGGACAGGCGGCTTTCATGGCTGAGCGACAAGCGAAAAGAAAGCATAGCCGAGCTGTATCTTCCGAAAGAGCCTGATATATCGGCTTCTGATATGAGGCGCTTTATGATAGAAGACGACAGGGCTTCATGGGAGCTTTGCAGCGACGAGGTGCTTAAGGACAGATACGGAGAGCTGCGCGCGGTGCTGCTCGCTGCCAAGGATAATCTCATGAGCGCCAGCATTTAAGGCTGAGACGGAGGTGTGTAAAATGAGGCTTGATCCTATAGTGGTATCACTTCTTGATACCGACCTTTACAAGTTCAATATGAATCAGGTGATTTTCCATAAGCATACCAATCTTATGGGAGAGTATCGTTTTAAGTGCCGCAGCGAGGGCATTGTTTTCACTCCAGAAATGAAGGAGGAAATAGACAGTCAGATCGACTGGCTCTGCTCCATACGCTTTGCCGGCAACGAGCTTGATTATCTTCGCTCGATACGCTTTATAAAGGACGACTATGTGGAGTTCCTGAGGCTGTGGCATCCTATGCGCGATTATATAAGCACGGCCCTCAGCTCCTCGGGGGAGCTCGAGATCATAATAAAAGGGCCTCTTTTTTCCGCTATGCAGTTTGAGATATATGTTCTTGAGATAGTGAACGAAGTCTATTTCAGAATGAAATATGACTATAAGAGGCTCATAGCTTCGGCGGAGGAAAAGCTGAGCGCGAAAATAAAGGCTCTTAATGACGGCACCTATAATTTCAAATTCGCGGAGTTCGGCTGCAGAAGAAGACTCTCCCGTGAGTGGCAGGACAGGGTCATAGAAAGACTTGCCCGTGAAACGGAAAGCTGTATAGGAAGCTCGAGCGTATATTTCGCGAGAAAGCACGGGATAACGCCAATAGGTACCTACGCGCATGAGTTCGTGCAGATGTATCAGGGTATAGATTCTATTCCGCTTGCTTATACCAATCACTACGCTATGGAGGATTGGTACGATGAATACAAGGGAGATAACGGCACCGCGCTCTCGGACACGCTGACCACCGAGCTTTTCCTTATGGATTTTGACAGATCGATGGTAAACAACTACAACGGAGTGCGCCATGACAGCGGCGATCCTTATGAGTGGGGCGAGAAGATAATAGATCATTATAAGAAATTCGGAGTAGACCCGAAAAGCAAGCTGCTGCTTTTCAGCGACAGCCTTGATTTCGACAGAGCGGAGCAGCTCTATAGGTATTTTAAGGATAAGGCCCGTGTAGCCTTCGGAATAGGTACCTTCTGCTCGAACGACACCTGCGAGGAAGCTCTCAATATAGTGATAAAGCTTCAATATGTAAACGGGCGCCCGGTAGCCAAGCTGTCGGACAGCCCGGGCAAGGCCATGTGCTCCGACGACGAATATCTTAAATATCTCAAGCGCGCGGTGGAATTCAGAATACAGCGGGAAAAAGAGGCAAGAGGCTGATATGAAAATTGTACTCGAACATATCACGAAGAGATTTCCGAACAGAAACAAAAAGCAGGGCGGTGAGATCGTCGCGGTAGACGACATGAGCCTTGAGATAGCCGAGGGCAAGCTCGTAGGCCTGCTCGGCCCTTCCGGCTGCGGCAAGAGCACCGTCTTGAATATGATATGCGGTCTTGAGGCGCCGAGCGAGGGAAGGATATATTTCGGAGAAGACGATGTGACGGAGCTTCCCCCCGAGCGCAGGGGTGTGGGTATGGTTTTTCAAAACTATGCTCTCTATCCTCATTTGACGGTAAGGCAGAATATAATGTTTCCTCTTCAGAATCTGAAGGGAGAGGCCCGGCTCGGCAAGGCTGAAATGGAAGCGAGAGCAGACGAGGTGGCGGCTCTTGTTCAGATATCCGATTATATGGACAGAAAGCCCCGCGAGCTTTCGGGCGGCCAGCAGCAGAGAGTGGCTATCGCAAGAGGGCTTGTGAAGCTGCCAAGGCTTCTGCTGCTTGATGAGCCTCTGTCGAATCTTGACGCGAGGCTGCGGCTTCGGACAAGAGAGGAGATAAAAAGAATACAGCTCAAGACCGGAATAACGACGGTCTTCGTTACCCACGATCAGGAGGAGGCGATGAGCATAAGCGACAGCATAGTGCTCATGAAGGACGGCGCCGTTCATCAGATCGGAAAGCCGCAGGAGGTGTATGACGAGCCTGTGAATCTTTTTGCCGCGAGGTTTTTGGGAACTCCCGCGATAAATGTTTTTGACGCGAGGATAGAGGGTAATAAGCTCTATATAGGAGACGATCTCATAAGCGAGGCTCCCGGCATAGCCGACAGAGATGTTTATGCCGCTATACGGCCCGAGGGCTTCGTGTGTAGGCCCGGCGGCAGGCTCAGGTGCAAGCTTATGAATATAGAGGTGATGGGGCGCGATACAAGCCTGATCTTCAGGCACGGCGCAAAGCCCGAAAATTGCAGGGCTATAGTCAGCGTCGAAACAAGCAGGCAGATAGAGGGCAGTGAGCTCTGTTTTGATGTGAAGCCGTCAAAGCTTCATATTTTTTCGAAGGACAGCGAAGAGCGTATAGCTATAGAGGGCGGTAATGAAGAATAACAACAAGGCATGGCTTTATCTGCTTCCGGCCGCGGCGTTTCTCGCGCTGTTCATGGTGTATCCTCTGATAGATGTGTCGGTCTATTCCTTTGAGGAGGGCTTTAATTTCGCATCTCAAAGCTTTAAGGGCGTCGGGCTTTACAATTACAGCTATGTGCTGAGGGACCCCTATTTTCTTCAGGCTCTGAAGAATACCTTTATACTCGTTATCATAACTGTCCCCTTATCTACGGGGCTGGCGCTTCTGATATCGCTTGCTTTGAATTCGGCAGGCAGACTTAAGGAGCTTTTTCAGACCGTGTTTTTTCTGCCCTATGTCACTAACACCTTGGCGGTCGGTCTGGTGTTCATGATACTTTTCAAGAAGACGGCTTATTCCGACGGCCTGATAAATCTTTTAATATCGCTCTTCGGCGGAAGTCCCGTCGATTTTATTGAGGGCCCGTACTGGGCTAAAATGCTTGTGCTTTGTGTATATACCGTATGGATAGTGCTTCCCTTTAAGATACTGATACTTACGAGCGCTCTCGCGTCGGTAAACAAAAACTATTACAACGCTGCCAAAATAGACGGGACCGGAAGATTCAGGATATTTACCCGTATAACGCTGCCGATGATATCACCTATGATATTTTATCTTGTTATAACCGGCTTCATAGGAGCCTTTAAGGCTTACAGCGATGCGGTCGCGCTATTCGGCACGGATCTTAACGCGGCGGGAATGAATACCATGGTCGGCTATGTCTATGACATGCTTTACGGAAACAGCGGCGGATATCCGTCCTATGCCTCCGCGGCGGCTCTTATACTTTTCGCCATAGTGCTGACCATCACCGTGATAAATCTCCTTGTGAGCAGGAGGAGCAATGAACAGATGTAGACTTTTTGATATCTTGAAATACCTGCTGCTCGGGCTTTGGGCTCTTATAGTGCTCTTCCCGTTTTACTGGATGATACTCAGCTCATTTAAGAGCTACGGCAGCTATAATTCGGAATTTATACCGAAATTTTTTACAGCGGATCCGACATTTGAAAATTATATCAATGCTTTTAAGGCTGTACCGCTGGCAAGATATTTCGGAAATACCGTCATATTCACCGTTATGACCACGGCTTTGATGCTCGTCGTTACGGTGCTTGCGGCCTTTGCCTTCAGCCGGCTTCAGTTCAGAGGAAAGAATATAGTCTTTACGCTTTTTCTTTCTCTGATGATGATACCAAACGAGCTTGTTGTAATAACAAATTTTGTTACCGTAAGCAATATGGATCTTCGGAACAGCTTTACGGGACTGATACTTCCTTCGGTGACATCGGTGTTTTATATATATCTTCTCAAGGAAAATTTTGAGCAGATACCCGATGAGCTATACAAAGCGGCCAAGGTCGACGGCACTTCGGATCTCAAGTATCTGACAAAGGTCATGCTTCCGATATGCAGGCCGACCGTTGTCACGGTCAGCATACTGAAAGCCATAGAATGCTGGAACTCCTATGTGTGGCCGAGGCTTATAACGGACAACAGCGATTATTTTCTTGTGTCGAACGGCATTCAGGCTATAAGGGAAAGCGGCTTCGGGCGTGAAAATATCCCCGCAATGATGGCTGCCGTGGTAGTGATATCGCTGCCGCTTATATTGCTGTTTCTGATCTTCAGAAGA
>JBHCAF010000051.1:0-5189 GCA_041798185.1 Bacillota bacterium
ATCCCGACAAAAAATCCGCATATCTGAAATACTACCGCTCAAGATGCAGCTGCACGGACTGCGATATATGGCTGCTTTCCGGAAACGAAAAAATCCCCGCCCACGCCCACGGCATAGACGGGAATTTTGAACTGCTTGTCAGCTGCGACGGCTCCGGTCCCCGTCCGCTTTCCTGCGGCGAGTTTTCACTGCGGAGACGATGAGCTTTATTATGAGCGCGAGCAAGGCGATGATAAGAACAGCGGCAAGCAGAACGAGCTTTGTCGCAAGACCGGGATTCTCAAGCTTTGCGAGAAGACCCTTCGTCGTTATTTTTTCCTTTCGCCCCTGAGCCTGCTCGTATTCTTCGGGGATATCTCCGAGATACTGAAGATAATCCGCGAAGGCATACCACTCCTTTATCTCTCTTCCCTCGCCGTCCTTAAGCACGCAGTCGTAGAAATTCTCAACAGGAGTTCCGTCCGCCATCTTCGGCGTTATTGAAAGTATGCCGTGGCTCAGACCGTTGAGCATACCGAGCATATTAGCGGCGTACATATTGACGCACACCTTATAAAGCTCGTCATCCTCTATCTCTCTGCCATCGCCTTTCGGCAGTGCGCCGCAAAGCTCTATCCGCCTGATCCTGTCCATGACGATCCTGTTTGTATCAAAGCTGCAGCGCAGACCGCTGTAGCTCATTTTGATTGACGGCAGCTTAGGCGAAAAAGAGGCTTCGAGCTCGGCGAACAGCTTAAGCTCCCTGCCCGTGACATAGCAGCATACCAGCGGGTGACCCGCGGAATCGTCCGAGCCCACTCCGAGCGAACATATTTCAAAGGCGTCAGCGACAGTTATATCGCCCGCGCTGATAGACTCCCTTATAGTGCCCAGCCCCACGAGCGCCACATCTATGTCGAAGACTCCGTTTTTCCTCGCCTCGTATATATAAGAATCGGCTATAAGATCACCTAAAGGAAATTCCTCATTCAGAGCGTACATATCGTCGCAGCTCATAAAATCAAAGGAGCTTTTTGCCAGCACCGTATCAGCCTCAAAGCCGTAGGGCGCAAGATATCCATCCTTTATAAGCTTGCGGCAGTCGTCAAGGAAGGCCTCGATTTGCGGATCCGCGTCTTCACGGGCATCGATATCTATGAGTCTGTAATTAGCGAAGCTGCAGCTCCCGTCCGGGGCAACGCTTATATCTATCGCGCCGAGACAGTGCATATAGCACTCGGCCGAAACGACGCGGCAGTTTCCGACCTGAACAGGCTGCTCATATCTTGTATGGCTGTGAGCCGATATTATGAGATCTATTTCCGGCACGGCCTTAGCGAGCTCTATGTCCTCGCCCTGCCCGGCCCCGTCGGTGCCGGAGTGTGAAAGCGCTACAACTATATCGCACTCCGACTTCAGCTCAGGGACGAGAGCTTTTGCCGTTTCGATGTAATTTTTCCAGCGCATTCCGCTTGTCGGAGAATCCGCTATTGAGTCTTCACCCGCAAGAGCTATCACGCCGACCCTGATCCCGTTCCCGGCCTCTATGACGCAGACTCCGCAGTCCGCCTCGCCGGCCGCAGCGTTATAGGCCGCGAGAGTTTCACAAAGCTCTTTTTGTTCATCGCTTTCCCTCGCGCCAAGATCTATATTGGCGCAAAGCAGTGGAGGCAGCCCTTCATATCTGTCCATGGCAGAACGCAGCATAGCGCAAAAGCCTCTCCCCGAGCAGTCCCACTCATGGTTTCCTATTGCAACAGCGTCATACGAGAGCTCGGACAAAAGCCCGAGCTCAAAGGCATAGTTCATATAGCCCGCCTGATATAAAGTACCCTGCGAAAAATCTCCGCCGTCAAAAAGCAGACAATTTTCCGCTCCGAAGGCCTCCTTTTCAGAGCTTATTACCGCGGCAAGCTCTGCCGCGCCGTCAAGATGAGAATGTATATCGTGAGTGAAAAGCACTCGCACAGCCTTTTCGCCCTCCGCGAAAACCGGAACGGCATTAACGATGATAAGCAGAGCAAGCAGCGCCGCCGAAAATTTTTTCTTCATTTATTTTACCCTTGTCAACTTTCCGTAGCAGTTGTAACTTTAAGATCCGATTTCTAATTTGCGGATCAATTTTGCCGCTCCGCAAGCTTATTTCGGATTCGCAGATCAAGCCCTTTATAATATCTCTAAATCCCGAGCTTAATATCGGAAGCCGAGCCCGGAATCAAAAATTTCAGCCCCCTGCGCTCGGCCCGGGAGCTCGTCTGTTCGGCCCTATTTTAGTTTCTATAAAACGCTTGTAAATAACAGCGGTTATAAGCGTATTAACCACATCGCCCGCCGCCTGAGCCCATGCGAGCCCGTACATTCCGAGAAATCTGTCAAGTATGAACAGAGCCGGCATGCACAAAAATACATAGCGTATGACCGAAAGCCAGAATGTATGCTTTCCGGAGCCGACGCCCTGAAAGAAATGCACCATATAAAAGCTCAAAAACATAAATATCGATGCTACGGCTCTGCGCCTCAGAAAAGCGGCTCCCAGAAAAACCGTTGCCTGATCGTTTATAAAAAAGCTGATCAAAGGCTCCGCCAAAAGCTCGTACAAGGCTATGCTGACAAGGCTCACTATGATGCCCCGCCTTCTGGTGCATTTTACATATTCGGCCATACGCTCGTAGTTCCCTGCGGCATAGTTGTACGCGACAAGAGGCGACATCCCCATACAAAGACCGACGCAGGTATTGAGCGAAAGGCGCTCAATTTTCACTGTCATTCCGAAGGCCGCCACGGCGATATCACCGTAGGCCGACATGAGCTTATTAAGTATGATATTGTTCACATCGAAAAGAAGCGTTGTGAGAGCAGACGGAAGCCCGACCGCAAACAGCTCTGCTATGTGTTTTCTTCCGGGAAGACCGTCACGCAGCGAAAAGCTGAGCGGAACGGAATCTGTCAGTCTTGCTATCGTAACGATGAAATATATCATACTGAAAAGATTCGAGATCATGGTCGCAAGGCCCGCGCCCAGTATCTCGTTTCCCTTCGGTAGCAGCACAAACATAAGCAGAGGATCGAGCGCGATATTGATCACTCCGCCTATTGATACTCCGAAGCCTGCCTCCTTGGCGTGTCCGACGCTTCGCAGAATGTTCGCAAGAGTTATCGCGACCACATTGGGCATTCCGCCGAAGACGACAACGCAGCTCATATACTGCCTTGTAAATAAAAACGCCTCGTCGCTCGCGCCGAGAAAGCGCAGCAGAGGATCCATAAAGATAAAAGTCAGGAGCGAATAGATGATCCCGAACAGAAACGAAATATAAATACTGAAGGCCGCAACCTTTTTTGCTTCCGGCTCGTTTCTGCTTCCCATGAGCCTCGACACAAGAGAGCCTCCGCCGTTTCCTGCTATTATGGCAAGCGGTATCGAGATCGCAAAGACCGGAAAGGTAAGCGAGGTCGCGGTTATCATGAGCGGATCATTTACCCGGCCGACAAAAAAGGTGTCCGCCATATTGTAAGCGAGCACCACAAGCTGACCCGCGATCGCGGGAAGCGCAAGCTCCGTCAGAGATCTTCCGACCGGAAGCTCTTCGAATATTTCTTTTGTAGTATATTTTGATTCAAGCATTCGAAAAATATAAAAGCACCTCAGCTGACCAGGTCTTTGCCCCCACACCCGCCTTTGCCGGGCTTTGCCCGAGGACTTACTTCTAAGCTATGCCATGATCACGCAGGCTCTCTGCTCTGCGCTTACGTGGGTCCCTTTGCCCATAGCTGGCCTGGACTTTCAACCTCAGACCTGAGGTGCATTATATTATAACACTATACCGGATCTTATTGCAGTAAAGGCAGGGCTTTCAAGGCTTGCCGATATCTCGTGTCCGCCCTCTTTTCTGTCAGAAAGAAGCCCCCGCGCCCTCAATATATCGGCGCTCTTCTCGGCAAGAGCCTCCGCGGGGTCTATAAGAGGAAGCCCCGGATATAAGCGCTTAAGAAGCGGCGCTATAAAAGGAAAATGAGTACAGCCGAGGATCAGAGCCTCGGGTCTGCTTTCTTTTATGAATTCATCAAGATTGTTTTTCACGCAGCGTTCCGTTTCCGGCGAATCGCTTCTGCCCGCCTCTATCAGCGGAACAAATTCCGGGCAGGCTCTTGAAAATATTTCTGCGCCGCCCCCGTATCTTTTAACAGCTTCGGGATAGGCGCCGCTTTTTACCGTAGCCTCCGTCGCTATCAGAGCAAGACGCCCGGAGCCGAAGCTTTTTGCTATCAGCTCCGCCGCGGGCTCTATTATGCCGGAAACGGCGATCCCGGGGAAGGCCTCTTTGATATCATCAAGCGCGATACAGCTTATAGTGTTGCAGGCTATCGCAAGATACTTGCAGTTTCTTGCAACGAGCCTTTCGGCGATCTCAAGCGAAAAGCTTATTATCTCCGCATCGGGTCTTGAGCCGTATGGCGCCCGGGCGGTATCGCCGAAATATATTATTTTTTCATTCGGAAGAAGCCGCGCCATTGCAGGAAGACATGAAAGCCCGCCCACTCCGCTGTCGAACATTCCTATAGCGTTATTATTCAAAATGCTTTCTCCGTAAGGACAAAAGAGCTTCACGCGCATCCATCGCGACACCGTCTGCAGCAAAGGCCCTTTCCGCCTCGTTTATTGCGGCGTCTGTCTGCAAAGCCTCAAGTATTTCCTCGTATGCCTCAATGCTCATGACTACCAAATCTCCATATCCATTTTTAGTTATGAAAAGTGGCTCCTTCTTCGCGTGGCAAAGCTCCGATATTTCCGTGGTATTTCTTAAATCTGTAATAGGTCTGATCTGCGGCATGATGCCCGCCTCCTTTATTGTACATAATCGTAGCATAATTATGTACAAAACACAAGGCTTGCAAATCATGATGCGTACAGCAGGTCATAACGCACAAGCCTTGTAGCTCAAGGGGTCTTATAGAATCTTCGGTTTTCTTTTATCTGGCACAGAAGCTTACCTCTGTCCTCCAAAAACGCTATGGCGGCATTGCAGATACGGTCGGCCAGATGAAATTTCCTGTAAGAAAGAGGCCCTGTATCAAGGCGTAGAAGCATTCGCGCCTTAAGCTCCTCTCTGCTCATCCAATCCGATGCGATAAGAGCCATGCTGTCTGCCATGCGTATAAAATATTCCCGGTTCTTTTCTATCAGTGAACTTATACTGCCATATATACCC
>JBHCAF010000052.1:0-8345 GCA_041798185.1 Bacillota bacterium
ACAAAATACTTGACAGTATGCCATGTTCTGTTATAATGAATGAGTTATGTACGAAGTATCTCCGGAAATAAGCATATTGTTTGACTTCTACGGACCGCTTCTTTCGGATCGCCAGCAGGATTTCGTGAGACTTTTTCATGAGGACGACTGCTCCCTGACCGAGATAGCGGAGTATGCCGGAGTCAGCAAGCAGGCTGTTTCCGCCGGCCTTAAGAGCGCGGAAAAGAAACTGAGATTTTACGAGGAAAAATTAGGGCTTGTAGCCCGCTGGAAGAAAGAAAATGGCATTTGAAAGTCTTTCCGAAAAACTGAACGGAGTTTTTAAGAAGCTCACAGGAAAGGGCGTGCTGAGCGAAAAAGATATAGACGAAGCGATGCGCGAGGTGAAGCTCGCTCTGCTTGAAGCGGATGTGAACTTCAGGATAGTAAAGGACTTCGTCGCGTCCGTAAAGGAAAAAGCCATGGGAGAAGAGCTGCTCAAGTCTCTTACTCCGGGGCAGATGGTCATAAAGATAGTAAGAGAAGAGCTGGCTTCGCTCATGGGAGGCTCAAACAGCAGACTCACTTACAGCCCGAGCGGCTTTACAAGCATACTCATGGTAGGGCTTCAGGGAACAGGTAAAACGACCACAACGGCAAAGCTCGCCGCCTATCTTAAAAAAGAAGGTAAAAAGCCGATGCTTGCCGCCTGCGATGTGCAAAGACCTGCGGCGACAGATCAGCTTGAGGTCGTAGGAGCTCAGGCAGGCGTTCCCGTATATGCCGACCGAGGCTGCAAGGACCCTGCAAAGATAGCCTGCGACGCGAAAAGCGAGGCCGAGAGAAAGGGCCTTAATGTCCTTATAGTCGATACCGCGGGGCGTCTGCATATAGACGATGAGCTCATGAACGAGCTTAAGCGCATAAAAAAAGAACTCAAGCCGCACGAGATATTGCTCGTAGTCGACGCTATGACCGGACAGGACGCGGTCACCGCGGCACAGGCCTTTCATGAGGCTTTAGGCATAGACGGCATAGTTATGACCAAGCTCGACGGAGACAGCCGCGGAGGCGCGGCTCTTTCGGTAAAGAGCGTAACGGGAAGACCGATAAAGTTTGTCGGTGTGGGCGAAAAGCTCGACGCGCTCGAGGCCTTTCATCCTGACAGGATGGCGCAGCGGATACTGGGCATGGGCGATGTGCTCAGCCTCATAGAAAAGGCGCAGGAGGCCGTCGATGAAAAAAAGGCTGCGGAGCTTGAAAAGAAGCTTTCGCGCAATAAGTTCGACCTCGAGGATTTCCTCGATCAGTTCGGTCAGATAAGAAAGATGGGCGGTCTCGGGAAAATGCTCTCGATGCTGCCGGGCGCGGGCAAGGTAAGCGACGACCAGCTCGACGCGGGAGAACGAGAGTTCAAAACAATGGAGGCTATCATTCAGTCTATGACAGGAGAAGAGCGCCGGAATCCGGAGCTTCTCAACGCCTCAAGGCGCAAGCGCATAGCAGCGGGCTCCGGAACAACGGTAACAAAGGTCAACAGCCTTGTGAAAAAATATGATGAAGCGAAAAAGCTGATGAAGCAAATGAACAGCGGCCGCTTCAAGCTCGGAAAAAGATTCCCGGGTTTTTAAAAGCTTGATTTTATAAGGAGATAAAAAATGGTAAAAATCAGATTAAGAAGAATGGGAGCGCACAAAGCGCCTTTTTACAGAGTGATCGTAGCGGATCAGAGAACCGCGAGAGACGGAAAGTGTATCCAGGAGATAGGCACATACAATCCTCTCGTTGACCCCGTTGAGATCAAGATGGACGCTGAGGCGGCCAAAAAGTGGCTCTCCCAGGGCGCTCAGCCTACGGAAACGGCAAAGGCTCTTCTTAAAAAGGCCGGCGTCATAGAATAGGATACAAGGAGATACAATGGTAAGTTTAGTTGAAACCATTGCCAGGTCTTTAGTAAACAGCCCTGATGAAGTTGTTGTTAAGGAGCTCCCCGCAAGAGGCGATTCTGTTGTGATAGAGCTGAAGGTTGCGGAAAAGGACATGGGAAAGGTTATCGGCAAGCAGGGAAGGATCGCTAAGGCTTTAAGAACCGTAGTGAAGGCTGCCGCCGTTAAACAGAACAAGAAGGTTATCGTGGAGATCGTTTCTTAAATGGAGCGTATAAAACTCGGAAAAATAACCGCCCCACACGGGGTAAAAGGAGAACTGCGGGTATATGCATACACAGATGAGCTGACCCGCTTTTCTGTTATAAAAGAGCTCTGGCTTGAGGACTCTTTGGCAAAGGTGGAGAGAGTCGCCTATCACAAGAATATGGTGATACTCAAGCTCGATATCTGCGGGGACAGAAATACCGCGGAGCTTTTGAGAAACAAAGAGCTTTATCTTGACAGGGATAAGCTGTGGGAGGTCCCGGAAAATACATATTTTGTTCGGGATATTCTCGGCTGCCGCTGTGAAAACGAGGCGGGCGAGGAGCTTGGCTGCCTTGTCGATGTTATAAAGAATCCGGCTCAGGATATTTATGTTATAAAGGACAATAACGGCGCGGAGCATATGATACCGGCCGTATCCGAATTCATAAAAGGCGTGGATGTCGATAGTAAAATTATCGTTATCCATCTCATAGAAGGACTTTTCGAGCGATGAAGATCAAAATTCTCAGTCAGTTCCCCGAAATGTTCGCTCCCGTAATGAATGAGAGCATAATCGGCAGGGCGGCTGATGCGGGCATACTTGATATAGAGATAATCAATATAAGAGATCACAGCAGAGATAAGCACCGCAAAACCGACGATACGCCCTTCGGGGGCGGGGCCGGGATGCTCATGCTCTGCCAGCCCGCGTTTGACGCGCTCAGGGCCGCCGGCGCGGAGGGCAAACGCTTGATATATATGTCGCCGCGCGGCAGGCTGCTGGACCGGCCGCTGATAGAAGAGCTTGCTTCTGAAGAAGAGATCATAATACTATGCGGGCACTATGAGGGCGTTGATCAGCGCATAATAGACGGCTGGGGCATGGAGGAGATATCCATAGGCGATTATGTTTTGACCGGGGGCGAGCTGCCCGCCATGGTCATGATAGACGCCGTGAGCAGGCTGATCCCGGGGGTGCTGGGCAGCTGTGATTCCCTCAAGGAGGAATCCATATATTCAGGTCTTCTTGAATACCCCCAGTACACAAAGCCCCGCGAGTACGAGGGGCTTGAGGTGCCGGAGCTGCTATTTAACGGCAATCATGGGCTTATACGCCTGTGGCAGTGGAAGCAGAGTCTGCTTCTTACCAAGGAACGCAGACCGGATATGTTTGAGAAATATCTGGATTCTCTCGGCAAGCGCGGAAAGCTCGGCAAGGCGGAGCGTAAAATACTTGATGAGGTTTTGAAAGGCGGCGAAGGCTGTGAATAGTTTGCTGAAAAGCTGTATAATAATTTTCTGCGGAAGAATAGTCGATGTATCCTTCGGGACTCTTAAAACGGTGCTTACCGTAAAGGAAAAGACCTTCAAGGCTGCTATGTGCGGCTTCATAGAGGTCCTCACATGGTTCATCATAGTAAGAGACGCCCTTAATTCCGACGCGCCTCTGGCGGCGCTTGCTCTTTCCTATGCCTGCGGCTATGCCTGCGGCACTCTTGTAGGCGGCAGGCTTTCGGAAATACTGATATCGGGGCATATTACGATAGAGGTCATCACCTCCGACAGGTCGGACAGGATCCCTACGGCTATGCGAAACGCCGGATATGTTCTTACAGTTATCAATGTGAACGAGTCGGAGTTCGGCAGCCCTAAATATATGATCATAGCCGACCTTGACAAGAAAAAGGTCAAGGAGTTCGAGGAACGGGTGCATGAGCTCGATCCTGCTGCTTATATACTGCTCAGGGAAACCAAGGGGCATATAGCGGGGCTCGGCTATTCGAAGCTCGAAAAATAGCTTCGCGGGCTCTGCCTGAAAGCATCACATAGCCTTGAAAATTAGGCTTTTGAGCAGGTACAAAGCCTTGTATCTGCTTTTTTCTTATGGTACAATATCTTGTATGAAACATCGCAAAAAGCTTATGGCAGTCGGCCTTCTTTTGTTCATCGTCTGCGCGCTGCTGTATATATATATATATAAAGTGCCGGAGATAACGGGGGCTCTTACTCCGACGGTCATAGTCGAATACGGGGAGATGAAGATCTCTAAAAAGGTATCGGCTGTGATAGTCCGTGATGAAAGAGTTTATCCGGCGGAGATCGCAGGCAGCGTGAGCTATTATGTCGATAACAATACGAAGACGCGAAAGGGCACGAAGATCTGCGATATTTACGGTGCTGAAACAAAACGGGTGCTCTGTCCCGAAACGGGAGTGGTCAGCTATTATTTCGACGGTTACGAAAGCGTTTTGACGCCGGATACTCTCGCCGATATAGATACGCTCGTTCCCGTCGAGGGCGGTATCGAGGTAAGCTATCTGTATAAGGATGAGCTTTCGCAGTCGGAGGCCTTGTATAAGCTTATAAGAGGCGAGAGGTGGTACGCCGCGATCGTGGTTCCGAACGAAGAGCTCGGGCTTTATCAGGACGGCGCTCCGGTCAGGCTGGAATTCGAGAGCAGCTCCGTAGACGCCTTTATCTCGAAAATAATAGTAAAGGACAGCGAGAGCATAGTCGTCACCGCGACATCGAAATATTTCAAAGATTACGACCGTCTGCGCTGCTGCGAGCTTGAGCTGGTGCTGCGCGACGATAAGGGGCTCATAGTCCCGAACAGCGCGATAAGCTCGATCGACGGCAACACGGGAGTATTCGTAAAAAAGATAGACGGCAAGTATAAATTCGAGCGGGTAAAGGTGATAAACAGCGACGGTGAAAACAGCGTTGTCTACGCCGACAGCTTCAGCGTTCTTCGTGAGGACGGGCTCACCGATACGGTGCCGAGCATAAGCATATACGATGAGATATTAAAGGACGCTTCCGAAAGCGGCAAGTGGCAGGAGGCTTCCGGCGGCGTTTAGCCGCGCTCTGCCGGGACAAGTTTTTCGGGCCGGATGAGTTTTCAGGATTTGACAAAGCGTTTAGCGATATACTTGAGGGGCAGTTTATAAAAATGCTCAGGGAAAGAATAGAGGAAATCAGAAGCAGGCTGCCGGACAAAGTTACGCTGATCGCGGTCAGCAAAACGCATTCGGCCGCCGAAATAAACGAGGCCATAGACTGCGGCATAAGCGACATCGGCGAGAACAAGGTGCAGGAGCTGCTGTCTAAATACGACGCGGTAAAGCCGGTAAGATGGCATATGATAGGTCATCTTCAGCGCAACAAGGTGAAGCAGATAGTCGATAAAGTGTATATGATACATTCTGTGGATTCGCTGCGTGTCGCCGAGGAAATCGACAGGCGCTGCGCCGCCGCCGGCAGAACGATGAATGTGCTTATTCAGGTGAATGCTGCCGGAGAGACTCAGAAGTTTGGAGTGGCGCCGGACGAAGTCGGCCTGCTCGCAGAAGAGATCGGAAAGCTTCCGAACCTTCGTTTGAGAGGGCTTATGAATATAGCTCCCGCCTCGGATGATCCAGAGGAGCTGCGCGGCTGTTTCAGAGAAATGAAAAACATATTTGACGGGCTCAAGCAGAGCTTCGGAGCGGATTTTGATACTTTATCTATGGGAATGTCTTCGGACTTCGAGCTTGCCGTAGAAGAGGGCGCGAACTGTGTGCGCGTCGGCACGGCGATATTCGGAGAAAGAGATTACGGTAAAATATAAAGGAGATAGAATTATGGGCTTTCTTGATATTATGAAAAAGGCGGTAGGCATAGAAGAAGTTGAATACGAAGAAGACGAATACGATGAGGAGCTCGTTCAATCAAACGATATGACAAAGCTCATACCGGCCGAAGAACGCATAGAGTCCAGGCCTTTCAGCAAGGCTTCCGAAAGCTCTTCGGGTCCTGCGGTGCCGCTCGGCTCAAATACCGCCAAGTTCACGAGCCAGTGGAAGATGCTTGTTATAGAGCCGAGAGATTTCAATGACTGCCCCAAGCTTGTTGACAGCCTCAAGGCAAAAAAGCCGGTTATAATAAATCTGGAAAATCTTGAGACCGCGGCCGCGAGAAAAATTTTCGATTTCCTTTCCGGCGCGACCTACGCGCTGAACGGCAATGTTCAAAAGATCGCGAACAATATTTTCGTCTTCGCTCCGGAAAATGTGAATGTGGACTATAATTAC
Organism: Bacillota bacterium; assembly: GCA_041798185.1. Classification (GTDB taxonomy): domain Bacteria; phylum Bacillota; class Clostridia; order Peptostreptococcales; family Anaerovoracaceae; genus UBA1764. The sequence goes on from JBHCAF010000052.1 coordinate 6,188, forward strand.
AATCAGAAGCCTGCGGAGCCTCAGTATAAAAGCGTTTGGAAATAGACGGCTTTTTACGGGCTTTGAGCTTTGAAGTTTGAGAGGAGATATTTATGCTTAAGGCATCGGATATACAGAATAAAGAATTTACAAAAGGAATACGCGGCTACAAGGAAGAAGAGGTAGATGAGTTCCTTGACGAGATAATAGCGGACTACCAGACCATGGCGGACAGGATAGCGGAGCTCGAGTCTCAGCTGTCGGAATCCAACGCCAGACTTGCCGAATATAAATCCACCGAAGGAGCGGTCCTTACCACTCTCGAATCGGCTAAGGCTCTGATGAATGATATAGCCCAGAGCGCCGAAAAGCGCGCGAAGGCTCTTATAGAAAACGCCGAGCTTGAGGCAGCCAATAAACTCCGCCTCGCGGATGACAGCCTTTCTCAGCTCAAGGCCGAGGAGGCAAGGCTCCAGACCAGAGTAATAAATCTCAAGGCGAGGATAAAAAGCGAGCTTGAAGCCGAGCTTGCAAGAATAAACGAGCTCGACGGCAACGCTTTGGGAGAATAGGCATGGCGTTTTTGCTTGCGGCGCTTGTGGTAGCGGCAGATCAGCTCAGCAAGGCGCTTGTCAGAAATGCGCTTGAGCTCGGAGAAACAAAAACGCTCATAAAAGGGCTGCTCGATCTCAGCAGAGTACATAACGACGGCGCGGCGTACAGCATACTTCAGGGCAAACAGACTGTCCTCATAGCCTTTACCCTTATAATGATATTCGCCATGACAGCCTATATGACGGTGTACCGCAAAAAGATAAGCCGTATTGAACGCGTTGCGCTTTCTCTGATAATAGGCGGCGGCGCCGGCAATCTGATAGACAGGGTCATGAACGGCTATGTTGTCGATTTCATAAATATACATATGATACCTGTTTTCAATGTAGCGGATATCGCGATAAGCTGCGGCTGTCTTATTTTTATAATCACCGTCGTTTTCGCCGCAAAAAAATAGTCGGCGAGTGCGCTCGCAGCGCGGGTCATTGAGTCTTGACCGGACTTCGCGAGCTGCGGCGAGGGTATTCGCGGCGCTGATGAGTGGGTCTTATGGAAATGGATAAAGATATAATAAAATTTACAGTGAACGAGGCGCAGGAAGGCCAGAGGATAGACTCTGTCCTTTCTTTGTTAATGGAGGATTGTTCGCGTTCTTTTGTGCAAAGACTTATCGAAGAGGGCTGCGTTTCTGTCGGAGCGGAAGCGCCTGCCGCGGTAAAAAAGAAGAACGAAAGGCTCAAGTCCGGCCAGCAGATAAATATAGTGATGCCCGAAATAAAGAGCATAGAGGCGCTGCCCGAGGAGATGCCGCTTGATATAATATATGAAGACGAGGATCTGATAATAATAAATAAGCCCAAGGGGCTGGTCGTGCATCCAGGAGCCGGCAACGAGAGCGGCACTCTTGTGAACGGACTGCTTCATCACTGCGGGCAGCTTTCGCTGATCAACGGAGTGCAAAGGCCGGGCATCGTGCACAGGATAGATAAGGATACCTCGGGACTTCTGGTATGCGCCAAGAGCGATCTCGCGCACCGCGAGCTTTCAAAGCAGCTCGAGCTTCACAGCATGACGAGAAGATATATCGGGATATGCTTTTTCGGCTTTAACCAGGACGAGGGGACTATAAACGCTCCCATAGCGCGGGACCCGCGCAACAGGCTGAGAATGGCCGTTGTCCCGGGCGGAAGAGCCTCGGTGACCCATTATACGGTTCTCGAAAGATATAAGGGCTTTACCTTGTTTGAGGCGAGGCTCGAAACGGGGCGCACACATCAGATAAGAGTTCACATGGCAAGCAGGAACCGCGCGCTTTTGGGCGACAGAGTATACGGGTCGCAAAAGCAGCCCTTCGGGCTGTCATCTCAGCTGCTTCACGCGAGGCTTTTGGGATTCAAACATCCTAGAAGCGGTGAATATATAGAGTTCAGCGCCGAGGCGCCCGAGGAATTCAAGCGCGTTATAGAAAAGCTCAGGAGATTGTAGATATGTTACCGCTTTCAACAAGGATGAGGCCGGGAAAACTTTTCGACTTTTACGGACAGAGGCATTTCTTTTATCCGGGCTCGTTATTATACAACTCAATAAAAAGCGGAAGCTTTGAGTCGGCAATATTTTTCGGGCC
>JBHCAF010000053.1:0-4380 GCA_041798185.1 Bacillota bacterium
ACCGACCCCGATACGGGACAGACGATCATCGCGGGCATGGGCGAGCTTCATCTGGAGATCATAGTTGACAGACTTCTGCGTGAGTTCAAGGTCGAAGCGAATGTAGGCAAGCCTCAGGTCGCTTACAAGGAAACTATCTCCGCGGAGGCGATCGAGGATAACAAATACGCCAAGCAAAGCGGCGGACACGGCCAGTACGGTCATGTCAAGATCAGAGTTTATCCGAGAGAAGCCGGAGCTGGCTACGAATTCGTCAACAAGATCGTCGGCGGTGCTATTCCCAAGGAATACATCGGCCCTGTCGACCAGGGTGTTCAGGAATCCATGCAGAACGGTCCCCTCGCGGGCTATCCGCTTGTGGATATGGGAGTCGAGCTTTTCGACGGCTCCTATCACGAGGTCGATTCGTCCGAAATGGCGTTCAAGATCGCCGCTTCAATGGCTTTGAGAGAAGCCGTAAAAAAAGCGAAACCGGTTCTTTTGGAGCCGATTTTCAAAGTAGAGGTTACAGCTCCCGAAGAATATATGGGAGATGTAATAGGAGACCTCAGTTCAAGAAGAGGAAAAATAGAAGGAACGGATATGTTCAACGGAGCAGTGTCCGTACATGCTATGGTGCCTCTGTCTGAGATGTTCGGCTACGCTACAGATTTAAGATCCAAGACTCAGGGAAGAGGCAACTATGTAATGCAGATGGATCACTTCGAAAAGCTGCCCGACAGTCTGCTCGAAAAAATAAATAAATAGTTTATAATTGCAATTTTAAAAACTTAAACGCGTTTAAAAGGAGAAATTAAAATGGCAAAAGAAAAATTTGAAAGATCCAAGCCACATGTTAACATTGGTACAATTGGACATGTCGATCACGGCAAGACAACTCTTACCGCAGCTATCACAAAGGTACTCGCAACAAAGATGCCGACAGCTACAAACCAGGTAATAGACTTCGCCAATATTGATAAGGCTCCCGAAGAAAGAGAAAGAGGAATCACTATCAATACATCTCATGTAGAGTATGAGACAAAGTCCAGACACTACGCTCATGTAGACTGCCCGGGTCACGCCGACTATGTTAAGAACATGATCACAGGCGCTGCTCAGATGGACGGCGCTATACTCGTAGTTGCCGCTACCGACGGCCCGATGCCCCAGACAAGAGAGCACATACTTCTCTCCAGTCAGGTTGGCGTTCCTTACATCATCGTATTCATGAACAAGTGCGATATGGTTGACGACGAAGAGCTTCTCGATCTCGTAGAGATGGAGATCAGAGAGCTTCTTGACAGCTATGAGTTCCCCGGAGACGATACTCCCATCATCAGAGGCTCCGCTCTCATGGCTCTTGAAGATCCGAACGGCCCCTGGGCTGACAAGGTTATGGAGCTGCTCGACGCCGTTGACAGCTACATTCCCGATCCTCAGAGACCGACCGACAAGCCCTTCCTTATGCCCGTAGAGGATGTATTCTCTATCACAGGCCGCGGAACGGTTGCTACCGGCCGTGTTGAGAGAGGCGTTATCAAGATGAGTGACACAGTAGAGCTCGTAGGCCTCACAGAAGAGAAGAGACAGGTTGTAGTAACAGGCGTTGAAATGTTCCGCAAGCTTCTCGATCAGGGCGAAGCAGGAGATAATGTAGGTCTTCTCCTCCGCGGCGTTCAGAGAAGTGAGATCGAAAGAGGTCAGGTTCTCGCAGCACCCGGCTCCATTCATCCGCACACCAAGTTCAACTCCGAGGTTTATGTTCTCAAGCAGAGCGAGGGCGGTCGTCATACACCGTTCTTCAACGGCTACAGACCTCAGTTCTACTTCAGAACAACAGATGTTACAGGCACCATCAACCTTCCTGAGGGAACAGAGATGTGCATGCCCGGCGATAACACAAGAATGGCTATCGAGCTTATCACTCCGATCGCTATCGAGGAAGGTCTCCGTTTTGCTATCCGTGAGGGCGGCAGAACAGTTGCTTCCGGCGTTGTTGCAAGCATAAACGCATAATAGAAACAGGCGCTTTGATAAGGCGTTGAAAGACGGCGAATTAGCCGGTCTTGCGCGGCCGATCCCTTTTCGGGACGCGGCCGCGTTTTTTCTTTGATATATCGCCGAAACCTCTGTTTAGTATGTTTTATCCTGGCAGACACTGAGCCGCTTTGCTTCGTCTTTCGCGAAGGTGCATATTTTATCTTGAATATGCCGAATTTATTGTGCTATAATATGCAAGTAATCTGTTTCAGGGCGGGGCGTAATTCCCCACTGGCGGTTTGCCCGAAAGGGCGGGCGGCGTTTGCCGCGACAGTCCGCGAGCCGAAAGGCACGAGCCGGCGAAATTCCGGCACCAACGGTCACAGTCCGGATGGAAGAAACGATATTTCTTTTGTTTGGCTCGGAAACTATTTCCGGGTTTTTATTTTCCTGACAGATTCCGAAAATATAACACTATATGGAGGAATCAAAATGAACACCAACACAAACACAAAAAAACTTACCGCTATCGGAATGCTCTGCGCTATAGCCTTTGCCGTTATGGTCGTGGGCCGTTTTCCTGTCGTGCTCTTTTTGAAGTACGACCCGAAGGATGTTGTCATCACTCTCGGAGGGCTGATATGGGGCCCTCTTACGGCTTTTATCGTGTCTGCCATAGTTTCGCTTATCGAAATGCTTTCGGTCAGTGATACAGGAATAATAGGCCTTGTAATGAATATCGTGTCTACCTGCGCCTTTGCCTGCACAGCCTCGGCGATATATAAGAAAAAGCGCAGCCTGAAGGGCGCTGTCATCGGGCTCATAGTCGGAAGCCTTGTTATGACGGCAGTTATGATACTTTGGAACTGCCTGATAACACCGATCTATATGGGAATCGCGCGCAAGGCTGTGATGGAGCTGATCGTTCCGGCGTTCTTGCCGTTCAATCTCTTGAAGGCGGCTCTTAATTCAGCCCTTACATTCCTGCTTTACAAGCCTGTTATAAGCGCTCTCAGAAAGAGCGGCTATGTAGCGGCGTCTCAGGGCGAGGGCGGAAAGCGCAAGCATACAGGCATGATACTGCTGGCGTTTGCGGTGCTTATCACCTGCGTTTTGATAATACTTTCACTCAACGGGATAATATAAAGCCTTTTTGTTTTAGCTTTGCCGGGCTTCGAATAAAGCTTCAAAGCCGGCGGCGCCTCGAATTTCTTAATAATTACTGCGCAGTTTATGCTAGAATGTATAAATGAATATCAGACGCGGAAACAAGAACGATCTTGAGTCAATACTGTCCATAGCGAAGCGCTGCTTTGATCATCCGTGGAGCAGGATACTCTTTGAGGCCGACCTGGATATCAATCCCAACGCCATGTATTGGGTTGCTTGCGATGAGGACGATCCCTCCGGGCTGCTCGGCTTCATAGGCGTCCACAATATCGCGGGTGAAGTGAGTATAAACAATATCGCTGTCGCTCCCGAAGCCCAAGGACGCGGCATCGCCTCCGCATTGATGGACGCTCTTATCGGCTGCTTTGAAGATAAGGATATAATAGGCATTACGCTCGAGGTGCGAGTGGGCAATGAGCCTGCTGTCGCCCTCTACGAAAAATACGGATTCATAGAAGAAGGCCGCCGCAAGGCATATTACAAAAGCGGCGAGGACGCGATTATTATGTGGAGGAGAAAATGAACGCCATAGTAACTGTAATAGGAAGAGACAAGGTAGGCATAATTGCCATGATAACGACGAAGCTTGCGGAGCTCGGCATAAATGTGCTGGATCTGTCGCAGACGGTTATGCAGGGAAATTTCACTATGGTGATGTTTGTCGATTTCGCATCGTGCACGGAAAGCTTTGAGATCGTCCAGCAGGCTCTCGACGAGCTCGGAAGTAAAACGGAGCTTTCTATAAAGGTCCAGCGCACCGAGATCTTCGACGCGATGCACAGCATTTAGGAGGTATCATGCTTACCCAGAAAGAGATTCTCTCTACGATAGAGATGATAGAACAGCAGCACCTCGATGTACGCACCGTGACCATGGGGATATCCCTCTTATCCTGCGCCGACGAGGATCCTAAAAAAGCCTGCGACAAGATATACGATAAGATATGCAAAAACGCGGAGCATCTCGTGCCCTATGTGTGCGAGATAGAGCATGAATTCGGAATACCGATAGTGAACAAAAGAATATCGGTAACCCCGATAGCCCTTGTAGCCGCCGCCTCAAAATGCGGCAGCTATCTTGAGTTTGCCAAGACTTTGGACAGAGCCGCAAAAAGCTGCGGAGTTAACTTCATCGGAGGCTTTTCGGCTCTGGTGCAGAAGGGCCTCACCGAAGCGGATACCAAGCTCATAAATTCGATACCCGAGGCTTTAAGTGAAACCGATGTCGTATGCTCATCGGTCAATGTAG
>JBHCAF010000054.1:0-7931 GCA_041798185.1 Bacillota bacterium
CTTTTCAGTGCGCCAATTTCTATGACTACGACGGGATGTTTTTAAGAGAATATGACAAGATCAGCGCGGATGACGGAGCTTTTGCCGAGTTTCTTGACGAATATATTTACGGCACCGAGGACCACAGCGCCTATCTTGCAAAATTCGGAGCCGACCGTATGAGCACTCTGCGTGTAAGACCTGACTGGGGATATGTGCCCGGTCTGCAAAGGAAATAGGAGGCTGATCATTATGAAGCTTAATTGTACTTCCAGACAGATGATGGCGGTTGTGATGGCGAGGCAGATAAAGGACGGCGATGTAGTCATAGTCGGAACCGGTCTGCCTTTGGTTGCCGCAAGCCTTGCCAAAAATAGTCACGCGCCGAATACCGTATTACTTTTTGAGTCGGGTGTTTTTGACGGAGCGCCCTTGGAGGTTCCTACGAGCGTAAGCGACCTTAGGGTGTGCTACAGGGCGTCCGCTCTGGCGGATCAGTTCCGATATTTCGGGTTTCAGAATACGGCATACAAGAAAAACAAGATAAACCTTGGGTTTTTAGGCGGGGCCGAGATAGACCCCTACGGCAATCTGAATTCGACCTGTATAGGTGATTATATGCATCCTAAGGTTCGCTTCACTGGAAGCGGCGGAGCGAACGGAATTGCTACTAATTGTGATACAGTTATTATGATGTCACATGAAAAACGGCGCTTTCGTGAGAAGATAGACTATATAACAAGCCCCGGGTGGATAGACGGCCCTCTCGGAAGAGAGCGGGAAGGGCTTCCGAAGAATAAAGGCCCGCGGGCCATAGTTACCGAGATGGGCGTTATGCGTTTTGACGATAAAACAAAGCGGGCTTATCTTGCGGAGTACTATCCCGGGCTGAGTCCTGATGAGGTGGCCGCTAATACGGAATTCCAAATGGATATATCGCGTGCCGTTCCTTCCGAGCTTCCGTCTGCTGAGATTCTTGATATACTGTTGAATAAGGTCGATCCGCAGCGGCTTATGGTTTGACCGTCTGCTGTTTCATATGAGGTGAGATTATGAGTTTTCAGCATATGATAGGGGCTCTTGTGATAATAGCTCTCGTTATTGCCGTTGGCATATATGCGGGCAAAAAGGTGAAGTCGGCATCCGATTTTTCAAGCGCGGGGCGCAAAGCCTCGGTCGTTATGGTCATGGGCGCTTTGATAGGCACCTTGGTCGGAGGGGCGTCAACTATAGGAACTGCCCAGCTGGCCTTCAGCTACGGCTTTTCCGCGTGGTGGTTCACCCTTGGCGGAGGCTTGGGGCTTATGGTGACTGCCGTATTTTATGTCAGGCCCGTTTATAGCGCCGGAGCCGGGACCATACCCGGAATAATCAGCATGGAGTACGGCGAAAAAGCCGGTGTTACCATAGCTGTCCTGAGCTCGATAGGAAGCTTTATAACTATCGTGTCGCAGATAATATCGGGCGTCGCTCTCATAGCGGCGCTCGTAAGACTTCCGTCGATTGCGGCGACCGCTCTCATAGTGGCCGTCATGATAGTGTATGTTCTTTTCGGCGGAGCCCTGGGCGCAAGCTATGTGGGCATGCTCAAGACTCTTATACTTTATCTTTCCGTAGGTTTTTGCGGCATACTTGCGCTGCGCCTGGGCGGAGGCGCGGCAGCGTTTTTCAGTTCTCCGCTGCTGCCTTCGGAACGCTTTTTCAGCCTCATTGCCAGAGGCCCCGCGCGAGATCTGGGAGCCTGTCTTTCTTTGGTGCTTGGAGTAATAAGCACGCAGGCATATATGTCGGCTATCATTTCAGCCAAAACCGAGAAAACTGCGAGGCTCGCGGCCTGCGTATCAGGCATTCTGGTTCCGCTGATAGGCGTCGCGGGCATATTTGTCGGGCTATACATGAGAATGCATTATCCCGATATACAGGCCGGAATGGCGCTTCCTCTGTTCATAATCAAAAATATTCCGCCGCTTTTCGCCGGAATGGTGCTTTGCACTCTGCTTATAGCCGTGGTCGGTACCGGGGCAGGTATTGCCTTGGGCATGAGCAATATACTGACCGGAGATATAATTGTGAAGCTTTTGAAGAAAAAAACCGACGACGGCCGCTTGCTGCTGATATCAAGACTTGTTCTTGCTCTGATATTTCTGCTTGCCGCGGCATTTTCTTTCGGCAATCTCGGAGGAATGATCTTGAATTACAGCTTTCTCTCCATGGGCCTGCGCGGGGCGGCCGGCATAGTGCCCTTCTCCGCGGCGCTTTTCATGAAGGGAAAGCTTTCCCCTTTCTGCGCGACAGCATCCATGATAGCCGGTGTGGCCCTGACGCTTATCGGCAAGCTGATCCTTCCCGATACGGTTGACCCCTTGTTTCTCGGCCTTTTGGCTTCGCTTGCGGTCCTCATATTCAACAGAAGGCGCTCATAGCTTTAAGGGCTTCGCTTTATCCCGAAGCCCTTTTCTGATATCCTTTTCTGATATATAATATATGCAATGTTTTTTGCGGAGCAGTATTTTATCCGCGATATTTCGTTGCGCCGCTTTGCGGCAGCTTGTGTACTTTATATTTAAGACAGGAGAAGCAAAAGTGTTTTTATTACTCTTTGCGCTGTGGCTTGCCTTTAACGGACGCATAAGCCCTGAGACCGTGGCGGTGGGTATCCCGGTCTGCGCGGTGTTATATTTTTTCTGCTGCCGGTTTTTAGGCTTCAGCATAAAAAAAGACATCACACTCGCGCGCGAACTGCCTTATATCCTTAAATACATGGCGAATCTTATAGTAGAGATAGTAAAGTCTTCGCTTGCCACGGCGGGGCTCGTTTTTGCGGTCTCTCAGCCCTCGCCCGCGATAATTAAATTCCGCAGCGGACTTAAGAGCGATCTTGCCAGAGTTCTTCTCGCGAATTCCATAACGCTTACGCCGGGGACGATCACGCTTGATCTCAGCGGTGATGAATATACGGTGCACTGTCTTGACAAGGCAATGGGAGACGGTATAGACGACTGCAGCTTCGTGCGTCATCTCAGAAAAATGGAGGAGGTGGCAGGGCTGTGAACAGTTTTCTCTGGGTGGTTATGACGGCGCTCGCGCTGCTCGTTTTGGCCTGCGTGCTGAGGACCGTAAAAGGACCGCGAAATACCGACAGAATCCTTGCGGTCAACATGATAGGCTCCATAGGAAACGCGATGATCGCGCTTCTTGCGACCATATATAAACGGAATTTTCTCGCCGATATCGCTATACTCTACGCTATGCTGTCATTTACGGCGATCATCGTTCTGTCCAGGATCCTTCGCGGTACGGCGGCGGAGATAAGAGAGCGCGGAGCGGAAAAAGCGGAGGGCGAAAAATGCTGACTGTGAGAAATCTTTTGGGCTCGGCCCTCATCCTTGTCGGCGCCGTTTTTTATATTATAACGGTGATAGGCAACTATAAATTCAAATATGTGCTCAACAGAATGCACGCGGCAGGCATAGCTGACAGCCTTGCCTCTGTTTTTGTTTTTGCGGGCTGCGTGGTCATAAACGGCTTGTCGCTTACGAGTCTCAAGCTTTGCATAGCCGCCGGCTGCCTGTTTATCACAGCTCCGGTATGCTCTCATATGCTTGCCAAGCTCGAGGCTGATACGAACGAAAATATAAAAGAAGAAGCGGAGGTGCAAGAATAATGACTGTCCTGATGACACTTCTTCTGATACTGCTGGTAATACTCGCCGTAGCGGTGTCCGTCACGAAACGGCTGCTTCCGGCTCTTGTTATCTTCATGTCTTACAGCCTTGTCACTTCTGTTATCTGGATACTGCTGCAGTCTCCGGATCTTGCAATAACCGAGGCTGCGGTCGGAGCCGGCATAACCGGCGTGCTTTTCTTTGTCGCGTTCAAACGCATGGGGCTTTTTGAAAAAGCCTTAGGCGAGGAGTCTTCGGCTGCCTGCGGCGGAAAGGAGAAGAGTGATGAGAGTTAAACGCTTCAACAGGATCTACGATATCCTTTGCGTGATTTTGGCGTGCATTTTCATAGCGGCTATGCTTATAACCGTTTCGGCGCTTCCCAGCATAGGCGATCCCAAGAACCCGACAAATAATTCGGTGTCGGAAAAGTATCTCTCCGACGCCTCCCGTGAGACAGGCTCTCTCAATGCCGTGTCGGGCATGATACTTGATTACAGAGCCTTCGACACTCTGGGCGAATCGAATGTTCTTTTTGTCGCGACCGTGAGTGTGTTTATTCTTTTAAGGCGCGACGCCGATTCCGATAAAAAGCTTCCCGCAAAATTTCTGGAAAGCTCCTATGAGCCCGAGGGCGATATTATTCTTAAAAAGAGCTTTGAGCTTTTGATCCCCGTGATTTTTCTTTTCGGGATATATGTTATAGTGAACGGGCATCTTTCGCCCGGCGGCGGATTTTCCGGCGGCGCGATAATAGGAGCGGCGCTTATACTTTACCTTAACGCCTACGGGCTTGAGAAGACCGAGCGTTTTTGCAACAGCAGGAGCTATCTTGTCTGCAGCTGCGGCGCGCTTCTTTTCTACGGGCTCGCCAAATCCTATGTTTTCTATGTCGGCGCAAATCACATAAAAAATTTAATACCCGTGCTCGCCGACGGCGAAATATTTGCTTCCGGGCTGATACTTCCGCTTAATATCGCGGTGGGGATAGTTGTCTCCAATACTGTTTACGCGCTTTATATAATGTTCAGAAGAGGGGGCTTCAGTAAATGACGGAATACATATTGAACAATCTCCCTGAATATATTTCGATGATATGCTTCGGCATAGGCTTCAGCAATCTTCTGCTCAACCGCAATATGATAAAAAAGATAATAGGGCTCGGGATAATGGACAGCTCCATATATCTCTTTCTTGCGGTCAAGGGCTATGTCGCCGGCACCGTTGCTCCGATAGTGAGTCTTGAAGAGCAGGCGGCGGGAGTCAACACGGCTCTTTATACCAATCCTGTCCCCGCAGGGCTGGTGCTGACCGGGATAGTTGTTTCAGTCTCCGTTACCGCGATCCTGCTTGCGATCACGGTGAGGCTTTATGAGGAGTTCGGCACGCTCAATGTCGATAAAATAATTTACAGAGTGCGGGAAGAAGACAGGAGGAAAGAATAATGCTGCTTATACAAAACGCGGTCTCCTGGTCGGTCCTTATACTTATAATAGCGGGCGCTGTTTGCGCCGTGATCCCGGGAAGGGCCGCAAAGCGCCTGAGCGCCGTTGTAGTGTTCATCACAGGGCTCATGAATATTGCCCTCCTCAAGTATTTCCTTGACGGTGGGCAGGCTTATCGCTACGCTATGGGCCATTACGGCGCTCCGGTGGGCAACGAGCTGCGCTCGGGCGCGCTTGAAGCTGCGAGCTGCGTGCTTTTTTGCTTCGTTCTTTTCCTTTCCGTTCTTGGCGGTATCAATCATATAGAAGAGGATGTTAAGGGCAAAAAACAGAACCTTTATTATGTGAGCGTGATTTTCCTGCTTTGCTCGATGATAGCGCTGGTGAATACCAACGACCTTTTCACGGCTTATGTGTTCATAGAGATAAATACCATAACGGCCTGCGGCATAATAGTCGCGAAGGAAGGAAAGCAGACGCTTGCTGCCGCTATAAGATATCTCATAATGTCGCTTGTAGGCTCCGGACTGTTTTTGATAGGAGTCTGCATAATGTACGGAGCGACAGGGCATCTTCTCATGGAGCCTATAAGAGATTATGTCGAGAGCAATATAGCGGGCAACGCGCGCGCTATGGTCCCCGTGCAGGTCAGCATGGCTCTTTTCGCTGTCGGGATGGCGCTTAAGTCGGCGCTCTGGCCTTTTCACAGCTGGCTGCCGGAGGCTCATTCAAGCGCGACCTCGGGAAGCTCGGCGCTGCTTTCAGGTCTTGTTCTGAAAGCATATATCTTTCTTTTGATAAAGCTGATATATAGAGTCTTAGGCATCGAGCTGCTTTCCGGAAATCCCATCTTCGACATACTGCTCCTCTTCGGCGCGGCGGCGATGATAATGGGCTCCGTAAATGCTATAAGAGAAAAGGACCTCAAGCGCATGCTCGCCTATTCTTCGGTAGGTCAGATAGGGTATATATATCTTGGCATAGGCATGGGCAATCTCGCCGGTATTCAGGCGGCAGTGATACAGCTTCTTGTCCACGCGGTAACCAAGGCTATGCTTTTTATTTCCTCGGGGGGCATAATGGAAGTCTCCGGGGGCTCAAAGAAATTCAAGGATATAACGGGCGCGGCAAAGCGGGATCCCTTCGCGGGCGCGGCCTTTTTGGCAGGCTCTCTTTCAATGATAGGAATACCGCTTTTTGCAGGCTTTGTCACAAAGTATTCGCTGGTATACGCGGCGGCCGAGCTTACGGGCTGGAGGATGTATCTTTCCTTTACGGCAATAATAGTTTCGACCCTGCTTACGGCGGTCTACTATCTTATGGCTTTGATAAATCTCTTCGGCGCTGCGGAAGAGCGGCCCGATAAGGAAAGAGTGCGCTTCAAGCCCTCTTATGTATGCGCCATAGCTTTGTTTATACTTATCAACATAGCCATAGGCCTTAATACCGAGTGGCTGCTTGATGTCATCCATCTGGGCTTCAGTATGTTTGCGTAAATTCGGGAGGACAAGATGTATTTTGTGTTCGGGGCTGATGTTTTCAGTTGGTTCTTCTTCGGCGTTGTCAGCCTTATGTGGCTCATCGTCGGAGTCTTTGCGAAAAAATATGCCGAGCATCTTGAAAAGAAAAAAAGATTTTTTATTTTCTATTTGCTGACATACATAATGCTTACGGCCCTCTGCTTCGCGCAGTCATATATTACCATGTATCTTTGCTTTGAGTTCATGACATTGCTCTCCGTTCCCCTCGTGCTCCATGACGAAAGACCCGAGGCGATAGCGGCGGCTAAAAAATATCTTTACTATTCGATATTCGGCGCGACGCTCGGCCTTTTGGGGCTCTTTTTCGCGACCAACTACGCGTCGCTTCGTTTTATCGCGGGCGGAAGCCTTGATACGGAGAGGCTCGCCGGGCATGAGAACGCTCTTCTTATAGCGATATTTTTAAGTGTGGTTGGCTTCGGCGCGAAGGCAGGTATTTATCCTCTGCACAGCTGGCTTCCCGCGGCGCATCCGGAAGCTCCCGGCCCGGCATCGGCGGTGCTCTCCGGCGTCATAACAAAGGCGGGAGTGCTCTGCATAATAAGAGTTATATACTTTGTTTTCGGAGCCGATTTTATAAGAGGAACATGGGTGCAGTATGCGCTCATGGTCATGGCGATGTTTACGATACTGCTCGGCTCTTTGATGGCTTATCAGCAGGATCATTTCAAAAGAAGGCTCGCTTATTCGAGCGTTTCGCAGCTTTCGTATATTCTTGCAGGCGTATTCGCGCTTGATCAGTCAGCTCTTACGGGCGCGCTTCTTCATGTCATATATCACGCCGTTATAAAGAACTGCCTCTTTTTGGTGGCTGCGGCGCTTATATTCGCCAACCATAAATATAAGGTCAGCGAGCTCGAGGGTATGGGAAGGAAAATGCCCGTCAGCTTTGCCTGCTTTACCGTCGCGAGCCTCGGGCTCGTCGGGGTGCCGCCCTTTGCGGGCTTTCTTTCCAAGTGGTATCTTGCCACAGGAGTGCTCGCTCTTGATATCCCCGTTATAAGCTGGCTTGTTCCGGCGGTGCTGCTTGCGAGCGCGCTTCTTACGGCCGCCTATCTTCTCTCGATATCGATAAAGGCTTTCTTCCCCAAAAAAGAAGCTCTTGAAGCCCTGAACAGAGCTGAACCGGTCTGCACTGAGGCGCCTCTTCAGATGCTTATCCTCATGCTCGCGCTTGCCGCGCTCGTTTGCATTCTCGGGATATTTGCTCAGGGCTGGGTAACTCTCTTTTTCTCAATGACGGAAGGAGTATTATAATGCAAGCTTATCTGCTTCTTATTTCTATATTGCTGCCTCTGATCA
>JBHCAF010000055.1:0-6565 GCA_041798185.1 Bacillota bacterium
GCCGAAGGGCCCGATCACGGCTATGATTACGGCAATGATTATTATGACGACTACGGCGTTGAATACGGCGCCGGAAGCGCCGTTACCGGACTTATTATAATACTCTTTATGATATTCAAGACAATCGCGGCGATATCAGGCAAGGCTTTCGGAAGCGGCGCGGGCTTCTCGTCGGGAGCCACCGAAACAAAGCTTACCCGCACTAAGGTAGTATATTTCGACTCCTGCCCGAGCTGCGGCGCACCGAGAGAAGAGGGAAAAACGGCTTGCAGCTACTGCGGCAAGAATCTGATAAAGAGTGAAGAGATAATCAAGGAAGAAAATATCAAGGCAGAAGACAAAGAGGCTCTCCGATACAAGAAAAAGGGCGAATATCATTACTCATCGGATCCGAACACCTTTGTCAGAGTCAATGTCGTTCATGTTCCCGTAGTCGGCAGAAGCGGCGGGCTTTTCGGAGGTCCCCGCGGAGGCGGTCGCTCGGGCGGCTGCGCTCACAGCTCCTGCGCCTGCGCTTCATGCGCTTGCGCGTGTGCCTGCGCCTGTGCCGGAGGCGGACGCGCAGGGTGCAGCGTCAAAGACTTCTACAACGCCAGACTCAAGATGAAGCAGCTGGAGCGGAAGAGCTCAAGATGAGGCAATCGGAATGAAAGAGCTCAAGATGAAGCAAACGGAACGAAAAAGCACAAAATAAAATACGGGCCAAAGGAGAAATCAAAATGCTTAAAGATTACAATGAAGTATTGAAGCTCGCGAAGCAAAAGCTCAAAGGCTTTTGCGAAGTCTGTCCGGAATGCAACGGCATAGCCTGCCGCGGCAGAGTGCCGGGCTGCGGAGGCAAGGGAAACGGTGATTCCTTTACGATATGCCGTGAATTTTTCAGATCCGTAAAAATAAATATGGATGTAGTCCATGAGCATTACGAAGCCGATACGAAAATCAGCCTCTTCGGAAGAGAATTCGAACAGCCCTTCTTCGCGGCTCCTGTCGGAGCCATAGCCCTTAATTTCGGAGGCATAATAAGCGAAGACGAATATGTCCGCGCAGTCACGGACGGCAGCCTCGCCGCAGGAGGCTTCGCGTGGACAGGCGACGGCCCCAACGAGGCATACTTCGAAGCAACGCTTCCCGTGATAAAGGAAGCAGGAGGCTGCGGCATAGCAACGATAAAGCCCTGGGAGCAGAGCAAATGTCTCGCCAGACTTGAAGCCATAGCAGAAACGCAGGCAATGGCGGCCGCGATGGACCTCGATTCGGCCTCGCTGATAAATCTAAAGCTTCAGGGAAAACCGGTATTCACAAAAAGTAAAGATGAAATAGCAGAGCTCGCCGCGGCGGCGGGGCGGCCCTTTATCGTAAAGGGCGTCATGACGGCCGAGGCGGCCGTACGCTGCGCCGAAGCCGGCTGCTTCGGGATCGTGATATCAAGCCACGGCGGCAGGATAATCGAAGATAACCCAGCCCCCGCCTCTCAGATAAGAGCGGTGCGCGAGGCAACAGGAGACAGTCTCAAGATATTCGTTGACGGCGGGATCAGAACGGGCGGCGATGTGTTCAAATGTCTCGCCCTCGGCGCTGACGCGGTACTGATAGGAAGACCCTACGCAATATCGGCCTTCGGCGCGCTGTCAGAGGGCGTAAGGCTGTTTACGGAAAAGATCAGAGCCGAGCTCAAGGAAGCAATGCTGCTTACAGGCGCGAAAAGCCTGAGCGATATAAAGCCCCATATGATAAGCTGCTTACAGCGCTAAAGGAGGAATTTATGTTTTTCATGGAAAACGAACAACGGCACGAAGACAAGGTCGAGCTTCGAGGCGGCATAGGAACTTTGGATTTCAGACATGTGATCCCGCCCGAGCTGCTCTACGGTGCGGGAAGCCAGTTCGGCGTTATGAGCTTTGAGCCCGGATATTCCATAGGTGTTCACAGCCATACCGAAAACTACGAGATATATCTGATACTCGAGGGCACCGCGAAGGTGACCGACGACGGCGAAGAAAGAATACTGCACCCGGGAGACAGCGAGATCTGCGCCAACGGCCACACCCATTCGATAGTAAATGTAGGTGAAGGAACCCTGAAGCTCTTCGCCTGTATACTTAACAATTTCGAAAGACAAAAGAGAGAATAAGGTCGAGCAGAGCTCATTCAGCTAAACATAATCGGAATATATGAGCCTCGTGCTCCCCTCTTTTCCCGGAGTGCCGCAGGTTATCACGACTATGTCTCCGTCTTGAGCCATGCCCGAGCTTTTAGCCGCGAGCACGGCTATCGAGATGAGCTTGTCTATATCCCTGAATTCATCAACAAGCACCGGCATGGTGTTCCATGCCAGCGAAAGCTGATTGAAGGCCTTCTCTGATGAGGTGACTCCGAGTATAGGAACGCCGCACCTGAATCTCGAAACGAATCTTGCGGTGGCCCCGCTCTTTGTGCAGGCTATTATACATTTCGCACCGGCGTCTACGGCAAGCTGACAGGCGCCGTGCGAAATTGAGTCCGATATATCCTTGAACCTGAAATTATAGCTTCCGAAGCTTCTGTCATAGCTTATATCGTTTTCGGCGTTGACAGCTATCGCGCTCATCGCCATGACCGTCTCTACCGGATATTTGCCCACGGCGCTTTCACCCGAAAGCATTATCGCCGAGGCTCCGTCGTACACAGAATTTGCCACATCGGATATTTCCGCTCTGGTCGGGCGGGCTTTTTCTATCATGGATTCGAGCATCTCTGTCGCTATTATTGAAATGCCGCCGGCCTTTTTGCATATGCGGATGAGTCTTTTCTGCGCCTCGGGAAGTATCTCGAAAGGAACTTCAACGCCCAGATCGCCGCGCGCCACCATGAGCCCCTCCGCGCACTCAAGTATCTCCGCCGCGTTTTCCACGCCGCTTCGATTTTCGATCTTCGCGATCAGCTTTATATCCCTGCCGCCGTTTTCATCAAGAAATTCCCTTATATCGAGTATATCGCGCTTGCACGAAACAAAGGAGCAGGCCACATAGTCCACCCCGTTTTCTATTCCGAAGAGAAGGTCATTTCTGTCATTGTCGGAAAGATACGGCTGCTTGAGTACCTTGCCCGGAAAGCTCATCGACTTCCTGTCCGAAAGCGCTCCGCCTATAAGGACTCTGCATATTATATCGCTGCCGCTTATTTCCTCGACCGCAAGCTTGACAAGCCCGTCATTCACAAGAATGATATCGCCCGCGTAAAGCTCCTCGGGAAGCCTGCTGTAGGACACGCTCACCCTTTCGCCGTTTCCCGTCACATCCTCGCTCGTAAAGCGAAAGCTCTGTCCCTCGCTTAAAACAGCCCGGCCGCCCTCAAAGCTTCCTATCCTGTATTCGGGGCCCTTTGTATCGAGCATTATGGCCACAGGCTCGTTGAGCTTTTTCCTTACTTTCTTAACAAGCTCTATCAGGACCTTCTGATCCTCCCGGCTGCCGTGCGAAAAATTGAGCCTCGCGACATTCATTCCCGCCTCTATCATTTTCACTATCGTTTCCTCGCTGCCACTTGCCGGCCCGAGGGTACATATTATCTTGGTCTTCTTCATATTTACCGCCTTACTGTAATACTCTGACCTCAAGGGACAGAACTCGCATCTCCTCGCATTCGGTGATAATAAATTCGAGATTTTTATATACAAAGCTGTCGCCGAGCTCGGGATACTTTTCCGTTTGTTCCATCACCCAGCCGCCTATGGTCGCATTGTCGTCATCGAGCTCTTCTTCTCCGTCCATATCAAGCTCGTCAAAAAAGTCTTCGAGGCGCATATCGCCGTCGACAGCAAAGCGGCCCTCCGAAAGCTCTATGAACTCCTCGCCGCTCACATCCTTTTCATCGAATATTTCCCCGACGAGCTGCTCCAGAATATCCTCCATGGTGACAATACCCATGGTGCCGCCGTATTCGTCGGTCACGACAAAGAGATGGCATGAGCTTTTTTTCATCAAAGCCAGCACCTCGGACAGGGGCGTAGTCTTATATACGAACTGGGGCTCCATCATCATTTCCGCGATATTCAGCTCCTCGCCCGCGGCAAGCAGCCTCAGCACCTGATTGCTGTGCAGCAGCCCTACTATATGGTCGGGAGTATCCTTATAAACAGGAAGCCTCGAGACCTGAGCTCTCAGTATCTCATCAAGGAGCCTGTGTTTATCCTCGTCTATATCAAGAGCTATCATATCGACTCTCGGGGTTATTATCTCGTAAACGGGGATATCGTCAAAATCCAAAGTGCCCTGCAAAAGATCCGCGGTGTCCTCGTCTACAACGCCTTCCTCCTCGGCAGTGTCGAATATGGTCTCAAGATCGTCCTCGGTCACAGCCTCGTCAACGATGCTGCGGCCCCAGAGCTTGGATATGATCCCTATAAAAGCGTCCGACGCCGCGACAAGCGGCTTTGTTATGAGCATCCAGACCGTAAGCGGAGCGGCAAGACGGGCAGCCGCTCTTTCGGGATTTCTGCTTGCTATGAGCTTTGGGCTTATCTCCCCGAAAACAACTATGATGAGCGTCATTACAAGGGTCGCAATCCATGCTCCCCTGTCGCCCATAAGGCTGACGGCGATGACCGTCGCCGCCGCCGAAGCCGCTATATTGACAAGATTGTTTCCTATCAGTATCGCTATAAGAGCAAGCCTGTAATTGATAAAAATATGATACGCCTTCTTGAGCGACCAGCTGCCCTTTTCCTCCAGCTCTTTTCTCAGCCTTATCTCGCTCGCCGAGGCATAGGCTATCTCCGAGCCCGAAAAAAAGGCCGAAAGTATTATCAAAAATACTATGATGATACAAGGAGCTATCATACCGCAGCCTCCTCTTCATCGTATATCTCCCCGACAAGCTCTTCTAAAATATCCTCTATCGTGATTATTCCTATCACCTGATTCGAGCCGTTCTTTACAAAGGCCATATGCGTTCTGTGCCCCGAAAGATCCGAGAGTATTTCATCGAGATTCAAAGTAGATTGTATGTAATAAGGCTTATCGAGCATAGAGGCGCTCATCAGACTTTTACGCCCCCTGATTTTGGCCTTGAGGAATTTTCTTATCTGAAGAACTCCTTTTATATTGCCGTCTCTGTCGAGCACCGGAAGCCTGCTGAAATGATTTTCGCTTATTATCCTGTATATCTCATCCTCGGGCATCCATTCTCCGACCGTAACGACCTTGTCCCAGGCTATAAGAATATCCTTGGTATTGGTTTCGGTGAATTCAAGGGCCGACTGAAGAAGCTCGGTAGTATCCTCGTCTATGCGATCCTCTTCGTCTATATTTTCGATTATATCCGAAAGCTCCTCGCCGCTCAGAGTTATATCGTCTTCTCTGACCGCGTGAAAAGCCCTTGCTATCGCCGAGGTCAGAGCATTGAGAAGAGCGTTTGCCGGAGCAAATATCTTCATAAGGACCGCGAGCGAGGGCGCGAGAGCCGGAGCCAGCTTTTCACAGCAGGCCTTGGCATAAGATTTAGGTATCATCTCGGCAAAGATAAAGACGATAAAGGCAAGCACAAAGGTGCTTATGCTGACGCTCCTGCTGCCCCAGAGCTTTGTCGCGAAAACTGTAGCGGCGGCGGAGCACCCGATATGCATGATATTGTTTCCTATGAGAAGAGTGCTCAGCGCCTCCTCAAAATTATCAAGTATATATATGACCTTCTCGGCGCGGGAATCTCCGTCGGAGGCATCTGAAAGCATTCGTATCCTGCTTACCGAAGCGAGGCTCGTTTCCGCGGCGGCAAAATACGCGCCGCCCAAAAGCAGCAATACTATCAGTACGGGATATAATAAAGGAAAGGCCAGTATGGGATACGATAAAGGAACTGTGGAAATACTTCCTGTGTCCATAAGGACAAAATCACCTCTCTTAAAAAATGCTCAGCTAAAAATCATCAGGTCAAAATCATCAGCTTAATATTAAATGCTATTTTATCACAGATTTGCGCTTCATGCGGATCACATAATAAATAGTCATGCCCAGACTCGCGAGCCCCCAGGCTATAGGATAGCTCGCCGCGAGGCAGATTATCGTCGGGTGAGCCTTAAAGGCCGTTGCAAGCCAGATGAGCCTGAATCCGCATATGCTGACGGCTACTATCATAAACGAAACAAGGGTCTTGCCCTCGCCCCTGAGCGCGCCCGATAAGACCTCGTTTATGACCCATGTCCAGTAAAGCGGCGCGAAGAAAAGTATTATATCCCAGGCGCAGTCTATGACCTCGGGATCGTTGTTGAAAAGCGGCAGCAGCGGCCTTGAGAACAGCAGCAGCAAAGCTCCGTACAAAATACCGAAGCTCATAAATATAATAAAGCTCGACTTGATCCCTTTTTTTATTCTGCCGTAGTCGCCCTTCCCGTGATTCTGACCTACGAAATTGCTCACGGTCACATTCGCGGCCGCCATGAAGCCCCAGAAAAATCCGTCTATCTTGTCGGACAAGGTCCACGCGGCGACCGTCACGGTGCCGAGGGAATTTATACCTACCTGAATAAATATATTCGTGAGTATATACATCAGGCTCTGAAGAGAGAGCGGCACACCTATTCCGAGCATAC
>JBHCAF010000056.1:0-7916 GCA_041798185.1 Bacillota bacterium
CGATAGAAGAACGCATGGCGGAGCTTGCCCGTCAAAGAGCCTCGAAGCAGCCGCTCCAGTATCCGTCGGCGGGGAGCTTTTTCAAGCGCCCCGAGGGGCATTTCGCGGGCAGGCTGATAGAGGATGCCGGCCTTAAGGGTCTCAGGCTCGGCGGCGCTCAGGTGTCCGAGCTGCACGCAGGCTTCATAATAAACAGAGACGGAGCGAGCCCCGAGGATATAATCGATCTTATGAGACTCGTTCAGGAGACTGTCATGTATAAATTCGCTGTTATGCTTGAGCCGGAGGTCAGGATAATTGGGATTCAGGCTTAAGTACGATCTTCACACTCACAGCGTCTATTCCCGGGGCATATTCCGCCCTCACGGAAAAGGCCGCATACTTGACAATGTGCTTGAAGCCGAGAAAAAGGGGCTTTCGGCTATAGGCATATCGGACCACGGGCCGGGACACAGCTTTTACGGAATGAAGCTGTCCGATATTCCCTCGATGAGAAGGGATATAGAAAACGCGGCGAGAAGCTGTCCGGGCGTCAAGGTGCTGCTTTCGGTCGAGGCCAATATAATAAACCCCTCGGGAAGACTCGATGTGAGCGCGGAGGATCAGGGCCTGTTTGATTACATAATAGCGGGCTATCACTACGGAGTGCTCGGAGAAACTCCTTTAAGATCGTTCAGAGTGTTCCTGGGCGGTCATATAAAGCTGTTTTCAGATATCGCTTATAATACCGATATGGTAGTCAGGGCACTTTATGAAAACGATATAAAGATACTTACTCATCCCGGAGATAAGATCAAGGTCGATATAAACGAGCTGTCAAGGGCCTGCGAGGAGACCGATACGCTTATGGAAATAAACAACCGCCACGACGCTTTATCATCAAAGGATCTTGCGAAGGCGGCTGAATACGCCGTAAGCTTTGTAATAAGCAGCGACGCGCACAGTCCGCGGAATGTAGGGCGCTATGAGGCGGCTTTGCAAAGAGCGCTCGATATTTCTTTACCTATAGACAGGATAGTGAACTTATGGAGCTTTTAGTTATTACAGGTTTATCCGGTGCCGGAAAATCGCAGGCTATACGCTGCGTTGAGGATCTGGGATATTATTGCATAGATAATATGCCTCCTCTTCTTATGAAAGCGTTTATCAAGCTTGTGGATGACGGTCGGGCGGACATAAACCGCGCGGCCTTTGTCGTCGATATAAGAAGCAAGGAGTTTTTCAACGATCTGAAGGAAAGCATAGCGGACATGAAAAAGGCAGGGATATCCTGCAAGCTGATGTATCTTGAGGCCAGCGACGCCAGCCTTATAAAGCGCTATAACGAGACAAGAAGAATACATCCGCTGTCCGAGGGCGGCTCTCTTGCCGACGATATAGCAAGGGAGAGAAAGCTGCTCGCCTCGCTCAGGAAAAATTCCGATTTTGTTATCGACACCTCGACGATGAAGAGCGCCGAGCTGCACGCTGAAATAAGCTCGCTCCTGCTTCCCGGAATAGAAAAGGAGAGCTTCACCATAACGGTTGAATCCTTCGGTTATAAGAACGGGGTGCTCGCCGAGGCCGACTGGATAGTCGACGCGCGTTTTCTTCCCAATCCTTTTTATGCTCCGAGCCTCAAAAAGCTCACAGGAAAAAACAAGAAGGTCAAGGATTATGTGCTGCGCTCTTACGAGGCGCGGGACTTTATCGCGAGGATCACCGGTCTTGTGGCGGATATAATCCCGAATTATGTTCATGAGGGCAAATATCATCTTGTCATAGGCGTGGGCTGCACAGGCGGCCAGCACAGAAGCGTGGCAATAGCGTCCGCCTTTGCCGACAAGTTCAAGGCCATGGGCAAAAATGTGGTCCTTATACACAGGGATATAAAAAAGTAATGTCGTTCACCACTGATACAAAACTTGAGCTGTCCCGTATCATTCCGGACAAAAAATGCTGCCAGCTTGCGGAAATAGCGGGCTTTATTCGTTTTGCCGGTACAGCAACGCTGGAGGCGGGCGGTCTTGGACTGAGGGTATATATAGACAGCCCGGCATCGGCAAGGCTGTTCGTGACTCTCATAAAGGAATATTTCGGCGCGAAGACCGCTATTTTGATAGGAGAACCCAAGGCAATAACAAAGGAAAAGACCTATGTGCTTTATATAAATTCCGAGATGAATGCCGAGCAGATAATGCGCGAGGTCGGTATGCTCGGGGTGAGAGAGGGCAGTAATTATTTCGACGACTGGATATCGCCGGAGATAACGAAAAAGAGATGCGATAAAAAGGCGGCGCTCAGGGGCATATTTCTCGCGGGCGGTTCGGTATCGGACCCGACCAGAAGCTATCATATGGAGATACCCTGCGACGGAGAGCCTCGGGCCCGGGAGGTGAGCAGGCTCATAAACAGCTTCGGGCTAAAATCGAAAATAACGGAGAGAAAAAACAAGTCGGTAGTCTACATAAAAGAAGGCGAACAGATATCGGACTTTATAAATATCATAGGCGCGCAGAGCCAGTATTTCAGATTTCAGGATGTGATGATCACCAAGGATATGAAAAACAAGGCTAACCGCATAAGCAACTGCGAGGCCGCCAACCTGGATAAAAGCGTCAACGCCGCCCAAAAGCAGCTGGCTGATATAAGGCTCATAGACAGCCACAGGGGCATAGAAAGTTTGCCCGACAAGCTTTATATCACGGCAAAAAAGCGTCTGGAATTTCCGGACCTGGGCTTGGCAGAGCTGGCGAAGGAATTCGAGCCCGCGCTCACAAAATCGGGGCTCAATCACAGATTGATAAAAATAGCGGAGATAGCTGCGAAGATAAGGCAGAAATAGCCGCGAGGATAAAAACGGAGGTTATAAAAATGAAAAAGGGAACTGTAAGTCTTTCAAGCCGCATAAGAAAAACGACTAAATACGCTTCAAGAGGTCTGAGCTTCGGCGTTATAGCGGCGTGCATAGGAGTTATGGCGGCAGCCGTTTCAAACGGAATACGCCTTGACAGAGAAGAGGCCGCAAGAAAAAAAGCCGAAGAGCTTGGAGAACAGGAGACTGAATAAAAAAAGAGGAACATCGTTCCTCTTCAGTAAAGCTCCGGATCAAGACAATCGCATATCTCTATATTATTCTTTCTGAGATATTCTTCGATGGCACTTATCGATTCGTTGCTCAGGTCGTGCTCGACCCTGCACGCGTCATTGTGAGCGGTCTCATCGCTTATTCCCATGGATTTCAGCAAAGAGCATATGAGCTTGTGCTTATAGAACACTCTTTCGGCGATCTGCTCTCCCTTTTCGGTGAGATGTATTTCGCCGCCTTTTTCCATTGTGATATAGCCGTCTAAGCGCAGATTCTTGACCGCGTATGAGACGCTGGGTTTTGTTACGCCAAGCCGCTTCGCGATGTCGATGGATCTTATGTATCCCTTTTCCTCGCGGAGCATGAGCATCATTTCCAGATAGTCTTCTGCCGATTCATAAATATTCATGAGCTAATGTTAGCACAGTCTCAATAAATTTGCAAACAGGGGGAGGGAAGAGAAATGACTGAAAAAGAGTATAAAGTAGGGGGTATGTCCTGCGCGGCCTGCTCGGCAAATGTCGAGAGGGTAAGCCGCGCTCTTGAGGGCGTCGAAAGCGTCAGCGTGAACCTTACGACTGAGCGTATGTCGATCAGATACGATGAAAATGTATGCAGCAAAGAGAAGCTTTTCGGGGCCGTAAAGGCCATAGGCTACCGCCTGTATGAGCTTAATGAAAAAAAAGAGGAGGCAAAGGAGCCCAATATAATCCTTGCGCTTGTCCTTGCCGCGGCGGAGTTTTTCATTTCCATGGGCAGCATGCATTTCGGTACGCCGGCTCTTCCTTTTTTGCAGCTCGTTTTGGCCGCCGCGGTGATGCTGATAGGAGCGCGGTACTTCAGCTCCGGCTTCAAGGCTCTTTTGCACAGGGTCCCTAATATGGATTCTCTCGTGGCGCTCAGCTGCAGCGTCTCCTTTATTTACAGCTCCGTAAATTTCGCTCTTGGAAATAAAGAGCTTTATTTCGAGTCCTGCGCTGTGGTGCTTGCTCTGATAATGCTCGGCAAGCATCTCGAGGCTAAAAGCAAAAAGAAAACGCTTGGAGCTATAAAGGCTTTGACGGATCTTACTCCGGCAAAGGCCGTGCTCATAAAAAACGGCGTGCGCGTCGAGGTCTCTGCCGAGGAGCTTGAACCCGGCTTTACGGTGTTCGTAAAAAAGGGAATGGCGTTTCCCATGGACGGCGTGATAGTCGACGGAAGCTCGTCGGTAGACGAATCTATGTTAACGGGCGAATCTGTCCCGGTTGCTAAAAAAGAGGGCGACGAGGTCATAGGGGGAAGCATAAATCTGTCCTCCGACCTGTTTGTCAAAATAACAAGGATAGGCGGAGATACCGTGCTGTCACAGATAATAAGGCTGGTGGAGGACGCGCAGGGCAAAAAGGCGCCGATAGCGAGTCTTGCCGATAAGATAGCCGGCATTTTCGTGCCTGTTGTTATGAGCATAGCCCTGATAGCTGCCGCCGCCTGGCTGGCGGCCGGATATCCGCCCGGCTTCGCGCTCAGGGTATTCACCTGCGTGCTCGTCATAGCCTGCCCCTGCGCGCTCGGACTTGCGACTCCGACCGCCATAATAGTCGGAACGGGCATGGGCGCGGGAAACGGGATACTTATAAGGAGCGGAGAAGCGCTTCAGCTTGCCGCTGAGACCGATACCGTTGTTTTTGATAAGACAGGAACGCTTACTCAGGGTATAATGAAAGAGATGGAGAGCGGCGTTGACACGAGCGGGGACAAGATAAGGCCCGAATCGAAGGAGGCTGTCGAGGGTCTTAAGGCTCTCGGCATAAAGGTCATGATGCTCTCGGGCGATAAGCAGGAGGTCGCGGACAGGATAGCCGCCGAGATAGGGATAGATGAAGCCATAGCCGGAGTTCTTCCCGGAGGCAAGGGCGCCGAGATAGAAAAGCTGAAGGCTGAGGGCCGAAGGGTAATGATGGTCGGCGACGGGATAAACGACGCTCCGGCGCTTACCGTTGCCGATGTGGGGCTTGCCATAGGCTCCGGCACCGATGTCGCGATAGAATCCGCGGACATAGTGCTGATGAGATCGGATCCGCGCGATGTGGAAAAAGCGATAAAGCTTAGCAGATATACGCTCAAGCACATAAAACAGAATCTTTTCTGGGCGTTTTTCTATAACTGCATAGGTATACCTGTCGCCGCGGGACTTCTTTTCCCGGTGAACGGGCTGCTGCTCAGCCCCATGATAGGTGGGCTTGCAATGGCCTGCTCCTCGGTGTTTGTTGTGAGCAACGCGTTGAGACTTAAGACAAGGAAGCTGTAATGAAGGCATTGGAAGAAAAAATAGTGAAAGAGGGCAGGTGCATAGGATCAGAGATACTCAAGGTCGATATGTTCCTTAATCACAGGCTCGATGTTAAATTTATAGATGAGATGGGCGAAGAAATAGCCCGCCTTTTTTCAGAGGATCAGCCGAATAAAATATTGACGGTGGAGTCAAGCGGCATTGCAATTGCAACAGCAACTTCCCGCGCAATGGGATATATTCAAGTTGTATTCGCAAAGAAAGCGTCGCCGAGCACCATGAGCGAAGAGTTCTACGGCGCGGAGGCGAGATCGTTTACCAAGGGAACGAGCTCGCTTCTGAAGGTCTCAAAGGAATTCCTCGGCCGCGGCGATAGAGTCCTGATAGTTGATGATTTTCTCGCGAGAGGCGACGCGGGTATAGCCCTGTGCGATCTTGTGGATCAGGCGGGGGGAAGAGTCGTCGGTTTTGCCGCCGCCATAGAAAAGAAGCATCAGGGCGGCGCCGCCAGACTCAGAAAGCAGGGCGTCAAGGTACGCTGCCTTGCTGTCATAGACAGCATGCGGAACGGAAAAATATTATTTGAGTAATTTCTTATAACAAATTTTATATATCATATATACGAGGAGGAGAACAAAATGAAATTCTATCGTTGTGAAAAGTGTGGAAAGATCCTTGCAGAGGTTCAGAGCAGCGCATGTGATATGCTTGAGTGTTGCGGGGATGCTGTAAAGGAAATGAAGGCCAATACTTCGGACGGCGCTACCGAAAAGCATGTTCCCGTTATAGAACAGAACGGCAATCTTGTGACCGTAAAGGTAGGCAGCGTTGACCATCCTATGCTTCCGGAGCATTTCATTCAGTGGATAGTTCTTGAAACTGAAGCCGGAAACCAGAGAAAGCTTCTCAACCCCGGTGAAAAGCCCGAGGCTGTGTTTGCAATCGTTGACGGAGACAAGGTTCTCGGCGCTTACGAGTACTGCAACCTTCACGGCCTTTGGAAAAAGGAATAGTCCGCCTATGTCAAAGCTTCTTGAGCTGAGCGACGCCGACTTTACAAAGGAAGTAAAGCTCTCTGAAAAGCCCGTCGTGCTTGTTGACTTTTATGCCTCATGGTGCGAGCCCTGCAAGCTTCTTGAGCCTGTTCTTGAGGAGATCGCCGGAGAATATGACCATGTAAAGGTATGTCGCATAGATGTGGATAAGGCTCCGAGAATGGCGGCGCGCTACGGAGTGCTGAGCGTTCCGACTCTCATGGTTTTTCATCAGGGGCAGATAGTAAATATCCAGACCGGTGTTCAGACCAAAGAAAACATCGCCAATATGGTAATGTAAAAAGAACCCCCTGCAGGCAGGGGGTTCTTCAATTTATCCTTTTATCTTTATGATCTTAAAGATGATCTTAAAGCTCGAACGATCATCAGCTTTGACGATCATCAGCTTCCGGTTATTTTCGGCTTTTGACGATCTTTTCAGCTCAATAATTCTCAGCCTTCACCTCGAAATAACTTCTCGGGTGTCCGCATACAGGGCAGACTTCGGGAGCCTCAAGGCCATATTCAAGGTGTCCGCAGTTTCTGCAATACCAGATAACTATGCCGTCCTTTTTGAATACTCCGCCGTTTACGAGGTTTTCATAGAGCTTGAGATATCTTTCTTCGTGGGATTTCTCGACCTTTCCTACGAAGTCGAACGCATCGGCAAGAGCTATAAAGCCCTCTTCCTTTGCTGTGGCGGCCATTTCTTTATACATATCGGTCCACTCCTCGTGCTCGCCCTCGGCAGCCGCGAGAAGATTCTCCTCTGTTGTTCCGATCCCGTTCAGAGCCTTGAACCAGAGCTTTGCGTGTTCCTTTTCATTGCCTGCGGTCTCCTCGAAGAGAGCGGCTATCTGCTCATAGCCTTCCTTGCGGGCTGCGCTTGCGAAGTATGTGTATTTGTTGCGGGCCTGTGATTCGCCTGCGAAAGCTTTCCAAAGATTAGCTTCTGTTTTTGATCCTTTAAGTTCCATTTTGTTCTCCTTTCAAATTTTGTATATCAGTAATGATATACTCGCTTGACAGTATTATATACGAAATACTTTGTCTTTGCGGTATTTAATTTCTTAATATATATTATGATATATATTATGTATTTTCCTTATACCAATATTATATTGACGCTTTGTTTAATTATCGTTGCAAAAGCAACATTAAAGCCCGCCCAAACAAGATATTTATTTGATATAATATATTTCAGTTGAATGACTGTTTACAGCGCATTGAGGCCGTTCATTTGCAGGAGCGGTCTTCGGCGGGTTTTGTTTTTTGGTTGTTTGCCGGATCAAGCTTCGGAGAAAGGTAGCTTCGACAGCCCGGGGATATAAGCCTCGCGGGAATTTTCTGGTCGGAGCAGGGACGCTATGTTTATAAAAGACGATATTAAATACATAGGTATAGACGATCACAAGGTCGATCTCTTTGAGTCGCTTTACCCCGCGCCTCACGGTATCGCGTACAATTCCTATGTCGTGCTCGATGAGAAGATTGCCGTCATCGATACGATGGATCAGCACTATACCGACGAATGGTTCGGCGC
>JBHCAF010000057.1:0-5299 GCA_041798185.1 Bacillota bacterium
AGAATATCCTCTGCATAGACGCCGGAAATGCGTCTATAGAATAGAATACCGCAGACAGCCAAAGAATGAGCTGCGTCGCAATACCCCACAAATACTGAACATCTCTGAAAAACACAAATAATGCCGACAAGATCAATCCCACTCCGATATTAAATATAACAAGCATCACAACCGGAAAAAGCAACAGCAAAAATCTCCATGTAAACGGGACGCCCTCTATGGCGACAAAAACAAAGAAAAGAATAAGCGTAATACAGAAATTTATCAACGAAGAGATATTTTTGGACAGCAAAAACAAGTACTTCGGAATATTTATTTTCGTGAATATCGCAGCATTGTCTATGAGAGATGTCATCCCCTGATTTGTAGCATCACAGAAATACGAATAAACCAGCTGACCCGAAAACAGATATATTGAATAATGATTAACATTACTTCCGAAAAATCTGCCGAGCATAAGCCACATTATCGTCAGGTTAAGCAGAGGAGAAAGTGCGCTCCAAAGCACGCCAAGTATAGTACGCTTATATTTCAGAGTAAAATCTCTCTTTATCAATTGAGAGAACAGAAAACCGTATTTTTCCGCCGTCCTTGCCATATTATTCATTTCTCACACTTACGCTTTTGCAAAAAGTTTTTCTGAACATATATCTTATATATCTAAACACTTTTCTCGGGAAACTATACGCCCTGTTCGGACCTTTAAGCCCCTCCTGCTCAAGTTGCCCATAAAAGAATTGTGCTATGGGGGTATCATCGGCAACTTTCCAAAACTCATCCCCGAAATCACATGAAGGATCGGCCCAAGGGCGCTCGCCCCCCGCATAATGTATTATCCATGGATCAAGCCTTGATTCTGCATAACGCTCACGGATATGCGGCGGAGCCAAGCTTATAATATATTTAATCCTGTAGCCGAAGCTGTCATAAAGGACATTCCACCTCATATCCAAAAGCAGTATATCCGCTCCGCACATGAGATTCAGCACATCCTGATCGTCATATTTCAATCGCCGCGCAGCACATTTGAACAATTCACCCTTCCCGAAGTCCGCGCGCATTCTTTCGAGATTCATCAGATATACTCCGCCCTGAAAATATTTTTCGGGACTGTCGAGCTTCACAGTCTTTCTGTAATATCTTCTGTACTTGAAATTACCTCCGAAAAACTGACCCGCGAAATCGGGATCGGGAACCGCCGCAAGGATTTTATCACGAATATCGGTATTATACAGTGCTGACAAGTCCTTTTTAACAATCAAGTCACAATCCAGCGCTACAAGCTTGTCATACTGGGGAAAACATTCGGGTATAAGCAAATATAACCATGTATCCTTGACCTCTTTTATGTCAAAGGCATAGGAATGAACTATGTCGCTGACATCAATAAAATTCATGCTCGCATTTTGCCATGTGGAAAACCAGCTTTTGAATTCGTTCTGCCTTTTATCATCTATCCCTCTGTGAAGGATATAAAAACAGTATGTATCATCCGCGCTGCCTACGGACATAACCGACCATATTGCGGGAACGGCATATTGAAGATATTCGTCGCTGGAACAAAATACGACGGGTATTACCGTGCTACTTCTTTCCATATCCGAATTTTTCCGCCAAATACTTATATGGGAACGCAAGCGCTTCCCGCCACCGGCCGTTTCTGGCCAACGCCTTTCTGCGCCGCAAAGCCTGCGTCAAATGCCCTTCGGGGATTGCTTTGACAGAATCAACCGACGCCTTCGCGCGCGCGGCAGCGGCGCTGCGCTCCGAGCGCTGTTCTTTTTTCGCACTGATCCCCGCCTTCAGCCTGAGCCACTGCGCATGTCTGCGCAAAGCGAAATGTCCGCATTGTATAGTAAACATCATGAGAGATTCCGACGGCATGCTATATACATATTTACCGAAAAACTTCTCCGCAGGCGAATTGTACATAGTCTGCTTAAATGCGTCGGGCCATGGGGACTGATTGATATACCTGTTCAATATCCTGCGGTACGGCGAAAAGGTGTCGGTATACCAAGGCTTGAAAATACAGAAATGGATTATAACAGGCCTATAATATGTTTCATCAAACTCGGCCCTTGATATATATCCGCAGCACTTGTTCGCTTTCCACGCCCTATAATGCGGAATATTATGAACCGTACAATTAAAGATGCCCGGCATCTGACAAACATAGTTGTCATCAAGATGCGCAAGCGCCGCAAGGTTGATCAGCATTTCGTCTATAGGAACATCGGCGGCAGTCTGCATATGATCTATATGTTCCTTTCGCATACGCATTATCTGATTGCCGAAATCCACCTCTTTCCAGCGCCTCAGATTAGCGTAAAAAACGCCTATATTGTAATATCCCTCTCCGCTGAACTTCAGCGCGTATTCCAGGCGCACCGATCTTGGCATATCTGTATAAACATGCTTTTCCGTTATCAAGGATACCTTTGCCGCCGCAAATACATATTCCTCAATATTCATATCCAAAAGGGGCCGTATAGAGCCGTTTATGATAGTGTCCCCGTCCATAAAAAGTATTTTATCTATATCTGTGAAAATGCGTTCGGGAAATACCTTGATATATGTCGCATAAGAACCGCTGCATTCGGGGAGCTTCAATTCATCACGGATATATGCCTCAAGCTTAGAAAAATCGTGAAAAATAAGCTCTTTCCCGAAAGATTTGGCCATATCGAGCATTTTTTCTTTATTGCACAAGGATATTCCTGTGTCTATACAATGTAAACGAAACGGAACATCCTCATTATTCTTGCACAAAGAATACATAGATATGCCGGTATACGGCGCATAAAAATCACTGGAATAATAACAAATATCAACAACATCTTTCATAGTTATACCTTTAGACCGGCCAAATGCACGGCAATATCATAAACGCTGAACTCTAAACCTTGC
The DNA here is from genome assembly GCA_041798185.1 of Bacillota bacterium. GTDB lineage: Bacteria > Bacillota > Clostridia > Peptostreptococcales > Anaerovoracaceae > UBA1764. The sequence goes on from JBHCAF010000057.1 coordinate 2,911, forward strand.
TTTCCAAACTTGTGATGACGGCATCCTTTTCTCTGCATGTTTTGTCATATTGTTCCGACAAAGCGTTCAAGGCTGCCTGCAGCTCTGTAATAGCTTTATCTTTATCGGCACAAACCCTGTCGTGATCAGCCATAGCGGCTTTAAGGTCATTGCCCAAACGCTCCGCTGACAAATCCTTCTCTTTACATGATTTTTCATACTGTTCCGACATGGAGCGAATAGTCTTTTGAAGCCCCGCTATTTCACCATCTTTTTTTCGGCATACCGCTGCGCGCTCCGCAACGGCGGCTTCAAGCTCTTCTCCGAGACGCTCTATCAAACGATCCTTTTCTTTGCATATCCGCGTAATATTTATATCCTCGGAATCGCGCTTTTCCCAGTAAAGCTCAATAGGCAACGGCCTTGGCGAGACACCCCTGAATATTTCAGGAATGCAGGGGACGGCAACATCGTTTCTTGCAAAATAAAAGTTTTCTCCGCCGACCCAACCCATCGAAAAGCTTCCGTCGATTTTATCAAACACAGACTTGTTGCAGCCCGGCAGAAACCTTTCGTGAAGCTCGATGATCAAAGACTCCACGATTGCCAGCCATCCGTCTTCCATATCGAAGACATCTTTTTCGGAGCCCTCGATATCCATCTTCAGCAGATCAATGCGGTCTATATTCTTATCTTTTACAAATTCTTTTATAGAAATACATGGCACAGAGCCTTCGGAATCGCTGCCGGCGGCCGATATCCTGTACCCCAACGGGCTGCCTATATCATAGACGGAAGCCGCGCCGCTACGCCCTTTTATTGCACAGCATATGGGAACAATATTAGGGGTATTCTCTGTATTTTTAACGAGAAGCTCATAATTATCAGCAGCAGGCTCAAACGCGTAAATCAACGCTTCGGGATACTTATGAGCGAAATACAGAGAGGATATCCCTATATAAGCTCCTACATCCATTATTATCTTCGGAGAAGAAGAGTATCTTATATAACCGTACTCATCGTCATCGATAAGCGCGCTAAAAATACTCTCGTCAAAAATATTTTTACGAAGAAATACCTTGCCGTTATAAAGTTGTTTTTCCAATAGATCCATATACTAAGACCGTTCACCCTGCCGGGCAACCTTTCAGCCACCATTCAACAGTCTGCCTTAAGCCTTCGGATAAAGGAATAAAATCTCCGTATCCTATAACATTCTTCAAAACGGTGTTGTCTCCCACGAGCACGCGCTGCTCCGAATTTGCATCATCAAAGCTGAGCAGCGCTTCTTTTCCCAATTCCCTTGCTATCGTGCCGAACACAGTCCTCATATCGACGGGCAAATTCGTTGACACATTGACAATCCCGCAATAATGAGTATAAGCAATCGCCGCGAGAGCTTTTGCAACATCAGCGATATGTATATAATCCCAGCGATTATTCGGAGCTTTACATAAAAATGGTTCTGATCCCGAGAGGCATTTTATCGCTTTAGGAACAGAATGAAGGGTATTAGCTTCCCCCTGTCCATAGACCGAAAATACCCTGGCGGACGCAAATTCAATATCACGCTTACCAAAGTATTCACAGGCAATATTCGTAAAGCTGTATTTACAAACACCGTACAGATCCTCGGGTGCGGCCAATGAATTCTCTCGGCAGATCGCCTGAGCATATCCATATTCCGCGCTTGAACCGGAGAATACAAAGCGGCGCCCGCCGGCCGCGGCGAACAGCTCCATAAGGTGTATGCTTATCCCCAACCAAGATAAATTGTCTTCGGACTCAAGAAAATTTTTGTTTTCCAGACTCCATGCAAGATGAATCATCACATCGGGCCGGACAGTTTTTATCAAAGTTTCCCGCTGGTCCGGATCTCTTAAATCGGCAATTTGAACACGCACCCCCACGGGAAAAACCGAGGGGCGCCTTCCGCTTATCACGGCATATATCTGATCGCCCGAAGCTTTATAAAGCTCTTTTATAAGAGCCTGCCCTATAAATCCGCTCGCGCCCGTAACCAATATCCTACTCATAGTTTATTGTCCGAAAACGGCTCAATCCTTCCATATTTTCCACGGCGCCTGCCCGTTTTTCCAAAGCTTCTCAAGCATTTCCTTTTCACGCACGGTATCCATGCACTGCCAGAAGCCTTCATGCTTGTACGCCATAAGCTGACCGAGCTTTGCCACAGTCTCAAGCGGTTCTTTTTCCAGAACGCTCTCATCGTTTTCTATATAATCTATAAACTCAGGATTGCAGACCATATAACCTATGTTGATCATGTTTCCGTCACCTTGAGTTTTTTCTCTGAAATCAAGTATCCTGCCGTTGTCATCAATATCAAGCACGCCGAATCTTTGACCGGCGTTATAGGCAGACATTGTGACCATCTTCCCGTGCGAGCTAT
>JBHCAF010000058.1:0-3373 GCA_041798185.1 Bacillota bacterium
AGCCGAGGCTTCCTATTACAAAGTCAATGAGCGCGGCCGCAAATTCGACTATACGCCTTGCGATACCTCCGCTTGACATAAGCGTGCCCGCAAGCATAAAGAACGGGATGCACATTACCGTAAATGAGAAAATGCCCGAATAGCAATATTGAGCACTCATGATCATGTCAAGGTTTGTGCAGAACCACATGGCGACCATCGTACCGCCGCCTATAGCAAGACCGACCGGAACGCCGACAAACATCATAACAAACATGCTGATGAGCAATACTATTACAGTTGCGTTCATGCTTGATCACCTTCCTTAACCACTTCCGGCTCAGCCTTCGGATCAGGCAGCTCTTCGCCTTTCACTAAAGCGGCTATCGCCTTTATAAGCGCCACTACCGAACGGACAGTCATAGCGCCCGTACCGATCACTACAGCAAAATAGCCCCACGCAACGCTTATTTTTATACCGGCGTAGTGAGTACCGGCCTGGCTCATCACCAAAGATGTTCCGTAATAGCATGTGATCGCGCATATGCCGATAACTATTATCTTTGAAATTATATTGAAGATCTTAGCCGGCACCGGAGGAAGCTTATCTGTGAGCATGGTGATTATGATATGTTCACCTTTCCGCTCAGCAAGGCTCAGCCCCATCCATGATATCCATATAAATATGAATTTTCCGAGTTCCTCGGACCAATAAAGCGAGTTGTTGAACACAAAACGCATGATCACCTGAACGAAAATTATAATAACCATGATAGCGAATAAAGCGCAAATAATTATTTCTTCCAGATGATTGAGCAAATATACTAATTTGTTCTCTTTTTTTACCATTTCAATTCCTCAAGCTGTTGAGGGTTCTCCTTTCCGAAAAATAGTCGGGAGTCAGTCGCCCGGGCGCGGTCCTTTGCCGCGTCCGGGCCGAAAGAAAAGTTTTTAGCAGTTAAAACTTGAATTTATTTCTATTCCGGAACTGTTGCGAGCCATTTATCAACGATCTCGTCTCCGCACTTTTCTCTCCACATATCGTAGCAAGGCTTAACGGATTCCTTGAACACCTCGATCTCTTCGGGTGTGAGCGTGTAGCATGTAGCTCCGCCGGCCTCAAAGTTGTCGAGATAGCCGAATTCGTTTTCACGCTCTATGGCGCACTGCTGCTTGCAAGCTTCAAGAGCAAGAGTCTTTACAGCCTCGCGTACATCCTCGGGAAGCGACTCAAGCCATTCGGACGAGCAAACAAGAGGATACGGCGAAGAGCAATGGTTGGTCACCGTGATATACGGTGCGATCTGGTAAATGTTGAAATCGTTGAATACGCCAAGAGCGTGGTCAAAGCCTTCAACTGTTCCCTGCGAAAGAGCTGTTATAGCTTCACCCCAAGCCATCGGAGTCGGGTTTGCGCCCATGTCTCTCCACAGCTCGATGTTGAGCTCGTTCTGAGCAATACGAACCTTCTGGCCCTTGAGGTCTGCCGGGCTGTGATAGATCTTCGCGGAGCTTGCAACGCAGCGCATTCCGTTGTAGATCATGCCGAGGCAGTAGTAGCCTGAACCCTCGAGCATTTCATTGAAGAGCTCAAGTCCGCCGTTCTCGTATGTTCCCTTGTACCAATCCTCATATGTGCTGTAAAGATAAGGCAAATCTACGCAGCTCGCTTCGGGGCCGACGATCGAAGATACTACCGAGGCAAGACCGAAATACATGGTCACGGTGCCGAGCTTAACGCCTGCTGCAAGGTCGGGGTCATCGCCGAGCTGTCCGTCGGAGAAAACTTCTACGACAGCCTTGCCGTTTGTAGCTTCTGAAAGCTTTTTGCCGAACTCTTCCATCTGAAGATGTGTGGATCTTGTGGATGTGTCGGTGTGGCCTATCTTGATAACGATCTTTTCATCGCCTGTCTGTCCGGTCTTGCCGCTGTCCGCAGGACGGCCGCAAGCGCCTAAGGCAAACAACATGGACAGAGCTAATACTACTGCCAATATTTTCTTTAAGTTTTTCATAATTTTCCTTTCCTCTAAAAGTGATATGTAAAGCATTAAATCACACGCCTGCTAAAACACGCCTGCTTATTTGCAATAACGAGCCTTGAAATAGTCGTGAAGACCCTTGTTGTTCCTGACTATGTCGAAAGCGAGCTCGGCATGACCGGGATAAAATCCGTTTCCTACGAGCATAGGAACATATTTTTTCACACCCTCCGCGCCAAGAGACGCTTTTACAAAGTTTGTGCTCATGCTGAAGAAATATATCATTCCCGTATCCTTTGTCACAAGGATGGTAGCGAGCTCCGTATCCGGAACATTAACCGTGTTGACGGTGAAGTCCGCAAGCTCGCCGCCGTTCGCCTCGAGGAATTTATCGAGCGCTTCGAGCGGCTTCTGGCAATTGCACGGTATAACTATATCCGCAATGCCCATATCCTTGATAATGGCGCACTGCTTCTCTGAATATTCCATACATATTACTTTGCCGTTGGGTGCGACGCGTCTTTTGGCATCGGCCAAACAAAGCATTCCGGCCTTGCCGGCGCCAAGAACAACGACAGTATCTCCGGGCTTGGCGTGAGCCGCTACCTGAGCGGGAGCTCCGCACACATCCATCATGGCAAGGCTTACGGGTCTTTCGATATCTTCCGGCAATACAGTGTAGATGCCTGTCTCAAAGAGAATGGCGTCGCCCTTTACCGAGACCTGCTCCGACGCGAGGTCGATGCCTGTGATCTCATAAAGCTTAAGCGGAGTGAGAGAAAGCGATACAAGAGTCGCTACCCGGTCGCCCACATTCGCATTGGTCTTGCCCTGAAGGTCTTTTCCTATTTCCTTGACTCTGCCTATCAATATCCCTCCGGATTTTGTGACAGGATCCTGAAATTTGCCGGCGTTTTCGACGATCTTGAGGATCTCTTCCTTTATCTTTTCTATATCGCCGTTGACCTCGTCTTTGATGCGGCCGAAGGCCGTAGCCGTCGGCTGCAGCGCCTCGACTTCTATCAATATCTCATTGTCGAATATCGCGGGATTGTTGTCCACTTTTTCAGCCGCCTGCGGCAGCAGACCCTCGGGATAAATTACGCGGTGACTTCCGTAAGGATTTCCTTTCATATTGTTGATCTCCTAATATATCTGAATAAATCTGACACTATTTGAGAGGCTTCAGCCCCAGGATACGGCGAGCCTCATCCGGGCTTGCGATCTCTCTTCCGAGCTCTTTCGCGATACGAACGACCTTTGCTACGAGTGCTCCGTTTGAATCCGCCTTTTCCCCTTTTCCGAGATAAAGATTGTCTTCAAAGCCTACGCGTACATTGCCCCCCATCGCTATGGCGGCGGCAGCCATATTCCATGTTGCCTTGCCTATGCCGCTGACAGTCCATGTGGAG
>JBHCAF010000059.1:0-4378 GCA_041798185.1 Bacillota bacterium
GGACTTCAAGAGAACAGGCGCCATCGACAGGACTGTCGTGTTTTCCAATCTTGCCAACGACCCTGCGGTAGAGCGTATCTCAACGCCCCGTATGGCTCTGACAGCGGCGGAATATCTCGCCTTTGAAAGAGATATGCATGTTCTTGTTATCATGACGGATATCACTAACTACGCGGAGGCTTTGCGCGAGGTGTCGGCAGCCAAAAAGGAGGTTCCGGGAAGACGCGGTTATCCGGGTTATCTTTATACTGACCTCGCGACTCTTTATGAAAGAGCCGGCCGCCGCCTCGGAAAGACGGGCTCTATCACGCTCATCCCGATACTGTCCATGCCGGAGGATGACAAGACTCATCCCATACCCGACCTTACGGGCTATATAACCGAGGGACAGATAATACTCAGCAGAGACCTTTACCGCAAGGGAATAATTCCTCCGGTGGATGTTCTGCCGTCGCTTTCACGACTCAAGGACAAGGGCATAGGCGAGGGCAAGACGAGAGCTGACCATGCAGATACTATGAACCAGCTCTTCGCGGCCTACGCGGCAGGCAAGGATGCCAAGGAGCTCATGACTATACTCGGCGAGGCCGCGCTGACCGATATCGATAAGCTCTATGCGAAGTTTGCCGGAGAATTCGAAAGCGTATATGTAAACCAGGGCAATGAGACCAACCGTTCGATAGAGGAAACTCTCGAGCTTGGCTGGAAGCTGCTCAGCATACTTCCCAGATCCGAGCTTAAGAGGATCAAGGAAAAATACCTTGATGAATATTACGGAAAGCAGTAGGGAAAATAAATGGCGAATTACACACCTACCAGAATGGTTCTGAACCAGCTTAAAGGCCGGTTGAAGACCGCCCGGCGGGGCCATAAGCTCTTGAAGGACAAGCGCGACGAGCTCATGAGGCAGTTTATGGAGATCGTAAAACGCAACAAGGCTCTTCGGGCAAGGGTGGAGCAGGGCCTTACCAAGGCCTTTTCGGCCCTGTCTGTTGCCAGCGCGATAATGTCTCCGGAAATGCTCGAGCAGGCGCTTATGTATCCCCGTCAGAGTGTTGAGCTTGAAGTGGCGTACAGGAATGTGATGAGCGTTAATGTTCCGCAGTATTTGTTCACAACCAAGAACAACGACCCCTCGGAGATATATCCCTACGGCTTTGCCCAGACTTCGGGCGAGCTTGACGACGCGCTCAGCAAGCTGTCGGAGGTCTTCAGAGATATGCTTGAGCTTGCCGAGGTCGAAAAAACCATGCAGCTTTTAGCTGAGGATATCGAAAGCACCCGCAGAAGGGTAAATGCTCTCGAGTATTCGACCATACCGGATCTTGAGACGAATATACGCTATATTTCTATGAAGCTTGAGGAAAACGACAACTCTACCAAGGTCCGCCTGATAAAGGTGAAATCCATGGTGCTCGAAAAAGCTCATAAGTTTGTGCAATAATCCTTGCTTTATACCGCTGTTTTATGATACACTTTATGAGTTATAAAGCACGGAGGTAAGGGATGAAAACAGGGCTTTTAATACTACTCGCAATCGCGTCTATAGTTTTGATCGTGAGCATACTTTTCCAGTCGGGGAGCTCCAAGGGGCTTTCCGGAAGCATAGCCGGCGGCGCAGAGCAGCTTTTCGGCTCAAAAAAGGCAAAGGGCTACGACGCAATTTTGGGCAAGATCACGATAGTCGGCGCGGTAGTGTTTATCGTTGTCGCTCTTCTTATAGTGACTATCGAATAGACATCTTTTGTATCATATAAAATGTCAACAGCCTCCCTTAGCGGAGGCGTTTGGCGTCTTATAAATGTAATTATTTAATCCTTTTATTTTAAGAAATATCCAAACAAGGAGGATATCTGAAAATGGGCATAATTATCTGGGTTGCTCCCATCGTCGGTATCGTAGCTCTTCTTGTCGCGCTCGTTCTTGCCAAATGGATAGGCAGCCAGGAGACGGGGACAGACAGGATGAGAGAAATATCCGGCTACATACACGAGGGGGCTATGGCTTTCTTAGGCAAGGAATACAGGGTGATGGTAATAGTCGTCGTTGTTCTTGCCGTTGTTCTCGGCATCGCGATAAGTTGGACAACAGCCATTCTCTACGTTCTCGGAGCGCTTTTCTCTGTTCTTGCGGGAAACTTCGGTATGCAGGTAGCTACCAAAGGAAATGTTCGCACCGCGGCAGCCGCAAAGGACAGCGGTATGAACAAGGCTCTTAAGGTCGCGTTCAGATCGGGCGCTGTAATGGGTCTTTGCGTTGTAGGTCTCGGAATACTCGGAGTTGGAGCTTCCTATGCTCTGCTCGGCGCCGAGATCGCTAAAAAGTGCCTCACGGCCTTCGGTCTCGGAGCTTCTTCGATGGCGCTCTTCGGCCGTGTCGGCGGAGGCATCTATACCAAGGCTGCCGATGTAGGCGCAGACCTTGTAGGTAAGGTCGAGGCGGGAATTCCCGAGGATGACCCCAGAAACCCCGCAGTTATAGCGGATAATGTAGGAGACAATGTAGGCGATGTTGCCGGCATGGGCTCAGACCTCTTTGAATCCTATGTGGGTTCGATAATATCTTGCATAACCCTTGCCTTCGCGGCAAGCTTCATTTACGCGGACAAGGCCGAGCTCGGAGCGCTTTTCCCGCTTATTATTTCGGCGGTCGGGATCGTAGCTTCTATCATCGGTATACTTTCCGTAAGGGGCAGCGATAAATCCAACCCCGCAAACGCCCTCAATATGGGCACATATCTTGCGGCTGTTCTTGCGGCCGTAGTTTCCGTAGTTCTTTCTAAGAGCTTCTTCGGAGATTTCAAATGCGCCGTTGCGGTCATTTCGGGACTCCTCGTGGGAACTCTCATAGGAAAGGTGACCGAGATATACACATCTGCGGATTACAAGAGCGTAAAGCATATAGCGGAGGAATCTCAGACCGGAGCCGCTACGACCATTATCAGCGGTCTTGGCGTAGGTATGCTTTCGACAGTATGGCCTATATTATTCATAGCGGCAGGCACAATAGTAGCCTTCAAGTGCGCGGGCTTCTACGGCATAGCGCTTTCAGCCGTGGGGATGCTTTCAACGGCGGGTATAACTATAGCCGTTGACGCTTACGGCCCCGTTTCCGACAACGCCGGCGGGATTGCCGAGATGTCGGAGCTTCCCGATGAGGTCCGTGAGATTACAGATACTCTCGATTCCGTAGGAAACACCACAGCCGCTATCGGAAAAGGCTTCGCGATAGGCTCGGCCGCTCTTACGGCTCTTGCTCTGTTTGTATCCTTTGCCGAGGTGGTTCAGCTCAAGCTGACGATGAGCCTGCTCGATCCTATGGTTATCGTAGGCGCGTTCATAGGCGGTATGCTGCCCTTCATGTTCAGCGCGTTCACGATGAACGCCGTAGGCAGAGCCGCGAACCAGATGATACAGGAGGTCAGAAGACAGTTCCACGCCGACGAGGGCATAATGGCAGGTACATCCAAGCCCGATTATGCGAAGTGCGTAGCTATTTCTACACAGGCCTCATTGAAGGAAATGATAGTTCCCGCTCTTATGGCCGTTATCGTTCCGATAGCTGTAGGTCTTTTGCTCGGAGCTGAGGCTCTCGGCGGACTTCTCGCAGGCGCTCTTGTTACAGGCGTGCTCCTTGCGATAATGATGTCCAATGCCGGCGGAGCATGGGATAATGCCAAGAAGTATATAGAATCGACAGGCGGCAAGGGTTCAGATACCCATAAGGCTGCGGTAATAGGCGACACCGTAGGCGACCCGTTTAAGGATACCTCAGGCCCCTCGCTCAATATACTTATCAAGCTTATGACGATAGTAGCGGTAGTATTCGCGCCGCTTTTCGGAAACGGAATATTCTAAGAACAGGCCTTTTGAAAATACATAATGACAATAAAACCCGGTCGTATCGACCGGGTTTTGATTTGGCACGGTAAGCTTCTTTGATATAAAAAGTCTTAACCGGAAAATTAAAGGCAAGGGGAAAGAATCAGTTCAACGGAAACACCTCCCATAGGAAAAAGCAAGATACTGTAAACATGATTCACTATTCATGTTTAGAATAAGCTTCTTTCCCGTTTTTGTCAATATTAAAGCTTGAATTTTTAAGCCTTGTTTATGGTAATGCTGTATAGTATACTAAAAAGATGATTGTGTATTCATATAAAGTGAGGCGAAAATGAACAAACCCAAAACAAAAAGAGGCGAACATACAAGGGAAAAGATCATAGACGCAGCTGCAAAAGTATTCTATAAAAAAGGCTTTTACGGCGGATCGGTCGCGGATATTACAAGGCTGGCCGGAGTCGCTAACGGAACTTTTTATATATATTTCGACAGCAAGCTCAATCTTTACAGGTATTTGCTGGATGAATATGGAAAAA
>JBHCAF010000060.1:0-8410 GCA_041798185.1 Bacillota bacterium
TCCCGCAAGGGGCGCGTGGATTGAAATGCCATTTTGCACCCCCCTACAGTACCTGTATGCTATGTCGCGTCCCGCAAGGGGCGCGTGGATTGAAATTTTTTGGCGTACACCGAAAAGAATCCTGATATGAGTCGCGTCCCGCAAGGGGCGCGTGGATTGAAATCTGTGCTCAACAGTATAGATGAGACCATCGGGGGTCGCGTCCCATAAGGAACGCGTTGGTTGAAATATTGGGTTGATTGGCGTTCGGAATCTCTCGGCTTAGCGGCAGCGCGGCAGAGTTTACCGTATGAAAAACAAGTGATACAAGTGACAAAACAGGAGCGGAAATATCCGCCCCTGTTTTGTTATCAAGCAGTCTCGAGGTCAACAAGAAAAATCACTTGCTTATAATAGATTTTTTATTACGCCGGACTTTTTTATCACGATGCTCTGAAGATCTTTTGTGCACATGCAGGCTTTGCATCACGGCGCCGCTATTGACGCTCTACAACGCGCTCTGTTTCCATAGCTTCAAGAAGCTCTATCTCGGGGAAGCGCTCTTTATAATAATTGAGTGTGAACGAATTGGCGAAAAGCAGCATAGCCCTTTCGAATCTGTCGAAGACAAGCAGGGTCCTGGAATCTATTTTTGATTTTACAAAATCAATATCTGGATCTTTGAGCCATCTTGCAAGAGTATAATCCAGAGGGATCATTTTTATTTCTGCATTATATTCGTTCTCAAGACGATATTGAAAGACCTCGAATTGCAGCTGTCCGACAGCACCTGTGATAACTTCATTGTATTCGTTGTGATAGACCTGTATAGCCCCCTCCTGCGCGAGCTGAGCTACGCCCTTTTGGAACTGCTTGGTCTTCATGCTGTCCTTTGCGTACACTCTTGCGAAGAGCTCCGGCGGAAAGGTGGGCAGCGGTTCAAAGAACAGCGGCTCCTTGCAGCTGCAAAGAGTATCGCCTATCTGAAAATTTCCGGTATCATATATGCCTATCACATCACCGGGGAGGGCTGTCTCGACATTTTCTCTTTCATTGGCCATGAGCTGGGTCGATTGAGCTATTTTTATCGGTTTTCCCGTTCTTGACAATGTGCAGCTCATTCCTTTTTCAAATACGCCTGAGCATATCCTGAAAAACGCCAGTCTGTCTCGGTGAGCAGGGTTCATGTTTGCCTGTATCTTAAAAATGAAGCCGCTGAAAAAATCATCAAGCGGTTCTACCGCGCCCTCCGTTGTTTTTCTGCTGCCCGGCGCGGGAGACATATCGAGGAAGTGCTCTAAAAAGCAGGTTACGCCGAAGTCGGCGAGAGCCGAGCCGAAAAAAACTGGCGTGAGACTGCCGGAAAGCACCGCGTCCTTGTCAAGCTCGTAGCCTGCTCCCTGAAGCAGCTCTATCTCATCTCTCAAGGCCTTGAGATTGAATTGGCTTATCACATCGTCAAGCTCTTCTCCGAAGACCCCTTTGTCTGTGAGCTGTATCTCCGTTTTCTCCTTGTAGAGATATACTTTATTTTCGAGTATATCGTATATCCCCTGAAAGTTTATCCCGCAGCCTATGGGCCAGCTCGCGGCTGTCGCCGGTATGCCGAGCACATCTTCCAGCTCCGAAAGAAGCTCGAGAGGCTGCCTTGCTTCGCGGTCGAGCTTATTTATAAAAGTAAAGATGGGTATCTCTCTCATCTTGCAGACCTTGAAAAGCTTTTTGGTCTGAGTCTCGATACCCTTCGCGGAGTCTATGACCATCACGGCGCTGTCTACTGAAGTAAGTATGCGGTAAGTGTCTTCTCCGAAGTCGTTATGCCCCGGAGTGTCCATTATCGAAATGACCTTATCTTCGTATTCGAATTGCATTACCGAAGATGTGACGGAGATGCCTCTCTGCTTTTCTATCTCCATCCAGTCCGAGGTCGCGAATTTACTGTTTCTTCTCGCCTTGACCGTGCCGGCCTGGCGTATTGCGCCTCCGTGGAGCAGCAGTTTCTCGGTGAGAGTGGTTTTTCCCGCGTCGGGATGCGATATTATGCCGAAGATACGGCGTCTTTGTATTTGTCTGTTCAATTCCTGTTTATTCATAACTAAAGCATTATATCACAGTTTTACGCTTACACAATGCCCCGTGATAAGGCGCCGCCGGCCGGTATTGGTCTCTGCATACCGACCTGATTTTCTTTGCTCCCGTGATCGAGCCTCCGGCCGATGTTCACTTGTGCGGCCGCGGTCTTGAAGGCTTCACTCTTGACCTGCGCCGGCAGCCGCAAGCCGGCTTTTATCTTTGTGCCCGAAGTTTTGCGGCAAGCTTTGTCAGCCTTTGTGAGCAATATGTTTGCGCCTTTTTTTCGCGTGACAAGCGTTTTGTACCGCTGACGGCGCCACACAAGCTGTTGTGGTCATTTATCGCTTTTTGCTTCATAAAAGGTTCATTATCTTGAACTGCCACAAGATATGGTATACAATAACATTTACAGCATTGAAAATTGTGGATATTATACAGGAGAAAATTATGAATTGTCCGTTTTGCAATACTCTTGACACAAAGGTAATAGACTCGCGCCCGACAGAAGAGGGGCAGGCTATAAGAAGACGCAGAGAATGCGAAAACTGCGGAAAGCGTTTCACGACCTATGAAAAGGTCGAAGAGGTGCTGTTCATGGTCATCAAAAGAGACGGCAGCCGGGAGCAGTTCGACCGCAGCAAGATACTTAACGGCATAATACGCGCCTGCCAGAAGAGGCCCGTAAGCCTTGAACAGATGGAAGCGATAGTCGTCGATATAGAACGCACTCTGAACAATCAGATGGAAAAAGAGATAAGCACGGAGTATATAGGAAACGCCGTGATGGACAGATTGAGAGATCTGGATCAGGTCGCCTATGTGAGATTCGCTTCAGTATATAGAGAATTCACCGATGTCGGGACCTTTGTCTCGGAAATAGAAAAGCTGATAAGCCACGAGAAAGGCAAGAAGATTGCAAGATAATATTCGAATCGCCATAGACGGCCCCGCTGGAGCCGGGAAATCCACTATCGCGAAGGCTGTCGCGAGGGAACTGAATATAGACTATATCGATACGGGCGCAATGTACCGTGCAATCGCCGTAAAGCTGATAAGAAGCGGTGTTGATTATCGTGACGGGGAGGCTCTTTCAGCTATGCTCGAAACGACTGAGCTTGATTTTGCGGACGGGAAAATGTATCTGGACGGAGAGGATATCTCGGACATAATAAGAAGTCCTGAGGTGAGCGCTTTGGCCAGCCCGAGCTCTGCAGTTCCGGCTATAAGGTATAAGCTTACCGATATGCAGCAGACTATGGGCAGAAGAAAGAGTGTCATAATGGACGGCAGGGACATAGGAACGGCCGTGTTTCCTGACGCGGAGTTTAAATTTTATCTTACGGCTGATATAGATATCAGGGCTATGAGGAGGACCGCGGAGCTTCTCGCCAAGGGTGAGAGCGTGGAATTTGAAGCCGTCAAGGCGGATATGCAGCAGAGAGATCTTCAGGACTCCACAAGGGCGTTCAGACCTCTCAAAAAGGCCGATGACGCTGTTGAGATTGATACCAGCAGACTTTCGATAGAGGAAGTTACAAAAAAAATATTAAATGTTATTAAAGGATAAGCATATAATTCTCGCCTCGGGTTCTCCGAGGCGAATTCAGATTTTAAGGGAAGACGGTCTTGATTTTGAAGTGATCAGGCCGAATTGTCCCGAGCATCTTTGCACGAAACTCAGCCCCTCGCAAAGCGTCATGGCGCTCGCGTTGAGAAAGGCTCTTGATATAGGCGAAAGAGACGCCCTGATCCTCGCCTGCGATACAATGGTCTTTCATCACGGAAGGCTTATAGGAAAGCCCGCGGATGAGGCTGAAGCGTTCAGCATACTTTCCGAGCTGAGAGGACGGAAGCACGAGGTATGGTCGGGAGTCGCAGTTTTACAAAAAAATCCAAAATTAGCACTTGTTTTCAGTGCGGTGACTGAGGTATACTTTAAGTACTATACAGACGATGAGATACGCGGCTATATAGCGACCGGCGAGCCTATGGACAAGGCCGGAGCGTATGCGATCCAAGGGGGATTCAGCAGGTATATCGACCGTATAAACGGGGCCTACGACAATGTCGTAGGTTTTCCTTACGCTGAGATCAAGGAAAGATTATTGAATGTTGAATGACCTTCCCAAAATGGAGCGCCCCAGAGAAAAGCTTATATTTCAAGGAGCCCGCAGTCTTTCAAACGCGGAGCTTATCGCCATTCTTATTTCGAGCGGCTCAAGAGAGGGCTCGGCCCTGTCTCTTGCGGAAAGCATTCTTGAGCTCGAGCACGGCAGCCTTTCAAAGCTGTCCGATTACGCCCCTGAAGAATTCAAAAGGCTCAAAGGCATAGGCAACGCCAAGTCCTGCTCTCTGGTCGCCGCGATGGAGCTCGGCAGGCGTATTTCGGCTACTCCGAGGGAAAGCAAGCTCTGCGTGAAAGATAATATCACGGTAGGAAAGCTTTTTCTTGACGAGCTCAGATATATGAATAAAGAAGTTGTAAAGATAGCAATGCTCGACAGCCACAGGCAGCTCATAGCCGTTGCGGACATATCCGTAGGAGGTCTTTCCGACGCTTCGGCTCATCCAAGAGAGATCTTCGCTCCGGCGATAAAAAAGGGCGCCGCGGCTATAATACTCGCGCATAATCATCCCTCGGGCGACGCGACGCCTTCGGAGGGCGATCTGAGCGTAACAAGAAAAATAGCGGAGAGCGGAAGGATACTCGGTATAGAGCTGCTCGATCATATAATAGTCGGTGACGGCTATGTAGAGAGTCTTTTCGGTAAATGCCCGTCTATTTTCAGACCCTGAACGGCCGACGCGTCATTTTATCCGCCGCGCTCATCTGAAAACGCTTCTGGGAGCGTAAATATAATGCTTTCCGTTCTATAAAAAGACTCTGATTTTTGGTATAATATTCGCATGATGGGTAGAAGTATTTTA
This sequence comes from Bacillota bacterium, assembly GCA_041798185.1. Taxonomy (GTDB): domain Bacteria; phylum Bacillota; class Clostridia; order Peptostreptococcales; family Anaerovoracaceae; genus UBA1764. The sequence goes on from JBHCAF010000060.1 coordinate 4,981, forward strand.
GTTGCCTCCGGCAAAGGCGGGAGCGGAAGAAGCACATTTGCCATCGCTATGGCGATGACTCTTACAAGAAGGGGCTGCAGGGTATGCCTGCTCGACCTCAATTTCGGTCTGCGGAATCTTGATATTTATCTCGGGCTCGAGGATAAGGTTATCTTTGATGTCGGAGATATCATGGCCGGCGTTTGCAAGGTGGAAAAGGCTCTTGTTAAAAGCGACTACGGAGAGTTGTATCTGCTTGAGTCGACACAAAACAAGCTCATCAAAGGTATAACTGAGGGGCATATAAAAGCTCTTGTTAATCAGCTCAAAAAAGATTTTGACTATATAGTCATAGACGGCCCCGCGGCGATAGATTCAGATCTGACGCTTGCTGCGGCCGGCGCCGACAGCGCGGTGCTTATACTCAGCGTTGATCCTCTCGCTCTCAGAAATTCCGACGCCGTGGACAGACGGCTTTCAGCCTGCGGGGTAAGGAGCCGCTGCTTTGTTATAAATATGGTGAAGCACGGTCTTGGAGGAAACGACCGCGGCCCGTGCATGGATGATTTCACGCGGACCCTCAGCATTCCTCTTGCCGGTATTATCCCGTATGATGAAAATATTCAGCTCGGCAACAATGCCGGAAGACCGGTCTGCACGGTAAGCGATTCTTATATAGCGAAAAATATCGACGAAATAGTAAGCAGGATGCTCGGCTGAACTCCCGTTCGGGCGTTATATGAGCGTTGCTGCTGTATATTATGGAACGAAATATGCTCCGCGCATTGCGCGGAGTTCTTTTTTTCAGTATAATAAAGCGTGGTAGGTAATATTTATCTTTAATATATATTTGAAATAGATTTTTATTTACTGAAATTATCTCAAGGGCGCCAAAGCGCCGTTTAAGTAAAGCCAAGGAGGCTAAATATGGGCAGCATCAGTATTACAGTTCTGGTGATCTTCCTACTCGTCTCTCTGGTGATCGGAATATTAATCGGCTATGTATTACGCAAGAATAAGGCCGAAAAAATTATTGGCAGCGCGGAAACGCAGGCTAAGAATTTAATATTAGACGCAGAGAACCGTTCGGAACAGATCAGAAAAGAAAGCCTGGCTGACGCCAGAAAAGAAGCGCACGATATCAAAAATGAGGCGGAAAAAGAAATTCGCGAGAGAAAAGGCGAAGTTAAGCAGCAGGAAAATCGTGTTATACAAAAAGAGGCTTCGATAGATAAGAAGCTGGAATCTATCGAACGCAAGGAAGAAACGATCAACAGGAAGCTCCAGTCGCTGAGCGACAAGGAGAAAATGATAGACGCCAATCTGCAAAGGCAGATAAGCGAGCTTGAAAGGATATCCGGCTGCACGGCGGATGAGGCTAAGCAAATGCTTCTGGCAGACATAGAAAGGGATGTTCGCCGTGAAGCGTCTGTTATGATAAAGGAGATAGAGGCAAAGGCGAAAGAGGATGCCGACCGCGAGGCTAAGGAAATAATAACCGGGGCGATACAGCGCTGCGCCGCAGATCATGTCGCCGAAAATACAGTCTCCGTCGTGACTATACCGACCGACGAGATGAAGGGCCGCATAATCGGGCGCGAGGGCAGAAATATAAGAGCCATAGAGCAGGCCACCGGTATAGAACTCATAATAGACGATACCCCTGAGGCGGTCATACTTTCGGGCTTTGATCCCGTAAGAAGAGAGATCGCGAGGCTGGCTCTTGAAAAACTCGTTGTCGACGGCAGGATACATCCTTCCCGTATCGAGGAGATGGTCGAAAAGGCTACAAGAGATGTCAACCAGTCCATCAAGGAGGCCGGAGAAGAGGCTACATTCGAGGCGGATATACACAACCTTCACCCAGAGCTTGTCAAGCTCCTCGGAAGACTCCGATACAGGACATCCTACGGTCAGAATGTGCTTAAACACAGTCTTGAGGTATGTCATCTCGCGGGTCTTATGGCCGGTGAGCTCGGAATGGATGTCAAGCTTGCCAAGCGAGCGGGTCTTCTTCACGATATAGGCAAGGCGCTCGATCATGAACAGCAGGGCACCCATGTCGATCTCGGAATAGAGGTGCTCAGGAAGTACAAGGAAAGCGAAGCTGTAATAGACGCCATGGCGGCGCATCACGGCGATTATGAGGCAAAGAGCCCCGAGGCCGTTCTTATCGCCGCTGCCGACGCTCTTTCCGCAGCAAGGCCCGGAGCGAGAAGAGAGGCTCTTGATACTTACATAAAGAGACTTCAGAAATTGGAAGAAATAGCGAACACGACGCAGGGTGTTGAAAGCTCTTACGCAATACAGGCGGGCAGGGAAATACGCATCATCGCAAAGCCCGACGAGATAAACGACGATTCCATGGCGCTTCTCGCGCGCGAAATATCTCAGAAGATAGAAAGCGAGCTTGAGTATCCGGGTCAGATAAAGGTAAATGTTATCAGAGAAACACGGGCTATTGATTATGCAAAATAAGGAGAAGCTGTGTTTATTTATCTGGACAATTCATCGACAACTCGGGTGAAACCCGAAGTCGCGGAGAAGATGGTAAATGTGCTGACGAAGGATTTTGGAAATCCTTCGTCTTTGCATAGGCTCGGTTTAAGCGCGGAGAAGCTGATCAAGGAGGCCCGCGTGAGTATAGCAGGAGCCCTCAACGCTTCTCCCGAAGAAATATTTTTCACTTCCTGCGGAAGCGAGAGCAACAATACCGTTATACGCGTAGTATGGGAAAGCCGCAGAAAACAGGGCAGGCGCATCATAACGAGCGCCGTCGAGCTCCCGGCCGTTTTGAGACCCTGCGAATACTGCGCTTCTGCGGGGGCGGAGCTTGTTCATATCCCCGTGGACGGAAGCTGCAGGCTTGATATGGAAAGGCTCAGGGCGTCCCTAAACGAGGATACATTGCTGGTCAGCATAATGCAGGTCAACAACGAGGTCGGCAGCATAATGCCGCTTGCAGAGATCGCGGCCGAAATAAAAAAGAGAGCTCCGAAGGCGCTTTTTCACAGTGACGCGGTACAGGGCTTCGGCAAGATACCCTGTGATGTCAGAGAGCTGGGTGTTGATTTTATGAGCATTTCCGCGCATAAGGTGCATGGCCCTAAGGGCATAGGCGCTCTTTATATAAGAAAGGGCGTGCACCTTCCGCCGTTTATTTTGGGCGGAGGGCAGGAAAACGGATTTCGTTCAGGCACCGAAGCCGTTGCCGATATAGCGGGCTTCGGCGAGGCGGTAAAGGCTTTGAGACCTGTTGACCCCAGGGTGCGTGATTATCTGATAAAGCGTCTGCGGGAATATTTCGGCGATACCGTAAAGATCAATTCGCCGCTTGACGGCGCGGATTCGATACTGAATGTCTCTTTTGCCGGATGCAGAGCCGAGGTGCTTTTGCATATGCTCGAGGAAAAAGATATATATGTTTCGACCGGCTCTGCCTGCTCTTCCA
>JBHCAF010000061.1:0-2621 GCA_041798185.1 Bacillota bacterium
ACAACTCCGGAGACCTCGTTCATTTCAGCCCGGCCCGTGAAAAGCCTTCCGAAAAAGGCTCTCAGCTCCCCGAAATACATCGCGGGGGTCTCGACGGCTCCTGCCGCCGCATCCCGGAACGAATGAACGAGCTTTGAGCTTATGCCTATGACTCTTCGACCCGCCTCTTCGTTATATTCGGGCACCAGCTCGACGCTGACGCTGTCTTCGGCGGAGGCTCCCGCCGGTATATAGCTTACCTTTATGCTTTCGTTTTCAGAGCCCGATATGGCGCTGACGATCTCGACCCAGCTGCTGCATGGCTTATCGTCTACCGCGATTATAGTGTCGCCCGCTCTTATCCCTGCCAGCTCCGCGGCTCCGCCCGGGCTGACAGAAGCCAGCGTGGTCGTAAGAGATCCGGCGTAAAAATAGACAAGAAATACGACAACGATACAAAGCACTATATTGTTGAAGGCTCCGGCGGCGAGAATTATTATCTTTTTCCACCACGCGGCGTTGTTAAAGGCTCTCGGATCTTGACTGAGCTCGTCCTCACCCTCAAGTCTGCAGAATCCCCCTATGGGCACTGCCCTCACGGAATACTGCGTCTCGCCTTTTTTCTTTTTATATATCAGCGGACCCATGCCTATGGCAAATTCATTTACCCTGACGCCGCACAATTTCGCGGCCAGCATGTGCCCCGCCTCGTGTACCGCTATGAGAAGCACAAAGAGCAGCAGCGCCGCCAGTATACCTATTATCTTCAAATTTTATTTCCCCTTTTTTTGATTTCTTAACAAGAATTCCGGAAGAACCGCGCGCGGACAATATATCCGCAAAATGCCCGCACCGAGCGCTGATAATCTGCCGGCACGATTCCGGAAGAACCGCGCGCGGATAATATCTCAGCAAAATGCCAACACCGGACGCAGATAATCTGCCGGCACGATTCCGGAAGAACCGCGCGCGGATAATATATCCGCAAAATATCCTCAGGCGGATATTTTTGCTATAAGGCTCAGCGCGGCAGCCCTGCTCCGGCGCTCTGTCTCAAATACCGAATCTATATCCCTTATCTTGCCCCACGAAGCCGAAGAAAGAGTATCTTCTATCACCTCGGATATCTGAATAAAGCTTATCCTGTCCTTGAGGAAGGCCGCAACAGCCTCCTCGTTTGCGGCATTCATAGCTATCTGCCACGCCTGCCCCGAATTGATAGCAAAGAGAGCAAGCTCAAGACATCTGAATACTCCGGTGTCGGGTCTTTCAAAATGAAGGGCTCCGATCTCAAAAAGATCAAGAGAACGCGACACCTCGCTCATACGCTTTGGATAACTGAGAGCGTAGGCTATCGGAAGCTTCATATCAGGAAGTCCGAGCTGCGCGATAACGGCGCCGTCGCAAAATTCCACGGCGCTGTGTATTATAGATTCGGGATGAACATAAACCTCTATATCGTCAGGCTTTACTCCGAAGAGCAGACTTGCCTCGATTATCTCAAGTCCTTTGTTCATCATGGTCGCAGAGTCAACTGTTATCTTGGCGCCCATGCTCCAGTTCGGATGCTTCAGAGCCTGCTGTCTTGTAACAGAAGCCAGCTGCTCCCTGCTGAAGCCCCGGAACGGGCCTCCGCTCGCAGTCAAAAGCAGTTTTTTTATTTTTGAACAGCTGCCCTGAAGACACTGAAAGATAGCGGAATGCTCGCTGTCCACGGGAAGCAGGCTCACGCCGTTTTCCGCAGCGGCATTTATTATAAGAGAGCCTCCGGCAACAAGAGTCTCCTTGTTTGCGAAGGCTATATTTTTTCCGGCATTCAAAGCCGCAAGAGTCGGGCGAAGCCCCATCATGCCGAGAAGTGAATTTACGACAATATCGGCTTCGGGAAGCTCCGCCGCGGCGCAAAGTCCGCGCATACCGAAGTCGAAGCTTATATTCTTAAATTCCGCGGCAAGATCGAGGCAATCCTTTTCCTCGGCACAAACGGCAAAGGCGGGCTCAAACTCTTTGAGCTGCCGCCTGAAAAGCTCCGTATTGTGACCGCAGCACAAGGCCGCGACCTTAAAATCCTCGGAGTGAGTTCGTATGACCTCAAGTGTCTGAGTACCTATGGAGCCTGTTGAGCCCAATATTGAAATTCTTTTCATTCGTATATTTTATAAAAACGACCCCGGTCTATTTTATGAATATAAGCGTGCAGTAATAAACAAACGGCGCAACAAAAATCAGCGAATCGAATCTGTCCAAAACGCCGCCGTGACCGGGTATGAATTTCGAGAAATCCTTTATACCCATTTTCCTCTTGAAAGCGCTGGCTATAAGGTCGCCGAGCTCGGCTATAATCGAGCACAAAACGCCCATGACAACGCAGAAGAGTATATGCTCCTTATAAAACAGCAGCGAGAAGAGCGCCGCGGCAGCCGTGCCGAAAATGAAGCCTCCTACCGCGCCTTCTACCGTTTTTTTAGGCGAAAGCGTCGGAGCCAGTCTGTGCTTTCCGAAATAAACACCGCCGAAATAGCCTCCTATATCCACCATAGGCCCTATTATGCAGGGCAGCCAGCCGAGTATATGAACGCGGCTTTCGAGCATGGCCACATGAAGCAGCATAAAAGGAATATACAAAAGCCCTATTAAAGTAT
>JBHCAF010000062.1:0-5880 GCA_041798185.1 Bacillota bacterium
ATAAGCCGCATACGAAAGGCTCAGAAAGAGGACAAGCTTGATATGAGCGATTATATCAAGGCCGCCCCGGAAAGAGCCGAGGATATGTACGCGTATATACTCGAAAGGGCCGAGGGCATAGGAGATGAGGGCCTGCGGGCTATGGCTCTGATGTTTCTGACGGAAAACAGGGAAAAGCTCATGTATTATCCCGGCGCCATGAGAAACCATCATGCGGAGCAGGCGGGGCTTTTGTATCATATAAAGCGTATGCTCATGCTCGGAGAAAGGGCCTGCGAGGTCTATACCAAGCTCGACAGAGACTGGGTGCTTTGCGGGGTGATACTGCACGATATGGAAAAGCTCACCGAAATACTCTCGAACGAGCTCGGGGTGTCTCCCGGCTACAGCTTCGAGGGCAAAATGCTGGGGCATATAGTTCTCGGTGTGAACAAGATTGCCGAGATGGCGAAGCAGACAGGGCTTTCCGCGGAGAAGACCGTCATGCTCGAGCATATGATACTTTCTCATCATTACGAGCCCGAATACGGCAGCCCCGTGAGACCTATGTTCCCCGAGGCGGAGCTTCTTCACTATCTTGATATAGTGGACGCGAAAATTTTTGACTTTGAGGATAATCTTTCGGGCGTGGCTGAGGGCAGCTTCTCTGAAAGGGTCAGGACTCTTGACGGGAGAATGCTTTACAAGCCGAGCTTCAAAAAGCAGGAGTGATGAAAGAGGAAAAAAGCGTAAGGCTTTCTGAGATAGTCTTTTATAACGATAAAAATTTCTACACGATAGCGCTTTTCGAGAATGACAGCGAGCAGTTTGTCGCGACAGGCGCTCTTCCCGAGCCCCGTACAGGGCGGGAATATCTTCTTACCGGCGAATGGACTCTGCACCCGAAATACGGAGAGCAGTTCGCCTTTTCAAGCTTTATTGAAAATGAACCGAGCACAGAGGAGGGCATACTGGCCTTCCTCTCTTCGGGCTGCATAAAAGGTGTCGGCGGAGTCACCGCCCGCGAGATAGTAAGGCGCTTCGGGGCGGATTCTCTGAAGATAATAAGAGAAGAGCCTGACAGGCTCCGGGAAATAAGGGGCATAGGCGCTCTCAAGGCTGAACAGATAGCCGAAAGCTATGCACAGCAGACAGAATTCGCCGAGCTGATGATCCGTCTTTCAGCCTTTGACATCTCGCCCGCTGTATGTATCAAGCTTTATAAGCGATACGGGGCGGGGACTTTTGCCGTGCTGAAGGAAAACCCTTACAGGCTTATTTCGGAGTTCAGAGCCATGGGCTTTGCAAAGGCCGACGCGATAGCGGAGAAAATGGGCTTTGCGAAGGATTCCGTCTATCGTATAGCGAGCGGAATAATGTATGTCATCACTCAGGCGGCGTTTTCGGGGGACTGCTATCTGGCAAGGGCCGAGCTTTGCGAGCGTGCCGCGGAGCTTCTCGACCTGAGCCGCGAGGAGGTATCGGCCGAGCTTTACAATATGATAATGGACGGGAGACTGTCCGCTGACAGGCTCGAGGGCCTTGATATCGTTATGCTCAATTATTATTTCAGAGCCGAGCGCCATGTGGCCTCGCTTTTGTTCAGGCTCTGCAATGAAAGCCCGACGCCTCTTGCCGCCGATTATTCAAGGCTCATAGCCGCGAATGAAAAGGAAAGCGGAATAGAGCTTTCCGAGCTGCAGAAAAAAACCGTCATTTCAGCTTTGCAAAGCGGCGTTTCAATAATAACCGGCGGCCCCGGGACAGGGAAAACGACAATAATAAATACGATACTTTATATACTGAACGCCTGCGGCGTAAGGACTGCTTTGGCTGCGCCTACGGGCAGGGCGGCAAAGCGCATGGAGGAGGCTGCGGCTCAGCCCGCGTCGACGCTGCACAGACTGCTTGAATATCAGTACGCGGATGACGGCGAGAGCATGTACTTCAGGCGCTGCGAAGAAAACCCTCTTGACTATGACTGCATAATAATAGACGAGATGTCCATGGTCGATATATTGCTCATGGACGGGCTGCTTTCTGCGGTAAAGCCCGGCAGCCGGCTCATTCTCGTCGGCGATGCCGACCAGCTGCCGCCTGTTGGCGCGGGAAATGTGCTCAAGGATATGCAAAACGGCGGAGTCCGTTCTATGCGGCTGAGCGAGATATTCAGGCAGGCGGAGGAAAGCCTGATAGTGGTGAACGCCCATATGATAAACAGGGGTGAATATCCCAGCTTCAATGAAAAGTCGGGAGACGCCTTTATGCTGCAGCGGCGAAGCGACAGCGAAATACTTGAAACGATAAAAGAGCTGTGCGTCAAGCGGCTGCCCGCCTATACCGGAGAGGACGCGGTCTCGAATATACAGGTGCTGACTCCGGCAAGAAAGGGTATGCTCGGAAGCATAGAGCTCAACAAGGCTCTTCAGGAGGTGCTGAACCCGCCGGCCCCCGGAAAGACGGAAAAGCGCTTCGGCTCTTACATTTACCGCAGCGGCGATAAGGTCATGCAGAACAGGAACGATTATGAGCTTGAGTGGAAGAGTCTTTCCGATTTTGAGACGGGGCGCGGCGTTTTCAACGGCGATATCGGAGTGATACGCTCTGTCGACAACGAGGCAGGTACGGTGAGCGTGCTTTTCGATAACGACAGGCTGGCGGTTTACGATTACTCTAATCTTGATGAAATAGAGACGGCCTTTGCCATGACCGTGCATAAGAGCCAGGGCTCGGAGTTCCCCGTGGTGATAATGCCGCAGACGAGTTTTCCGAGAGTGCTGGCAACAAGAAATCTTCTTTATACCGCGGTGACCAGAGCCAAGGAGCTGCTGGTGCTGGTCGGCAGACGCGAAATAGTGAACGCTATGGTCGACAATAATAATGCCGAACGCAGGAATTCCGGTCTCGCGCCGCGCCTGAGAGCGCTTTGGGAGTTTGCCGATGAACGGTAGGGCTGTGATAAACGAAGCTCTTGAGCTCGTATTTCCGTCGGGGCTTTATTGCATGTGCTGCGGAGATATGCTGCATAAGAGCCGGCTGCACGGGCTTTGCGATGACTGCGTTTCAAAGCTGAAATGGTGCGCCGGGGATCCTTTCGGCCGCCGCGCCGCCCGCTTTTCCTTTTGCGGGGTAATGAGTCTCGCGGAATACGATTTCTATTCGAAGCGTATGATATACGCTCTTAAATTTTCGCGCAAAAGCTATATGGCTCGCGGACTGGGCAGGCTTATGGGCGAGCTCTATCTTGCAAACGGCGCGGAAGCTCTTTCGGAGTTTTTTTCCGGCTTTGCGTCAGAGATTTTTGTTCCCGTGCCTATGCACAGGGCAAAGGAAAGGCTCAGAGGCTACAATCAGGCGGCTCTGCTCGCCAAGTATGCCGCCCGCGCTGCGGGGCGGTCTTTTATTCCCGACGCGCTGATAAAGACCGAGGCGGGCCCTGCCATGCGTACGGCAAGGGGAGCTGACAGAAGGCACCTGCTTGACGGCGCGATCTCGATCAATGAAAAAAGGGTGTCAGAGCTTAAAGGGCGGGGCATAGTGCTGGTCGACGATGTGATAACGACAGGCTCAACGGCCGAGAGCTGCGCTTCGGCGCTTATCGCGGCAGGCAGCGGTCCGGTCAGGGTCCTGAGCTTTGCCGCCGTGAATTATGAGGAAAAATGAGTCCGTAACGAGCCGGGATAGTGTATAATAAAATCATAAGGAAGGAGGCCTGTTTATGATAATCACTATAACAAGTAAAAACTTCAATCCAAGTGACAAATTAAAGGCTGCCATTGAAAACAAGCTCGGAAAACTGGACAAATACTTCAACAAAGAGGTAGAGGCGACAGTGATGTGCAGTGAGGTAAAGACCGCCTTGTGCAAGCTTGAGGCGACCATAAGAGCCGCCGGTATGCTTTTCCGCGCCGAGGAGTCGAGCAATGATATTTATTTCTGTCTTGATAAGGTTATCGACAAGCTTGCGAGACAGATGTCGAGGTATAAGACCAAGCTTGTCAAAAAACATCACGATCAGAAGGATATTATTTTCGAGGAGATCCCAGAGCCCGCCGAGCTTGTCGACGAGCCGATAGGGATAGTCCGCACCAAGAGCTTCAAGCTCAATCCTATGAGCCCCGACGAGGCCATACTTCAGATGGAGCTTCTTGAGCACAGCTTCTTCGTTTTCAGAGACGGGGAAAGCGGACGGGTCTGCGTGGTATATAAGCGCGGAGACGCGGGCACCTACGGATTGCTTGAAACCGAATAGGCGTACAGTCCGGATTTAATCCGGATATATCCCGAATTCGAATAACATTTCGTTTACAAAGCGAGCCCTTCGGCTCGCTTTTTTTATGCAATTATTGTAAAATGAAGTGTATTTTCAGAAAGGCGAAAAATGAGCCAGTATATAAGCGCGATCACAGCGGGGCTGAGCTTTACCGATGTCATCGATATAGCCATAATCTCTTATATCTTTTATAAGGTCCTGGGCTTTATAAGGAGCTCCCGTGCCGAACAGCTTGCCAAGGGTATACTCATACTCGTGTTGGTGTTTATGCTTTCGGGGGCTCTGCATTTGTATGCCCTGAACTGGCTCCTTGAAAAGATACTCAACATAGGGCTCATCGCCCTTATCATAGTTTTTCAGCCGGAGCTCAGAAGAGGTCTTGAATACCTCGGGCGCGGCCGCTTTTCCTTTAAGCAGCTGACCGCCGACAGAGCTATAACTCCGACAGTGTCTGCCGATGTGCTGTCAAAGGCCATATCTTATTTCTCATCAAAGCCCGAGGGAGCCTTGATAGTGATAGAAAGAGAAACGGCGCTTCAGGATATAGCCGACACCGGCACTATTCTTGACGCGCAGCTCAGCGAGGAGCTGATAGAAAACATCTTTTATGTCGGCTCGCCTCTTCACGACGGCGCGGTGATAATACGCGGCGAAAGACTTTACGCGGCGGCCTGCATGCTGCCTCTAAGCGAAAATCCCAATCTCAGCAAGGACCTCGGAACCAGACACAGAGCCGCGATAGGCATTACGGAGCAGTCGGACGCTCTGGTCTTTGTGGTTTCCGAGGAGACCGGAATAATATCCTCTGTGGAGGACGGCCGGCTTTCGAGATTTCTTGATATAAAAAGCGTTGAGAAGACTCTCTTGAATCATTATATGGAAGCTCCTGCAAGGCGCATGGACAGCCGCCGCCTTTTTGAGCATGTCTTCGGTAAAGGCAAGCCCGTAAAGGAGGAAAGCGATGAATAACAGAAGAGTTGCGGAAAAGCTTATTTCAATCATTGCGGGTATCGCGATCTGGGTCTATGTCATAAGCGTTCTTGATCCGGTGACGAGCGGCATCGTGAAATCCGTTCCGGTGCGGCTTGTAAATTCGGAAATAATGCAGTCTGCGGGGCTTGCCATAGCAGGCTCCGGCGAATATACGGTAGATATAGTCGTCGGAGGGAACCGCTCCAATGTCAACGGCGCCTCCGCCGAGGATTTCATAGCGATAGCTGATGTATCCGATCTTCACAAGGGTCAGAATTATATAACGGTCGAGGTAAAAGCCCCGAGCAATCTTACCGTAAACGAGATAAGGACTCAGAATATTCAGATCTATGTAGATACCGCGGTCGCGGTCGAGAAGAATCTCAAAATATTCACGGCCAATGTCCCCGAGGGGCATGAGCTCGGAGCTATCGAGGTCGACAGCAGCACGCTGATTGTAAGCGGCGCGAAAAGCCTCGTTGACGCGGTGTCCGATGTTCAGGCCACCATCGATGCCTCTTCTATGAAAGAAGACGAGGCTGTGAGCGCCGATGTGGGGCTCATCGCCATCGGTTCAGACGGCAACAGAGTCTACGGCGTAAAGCTCTCAAGAGAGTCCGTCAGGATAAAGGCGAGCCTGTATGCCACAAAGGAGG
>JBHCAF010000063.1:0-10324 GCA_041798185.1 Bacillota bacterium
GGCGCGAAAATACGGAACAAATAAAACAAGCAACGGAGGTAAAGCGGTGGATCCGCAGGAAAAAGAAAAAAAAGTATACGAGCTGTTCAATGCCATATCCGAAGGATATGACCTTGCAAACACGCGAATATCTCTGGGAATGGAAAAAAAATGGAAAAACGAGCTAATAAAGCTGTTCAGCGATCCGTCTTCATTCCGCAAAGCAGAAGACGATAAAGATACCGTAAAAATACTTGATCTCTGCTGCGGCACAGGGGATATAGCTATAGGAATAAAAAAACGCGCGCCGGACTTTGAACTGACAGGGCTCGATTTTTCGCCGGCAATGCTTGAGATAGCGGCGCAAAAATGTCCCGAAGGCATAAAATGGCTCGAGGGCAACGCCACGCAGCTGCCGTTTGATGATGAGAGCTTTGACGGAGTCTGTATAAGCTTCGGTCTGAGAAACACTCCCGATTATGCAAGAGTTCTCGCCGAAATAAGGCGAGTTCTGAAAACGGGAGGCTGCGCGGCCTGTCTCGATTCATTTGTTCCGGAAAACGCTTTGATAAAAATTTTCTACAGTATATATTTCAAGGGCCTGATGCCATTGATAGGAGGACGGAAAAAGCACCGAGCGGAATACAGATGGCTCGCGGATTCAACCGAGCTTTTTCTGAAGGCCGAAGAGCTCAAGGCTCTGTTTGAGGAAAGCGGCTTTAAGTCGGTAGAGCTTAAGGCTATGATGATGGGGGCATGTTGCCTGCACAGGGGGTTCAAATGAAAATCAAAAAATTGCTGCTTGTTTTGTTGATTCTTGTAATGATACCGGGACTTTATTCATGTAAGGACAAGATATCCGACGAGAGATCGTTAAAAATAGGGCTTCTTTCAATAGACGACAGCCTTCCGTTTTTTCTTGCAGAAAAAATGGGACTTTATGAAAAGCACGGCGTAAAGGTCGAGCTTTATCCCTTCGGCTCGGCCGCGGATAAAGAGGCGGCTTTTGCGGCCGGAGAGCTTGACGGAGATATGACCGATCTGATAGTTGCGGCTCTTATCAAAAAAGGCGGCACCGACGCTAAAATAGTCTGCGTCGCGCTCGGAGCCGAAAGCTCGGAGGGCCGCTTCGCCCTTCTCGCCTCGCCGCAAAGCGGCATAAAAGAGCTGCGCGATCTGGCGAATGTAGAAGTCGCTGTCGGCAACAACACAATAGTCCACTATCTGTCAGACAGAATACAGCTGATGGCGGGCACAGCCGAAGATCAGATAAAATCAACGAATATACCATCGCTCGCGCTGAGGCTTGAGGCCCTGCTCAACGGACAGGTACAGGCGGCTCTGCTTCCCGACCCGCTCGCGAGCCTTGCCGTTATGAACGGAGCGGTATGCGTATATGACGATACAAAATCGGAAGTAAATCTCAGCCAGAGCATAGTGCTCTTCAGCCAAAAATCGCTCGATGAGAAAAGCTCGGAAATAGAAAAATGTCTCGCCGCTTATTTCGAGGCTATGGAATACATAAACGCCAATCCCGATAAGGAAGATGTGCGGCAGGCTATCAAAGAATTCACCTCGGTTCCTGAGCTGATCTTTGAAAGCTACCGCACTCCGTCTTACACGCCCGGATCGCTTCCCTCGGAAGAGATAATAGAAGACACGATGAACTGGATGGTGGAAAAGGCTCTGCTTGAACAGGCCTACTCATATTCAGACATGGTATACGAGCGTTGAAGGAACTGAAGCGCAGGATAATTTCACTTCTCATTGCGGCTGCAGCGATAATTCTTTGCTGGCAGATTTTCGCGATGCTCATGGCAAAGCCCTTTATACCCGCTCCGGCGCCGTGCTTTCGGGCATTTTTCGGGGAGCTCGCGAAAGGACCGCTTCTAAAACACGGTCTTGTGAGCCTTTACAGAACCGGCGCCGCGCTTTTCGCGAGCTTCGCGCTTGCTCTGCCCTGCGGCATAATAATGGGACGCAGTAAAAAAGTCGACAGACTGCTGACCCCCGCAAGCTATATACTCTATCCCATACCGAAGGTGGTTTTTCTGCCGGTGATAGTGGTGCTTTTCGGGCTCGGCGATTTTCCGAAGATCTTTTTGATAAGTCTGGTGCTCTTTTTTCAGCTTCTGATAGTCGTGCGAGACGCGGCTAAGCAGCTTGAAGACGAATATATTTATTCTGCGAGGGCGCTTGGCATGAGCAACGCCGGCATCATTACGAATATCGTCCTGCCGCTCTGCGTTCCGCAGGCTCTAAGCTCGCTTCGTGTCGGCACCGGAACAGCGATCGCGATACTGTTTTTTGCAGAGAGCTTCGCCAGTCTTGACGGTCTTGGATATTATATATCCGATATGATGTCACGAAGAAGCTATGACCGTATGTTCGCCGGCATACTCGCAATGAGTCTGCTCGGCCTCATGCTCTACGCGATACTGTACATCATAGAAGAAAAGCTCACAGGCTGGGCAAAAGACTCGCACAAGGCAAGATAGAGCTTTGTTAAAAGCATATAAAAAGCGCCCGCCCCGATAAACGAGGCGGGCGCTTTTGAATTTATGATCAGCCCTGACGGAAGCTCACGCCTATGGTTCCCATAGGATGATTCCATGCTTTTATAAGCTTATCATGAGAAAGAACTCTGCAGGTTCCGCACTCAAGGCAGCCCAGATGGCTGAATGAGAACTTGCCGTCAACAAATTTATAGCATTCTGCCGGGCAAGCGAGGACTAATTTCATGATCTCGGCCTCATCGGTGGATTCAAGATCCACATCGATATGCGACTCATGCTCGTCTGTGTTATATATATCAAGACCGAGCTTGTCATCTATAGTCATTTTTTTCATCATTTTAGCGTACCTCCATTAACTTTCCGACAAAGGCTGCAATGCCTGCCATGGTGAATCTGCCGCAGAAATCGTTTGCGATACCTACTACCAGATCGCCGCTCGGTTCGCTGTTTACAACCATCATTCTGTCGAACACATCGCCCACGAACGCGGGAAGCTCGTTGAAGATCATGTGCTCTTCAAGGATAGCCGGGAACGCGGAGAACTTCTTCATATCACGGAATACGAAGCTTTCTTCGAGAAGCTTTTTATAATAGGAAAGGGTGTCTGCCGAATAATCATCAACAGCTTTAGCTCTCTTTACAGCCTCTGCCGCGAGTCTGCCCGATTCAATGGCAAAGTCCATGCCGCGAACGGTGTAGCCGAGGTTTATAACAAAGGCCGCAGCGTCGCCTGTAACAAGAACGCCGTCTCTGTAAAGCTCGGGGATCATGCTCCAGCCCGCCTCGGTAACGAGATGACCTGAATACTCGATAAGCTCGCCGCCCTTGATGTACGGCTCGACCATCGGATGATTGTGGAACCTCTCAACCATTTTGGGCACGGAAAGCTCGGTTCTTCCGATATCGGAAAGAGTCGTTACTATACCTACGGATACTGTATCCTTGTTTGTATAGATGAATCCGCCGCCAAGGCTTCCGTCTGTAGGATCGCCGGCGCAGAGTATAGCCGCGCCCTCTCCGCTTTCAACGCCGAAGCGCTCGTTTATGATCTCTTCGCTGAGCTTCCATACTTCCTTGGCGCCGACCGCCACTTCGTGGGGCTCTATTTCCTTCTTCATCCCTATCTGCTGAGCAAGCAGTGAGTTTACGCCGTCCGCGAGTATAACGATATCGGCATACATCTCTTCGCCGCCGGCATCTATGCCGACGACCTTGCCGTCCTGCTCGATGAGCTTGTCGACTCTTATGCCCGTTACCATCATTGCGCCGGCTTCCTCAGCCTTTGCAGCGAGCCACTGGTCGAATTTGCCTCTCAAAACAGCGTAGGAAGCATTAGCTCCCTCGGCAAGCTTCGGGCTTCTGTAAGCTATCTGCATACCGCCCTCGGCATTGAGAAGAGCTATATTCTCCTTAACGATCTTTCTTTCTATAGGAGCTTCATCCGCAAAACCGGGAATAACCTTTTCAAGGCTGTGACCGTAAAGACGGCCGCCTGTCATATTTTTCGCACCGCAGTAATCGCCGCGCTCAACCACAAGCGTTTCATAGCCTGCATTGGCGAGTTCATAGGCTGCAGTGAGTCCAGCGAGTCCGCCACCGACAACGATGACGTCAAACTTTTCTTCACTCATATCATTGTCCTCCTTGACAATAGTACTTATACCGTAGCTGTAAGAAACTATATTACAAGTTTGCTTACAAGTTCACTTAAAAGAGACTTGGACGGGCTATGAGGCAATGCCTCAAGCAGCCCTTCTATCTTTGAATGGCAGCATCTGATCTCCCGTACCGTGGCTTCTACCCCACCGAGATCCACTACCATTTGTTCTGTTTCCGAGATTTCTTTATCCGAGAGACTTTCGATCGCGTTTTTCCTGACCATAGCGAGCAGCTTGCCCGAGCCGTCAGCCTTTAAGGCGCAGAGCACCGGCATAGTATATATGCCCTCCCTGAAATCCATGTGAGCTGATTTACCTGTTTCGGCTTTGCTTGAAGTAAAGTCGAGCAGGTCGTCTCTGAGCTGGAACATTATGCCCAGGTTTTCTCCGAAGGCCTCAAGCTTATCCGTCAGCTCCTCGTCCGCTCCGGCTTCCTGAGCTCCTATGCGGCAGGCGGCCTTGAACAACTCAACGGTTTTACCCGTTATATTGCTCATATACTCGGCTATGCTTGTAGTCTCTTTGTACCTGCAAAGCGCCTGAGCTATCTCACCCGCGCACATGCGCTCAATTGTTTTTGAAAGCACCGCGGAAGCCTCGTTAAGACGCTCTTTCGCCTCATAGTAGTTGACCCTTGTGATAAGGAAGTCACCCGCGTAGACGGCAGCGTCTTTACTGTACTTGCTCTGTATGGACTGCCTGCCCCTTCTGAAATCCGCCTCATCCACGATATCATCGTGCACGAGCGAAGCCAGATGAGTAAGCTCTACCATAGCGGCCAGCATTTCCAAACGATCTTTTTTTGTCTCAAAATCCGGGCCGAATGCACCTGCATGAAGCACCAGACTTGCGCGCAGCATCTTGCCGTCGGTATTAAGAGTTTCGTCCAAAACCTGACCGGCAGGAGTACCCGCGTAAGGATGACTTGCAATAAGATGCATATAATATTTGACCTTAGTCAAGTCAGCCATACAACCCAAGATTAAAGAAGTCCTCTCTTTTCAGCGATAATATTTGCGGTGTGTTTAACATCAATCTTCATGCCGCGTGCATCCGCGCCGCCCTCGATCTGCATGAGGCAGCCCGGGCAGTCAACCGCAACGCAATCCGCGCCTGTAGCCGCGATGTTCGTCATTTTCTTTTCGAGGATCTCCTTGGAGATCTCGGGGAAGAGCGCCATATAAGCGCCGCCGAATCCGCAGCAGTTGTCGCAGTCTTTCATTTCTACGATCTCAACACCCTTTGTATTAGCAAGGAGCTCTCTTTGTTCTTTGTAAACTCCCATTTCTCTCTTCATGTGGCAGGAGTCGTGGTAAGTTATCTTGCAGGGCTTTCCGTCGCCTAATTCCTGTGCTCCGTCGAGCATATAGAAAAGCTTGGCGAAGTCCATAGTCTTTTCCTTTATAGCCTCAGCCTGTCTGTGAAGATCTGAACCCTCAGGTATGCGATCAGCATAGAGGTGGAGCTGATGTGTGCAGGACGGGCATGCCGATACTATGTAATCATAGTCGTCCACATGCATTGCGGCCGTATTCATTTCAGCTGAAATAGCAGCAGCCTCAACATCGCCCAAAGACTCGGCCGGGCAGCCGCAGCAGCCCTGTTCCATAGGCATTTCTACGATATAACCTACGGAGTTGAGGTCCTTGATCACTGCAAGAGCCATATCGGTGTACACGAAATCGAGCAGGCAGCCTGCGAACAGGGCTATCTTTCCCTTGGGATTGGGAACATCCTGCTTGATAGTCGGGAATATATCTCTGAAAGGAACTCTCGCTATGTTCGGGAAGCTCTTTCCGTCCGTCATTCCGGAGAGGAACAGCGGCAGATGTCTGATTCTCTGAGATTCCTTGTCAAGAAGCATGTCCTGAGCGACAGATGCGATCCTGAGCATGCTGTGGAAGAGATGTCTGTCATTTACGGCGTCAAATGCGAATTTCGGAATATTGCTCGGATTCTTCTTCACATTCTCCTGACGGAGCTTCATTATCATTTCCTTAATAGGAAGACCGCCGCCGCAAACCTCGTTGCAGCGTCCGCACTGAAGACATATATTCTGGATCTCTGCAGCTCTTCCCTCGTTTACGAGGAAGTGCGTAAGCATAGTACCGATACCGCCTGTATATACATTGGAACCGAATACATGGCCGCCTACGAGAGCAAATGCAGGACAGACATCAAGGCAAGCGCCGCAGCGTATGCACTGATAAATTTCTCTGAATTCCGGCTCTGCGAGTATCTGTCTTCTTCCGGGATCGTCTATGATAAGAACATAGAATTTCTTCTTTTCCTTTGTGTCGGCTTCCTTATCGCTTACCACCTCGGTAGCGCCGGTATAAAGCGAAAGATACGCAGTCAATCTCTGCTTCGTTCCGTTACGCGGAAGAACCTTGAATATATATCTTGCGTCGCCTACGGTTTTAACGAACTTTTCGATACCGAATACATAAAGATGTATCTTGGGAAGAGTACCTACCATACGGCCGTTACCCTCGTTGGTCATCGTAAATACGGTACCTGTATCCGCAACAGCGACATTGGCGCCGGAAACGCCCATCTCGGCAGTTACGAACTTCTGTCTCATCACCTTACGGGCGGTCTTTACCTCCTCGGCAATGATAGGTTCGTTCTTTTCTTTTGTATAATCGGTAAACAGATCCGCTACCTGCTCTTTGTTAAGATGCAGCGCCGGCATTACCATATGCACCGGAGTATTTCCCTCAAGCGCTATTATGAATTCTCCGAGGTCTGTTTCCTGAACAAGAACACCGTCCTCTCCGAGGACCTTGTTCATGTGGATCTCTTCAGACGCCATCGACTTCGACTTTATGATAGTCTTGACATTGTTTTCCTTAACAACGCTGCGGACCCATTCAGTGGCATCTTCCTTGCTCTTAGCAACATGAACCACGGCACCTCTTGCGGTAGCATTCTTGGTAAAGTCCGCGATCATTTCGTCGATATGCTCTGCTGCATATCCCTTTACCTTCTTAACGCCCTCGCGCTCCGCCTCAAAGTCAACACCCTTATAAGAGTTGAGTCTTCCCTCAGGATATGTAGAGCAGAAAGTACCGAGAGTCCTTGCCAGAGTAGTATTGGCTAAGGCCTTGTCAATTTCAAATTTTAACTGATCACTAGGCATAATGTATTTCCTCCTTCCCTACTTTACGCGTCTTCAACAACTATGCAGGTAGCTCTGAGCGGGCCGTGGACACCTACCGTGCCTACGCACTCGATATCGGCTGTACGGCTGGGGCCTGTAATGAAGCCCACATAACCGGGGATATCAGTTCCCATAGCGTCAAGCTTGTCGAACATATCGTCGTATGTTTCAACGATAGTGGAAGCCGGAAGAATACCGAAGAAATCTTCAGACATGATTGCAACAAGTCTTCCGTCGACTTCATCCGAAAGCTGCATCATGGAACCGAGTTCGGCGATCCCACCGTGCACTTCGGAAATACCGCCCTGCGCGGTCTCTGCGTGAAGTCTGATGTGGTCGGTGTAAACCTCAACACCGGCGCCCTTTAAGGCGTCAACAACACCAAGCTCTTTCAAAAACGGAGTCTCATTGACACAGCTGTCTTTGAGCCCCTGGGCAGTGAACAAGTCGGCAAGTCTCTTGCCGAGTTCCGCCTTTGTCGTACGCTCGCACTTGCCGTTCACGGCTTCGAGATTAGTCTTAAAGCGTTCGTACTTTTCGTCTGTAATATTACTCATGGCGACACTCCTTTCCTAAGTAAACCATTCAATAATAATAGCACTATAATTGTACCATAACTGAGGGCGATACGATTGTATTTTTTGTAACAATACCGTAAAATTTGAGCGCCGGGCCGAAGTCCTTCAGCCGGAAACGGCCGCCCGAAGACAAAACGGAAATATCAGGAAAAAAGTAATTGCAGAGGGAAAATACGCGCCGAAATAAGCGGCTTGATCAAAAAAGGAGGCAGGAGCCCTCAAGGCTCCCGCCTCCCGTTTTAAACGGCAAAACAGTTTTTCGCCGCTTCCATAACCGCTCTATATAAATATATTTATAGCACCTATCAGCGCCCCGAGAAAGGCCCCGAACCAGATGACCATTTTTAGCTCCCTTGCGCAAAAAGCCAGCGCAAGCCCCTCGACCTCCTTTGAGCTCATGAGCTTCATTTTTCCGGTAATCTGGGTCACTATATCTATGCTCTCAACTATGGGTCTGACATTTTCACGCATGAACTTCATATATATTTTGCGAAGAAAGCCATGAAGCGCGCTGTCGTCGTCCGCGAATACCAGCTCCAGTATATGCGCGGCGTTTAGCTGCGAAATATCTATCTGCTTTTTCGCTATCATGTCGCGCAGCATAGGCGGGATCTGCCTCGCGAGACCGCCGTAGCCGGAGCGTATCAGAGTATGATAGGCGTAATCAACAACGGTATCCTCGAGCTTCTTCCTTACCGTCTCGGGCATTTCTTCTATCATATCGGCCGCCTGCCTGTAGTCCTTCTGCCCCCTGAGACTTTCCGTTATCTGAGTGCAGACCTGAGAGCAAAAAGCGTCGGAAAGAAATACGAGCTCAAGATCGTCCCAGTTGAAAAACTTTTCGAAGACCGCGGCTCCGAGAGCCTCGGCGAAGGCGTCCTTTCGCCGCGGTATTATTCCGGGCGTAAAGGGGATCTGCCATTTCCCTATATACTTGGCCTCATAGGGCTGAAACAGCATTCGTATCGCTATGTAATTGGTGATATAACCTATAACGCCGCCTATTACGACAGGCCCTATATAATGAAGTATACCGATCATTTCAGTCAAGCTCCTGACATATTACATCGAGAGTCGCGGCGGCAAGCGCGTCGTTCACCAAAGACTCGACATCAAGCCTTGCCTCTGATTCAAGTATTTTTGAAAGCTTCGGCTTTGTCACCGGATGCTTCGGCAAAAATACCGTGCAGCAGTCCTCATACGGCTCTATCGACTTTTCAAATGTTCCTATCTCCTTTGCCATACGCATTATTTCCGTTTTATCCATTGCGATAAGAGGCCGCATGACAGGCATGCTTACCGTACTATCAGTGACAACGAGCGCCTCGGCGGTCTGACTTGCCACCTGGCCCAAAGACTCGCCAGTGATAAGCATCATAGCGCCCTGCTTTTCCGCGATCTTTTCGGCGCAGCGCATCATAAAACGCCGCACAAGTATGGTAGTCTGATCCTCGGGGCAGTTCGCGACTATCTGCTCTTGTATAGGGAGAAGATTTATCGAATACATATTGATAGTTCCCGTATACATGGTCAATATGCCGGCAAGCTCGCGCACCTTTTCATAGGCCCTTTCCGAAGTATAAGGATACGAATGGAAATGAACCGCGTCGATGAACATTCCCCGGTGAGACATCATAAACGCCGCGACCGGAGAATCTATGCCGCCCGAAAGCAGCACCAGACCCCTGCCGTTGCTTCCGAGCGGAAGCCCCCCGCAGCCGGAGATCTTCTGTTCGTAAACATAAGCATAGCCTCTTCTTATATTGACGAACAGGCGGCAGTCCGGCTCATGCACATCTACCGACAAGACCTTGCAGCCCTTCAGCACGGCGGCGCCTATTCTTCTTGCTATCTGAGGCGACTCGACAGGAAAATTCTTATCGGCTCTTCTTGCCTCGAGCTTAAAGCTTTTTATATTTCTCTTTTCGATAAGCTCAAGCATCATGCCGACGGCGGCTTCTCCCACTGCGCTTATCACCTCGTCGGGATCCATCGCTCCTATATCTATTTCCGCCGCTGGGGAAATAGAATCTACGCCGAAGACTCTTCCGACCCTCTTTATGATATCATCGCTGTCAGTCCCGTCGGGAGTGCGCACGAAGATAAGCCCGTCAAGTCTTTCAACGGAGACCCCGTCTATGCTTTTGGTATACTTCTTTATCCGCTGCACAAGCAGGCGCTCAAAATAGGGCTTGTTCTGCCCCTTAAGCGCAGTCTCGCCGCAGCGTACTATAAATGTTTTCATATCGATCACTTTTTCCGATCACAAACGCAATATCCTGTCAACGCGTCTTTCGCGCCGACGGAGCACGGCTCATAAGAGCGCGGTGCCTTCCCACTATATCAAAAAGTATATTTATAAGTCTGTCCATCTGCTCGGGAGTGTTTTCATCGCAAAATGAAAACCTCAAAGCCCCCTCTATATCATCA
>JBHCAF010000064.1:0-2652 GCA_041798185.1 Bacillota bacterium
CCCGTATTGCCGGCTGCGGCGGTTTTATCAATATTACGCAAAACGCAAAAAAGCTTGTCTACTGCGGAACATTTACGGCAGGAGGCCTTAAGGTGGCCGTTCAGGACGGAAAATTGAAGATCTTGCAGGAGGGTAAAGTATGCAAATTCCTTGAGCGTGTTGAGCAGATAACCTTCAGCGGGACTTACGCGGCGCGCATAAAGCAGCCTGTGCTGTATGTCACCGAGAGGGCGGTGTTCAAATTGAGCAGCGAGGGACTTGAGCTTGTTGAGCTTGCTCCCGGGATCGATCTTGAGAGGGATGTGCTTGCACATATGGCGTTTAAGCCGGTAGTAAAGAATGTTTGCGAAATGGATAAGCGAATTTTTTATCCTGAACGCATGGGACTTTCGTTTGATTCATAGAAACATTAAAAGTTAATTCGCTGATATAAGATTTAAGTTTTTGATTAGGAGAAATTGATTATGATCGGTGTAATCGGTATTATTCTGTCCCTTGGACTGCTTATATATCTTGCCTATAAGGGATGGTCGGTCATTTTGGTGGCGCCTCTGCTCGCGGTGTTTGCGGTGGCGTTTACGGCCCTGGGAGGAGGCGGCGCACATGTGCTTGCAACCTATACTGAGGTCTTTATGAAGTCCTTGGGCGGCTATGTGAAAAGTTATTTCCCGATTTTCCTTTTAGGGGCCCTTTTCGGTAAGATCATGGATGAGGTCGGAAGCGCAAAATCCATAGCTTCTTTTATCTCGAGCAAAGCCGGCAAAGGTAAGGAGATACTTGCCGTAGTTCTTGCCTGCGCGGTGATCACATACGGCGGAGTGTCGCTCTTTGTCGCCGTATTTGCGATATATCCGATAGGCGTCGCGCTTTTCAGAGCGGCAGACATTCCGAAGAGACTGCTGCCTGGGGCGATCGCGCTCGGAGCATTCACCTTTACAATGACCGCCATACCCGGCAGTCCGCAGATACAGAATGCCATCCCTATGAAGTATCTTGGGACCGATGCTTTTGCTGCGCCTGTACTCGGTATTATTGCCGCCGCGATCATGTTCGGTCTTGGTATGCTGTGGCTTGAGAGCCGTCTTAAAAAGGCGCGCGCGGCCGGCGAGGGATACGGAGATCACGATGATACATTAAGCTCGCTCGCAGACGAGAACGACCTGCCGTCCTTTGGCGTTGCTATGCTTCCGATAGTAGTAGTTATCGCAGGCAATTATATATTTTCCAAATTTGTATTTTCTCATTACGACGGCACCTACCTTGACACATACGGCACATCGCTGTCGGCAGTCAAAGGCAGCTGGTCGCTTATCCTTGCTCTTATTGTAGGTATAATTATTGCCATTGCGTTTAATTATAAGCGTTTTTCGGGCGGTGTACTCGCGTGCCTCAAAGAGGGTGTGCAGGGCTCTTTCCTTGCCATAATGAATACCGCGTCTGAGGTCGGCTATGGCAATGTGATCAAAACTCTCGCAGGCTTTACCCTCATGTCGACGGCGCTTGTTACTGTCGTTTCCAACCCGCTTATAGGCGGCGCGATAGCTTCATCTGCGCTTGCGGGTGTTACAGGCTCCGCCTCCGGCGGCGTCAGCATTGCGCTTGAGACCTTCGGCAGCACCTTCCTGGAGCGCTGCGTAGAGAGCGGTATAAGCCCTGCCGTGCTTCACAGAGTTATTGCTGTTGCCTGCGGCGGTCTTGATTCTTTGCCTCACAACGGTGCTGTGATAACGCTGCTTTCCGTATGCGGTCTCAGCCATAAAGAATCATATATAAACATCGGAATGTGTACGGTCGTTATTCCAAGCGTAGCGGTGGCAGTGATAATTATCCTCGGCACTTTGGGCATCGTTTGATCAAATGATATGCGTTTTGATATGCGCATATTCGTGGCTATGCAGCTTTTGATCGATCGTAAAGGCGATTTGGATATATGACTGCTGATGTAATTGAAAGGAAAGGCTTATTATGACTATCCATGATATAAAAATAGGGGACAGCGCATCCTTTTCCAAGACTGTAAGTGAAAGTGATGTTTATATGTTTGCAGGTATTACCGGCGACCTTAATCCCGCTCATATAGATCAGTGCTATGCCGAAAAAACCATGTTCAAAGGGCGTATAGCACATGGAGTGCTGTCTGCGGGTTTTATTTCGACAGTGCTCGGGACTATGCTTCCCGGGCCCGGTACCATTTATCTCGGGCAGGAGCTGCATTTTACAAGTCCTGTCCGATTCGGTGATACGATAACCGCTACCGCAACCGTAACGGAGCGCGATGAAGAAAAAAACATAGTCAAGCTTGAAACGGTATGCGTTAATCAGGCAGGGACTGCGGTAATAAAGGGCTTTGCTACGGTCATGCCGCCCAAGCGGGCGCATATTTGAGCGTGTTAAATATTATATGTTTGTGGAACAGGCTGGTTACAGCTTTACCTTCTAAAAAATGCGGTACGAAGAGTACGAACGGAATAAGGCGGCAATATGCCGCCTTATTCCGTTCGTAGAGATGTATGATTTTTATCCGATCATTTGTTCAAAAATATCTGAATACGCCCTTGACCACACCTAATATCTTGCAGTCCTTTACTATTATCTGGCTCATAGCGCTGTTGTAGGGCTGGAGCCTTATATGGCCGTTTTCTTTGTAAAAGC
>JBHCAF010000065.1:0-2994 GCA_041798185.1 Bacillota bacterium
ATGGCCGACATGGCCCTTGAACATCCCGGGATTTCTCTTGTAATCCCCGGGCTTTTCGGCATAGCCGAGCTCTGCCGCAAGCGCCTTTATTTTTCCGAACCATTCGCTGTTGTCGTCCGAGGCGCTGTAAAGCCCCCTGTATTTTTCAAGTATGCTTTTCAGATCTTCCGCGCATTCCTTCGGCATATCGCTTTCCCTGACGAACTCCGCGTCAAAGAAGTAGCTTATAAAGCGCATTATCTGCTCCGCGTATATAAGATCCTTCCTAGGCTTATCGCCGCTGCGGTCTATATCGAATATCTTGATATACAGCTCCTTATTCGCCTTCATATCCGCGGCCTTATCGGGCTTGTATTCCTCGGCCCAGCCGAGGCAGAAATCGAAGATCTCCGCCGCAGTCTTTCTCGCGAGAACATCCTTTGAGATATCGTTGAGCTTATTCAAGTCGAACATAGTGCCGGAATTGCTCATCTTTGAAGCCGCGAAAGCGAATTCGGAATAATCGCTCGCAGGGTTCGCCGCTCTCCATTCCTCGTAGTCCGAATTAAGTATGGTCATAAGGTATTCGCGAACGGCCTCGGGGAAATAGCCGAGCTGCTTGTAATACGAAAGCCCGAGCTCGGGGTCTTTTCTTTTTGAGAGCTTTCTTTTCTGACCGGTCTCGTCGTCCACCTTCATCAGGACGGTGTTATGACAGAAGATCGGGTATTCCCAGCCCATGGCGTCAAAGAGCTGCACATGTATTGGAAGAGAGGACAGCCATTCCTCCCCGCGCACAACATGAGTCGTTCTCATAAAATGATCGTCCACGACATGAGCGAAATGATAGGTCGGAAGCCCCACCTGCTTGAGTATCACCGTGTCCTGAACATTTTCCGGCATCGAGATCTTTCCCCGTATGCCGTCCTCGATCTTAAAATATCTCGACGGATCACCCTCAGACCTGAAACGGATGACCGGAGTTTCTCCGGCATCGAGATGCTTTTTTATCTCATCCATATCGGCGTCACGGTATCTTGCGTATTTTCCGTATATGCCGGGATTTTCCTTTGCCGCCTCCTGCTCGCTTCTTACGGCGGCTATCTCTTCCTCGCTCATAAAGCAGGGATAGGCTTTGCCCTGAGCGACAAGATACTTTACGCAGGCCTTATATATATCTCTCCGTCTGCTCTGACGGTAAGGCCCGTATATGCCGCGCTCATCGCTCCCGTCTTCACCTATCGCGCCTTCGTCGAAATTTATGCCGAAATACGCAAGGGTATCTATCAGCACGGGTATCGCACCCTCGACCTCCCGCTTCTCGTCGGTGTCCTCTATACGCAGATAGCAAAAGCCGCCGCTGCTGTGAGCTATGCGCTCGTCCGCCATCGCGCCGTATAAATTCCCGAGGTGGATGAAGCCGGTGGGCGAAGGCGCGAGCCTTGTGACAGCCGCCCCCGGAGCAAGATCCCTTTTCGGGTATGATCGTTCGTAATCTTCCGGTGTTTTTGTTATTTCCGGAAATAATAATTCCGCAAGTTCTTTATGATCCATTTTGTTTCCTTTCAGTCCGTTCCTATAAGCCATAATATTCTATCATAAAAAGCGCCCGCAAATACGAATATTTCGCTGCTCGGGCGCGTAAAACAGGCGTCAAACCGAGTGCCTATATAATTTCCGACCTGTTCGCTGCGCAGGCGAGTGAAACAAACGCACTGCGGGATAAAGCGCCGGGCAGCCGCAAAACAAACGCACTGCGGGATCAGACAGCGTTTGGCCGCGCTCGTGGAGAAACAGCCTTCATTCCGCGATATTAACGCGATGCGAATAAATATTTTCAATAAAAACTTGTAAAATCCTAAGATACCCTATATAATTGGGAAGTCGAAGAGATGTAAATACGGCTCCATGGTCAAGAGGTTTAAGACGTCGCCCTCTCAAGGCGGAATCACGAGTTCGATTCTCGTTGGGGCTACCAAAGCAAAGCAAAAGCCGAACCCGAAAACGGGTCCGGCTTTTGTATTATCCGGCGCTCAGGCAAAATGCCGCTTGCGGCCTCTACCATTCAATATTTATCGGCTCGGTCGAAAAGCCTTTTACGGTGATCTTATCTCGTATATCAAGCCCCTCGAGTCCGCTTAAAGCATCTTTCATCCTTGCCGCGGCAACGGGCGCCCACGAGCCGTTCTCGACCAGATATACCGTACGGTCCCTGAACATACGCTCCTTGAGCTTCGCTATATATTCGCGCATGAACGGGAACACCTCTCCGTAATAAGTGGTGCTTGCGAGAAGCAGATGGCTGTACCTGAAAGCGTCGGTGACCGCGCTGTACATATCGCATCTGGCGAGGTCGTAGATCGCGAGCTTGCGGCCCTCCGCTTTAAGCCTTTGGGCAAGAGCCTCGACAGCGGCCTTGGTATGACCGTAGACCGAGCAATAAGCGATACATATCCCGTCTTCCTCCGGCACATAGCTTGCCCATTTTTTATAGAGCCCCACATAGTAGGGAATATTCTCGGCGAGCACAGGGCCGTGAGTCGCGCATATAGTTTCTATTTCAAAAGCGTCCAGCTTTTTGAGAAGATTCGAGGTCTGGACTCCGAATTTTCCGACTATGCTGAAGAAATAACGGCGAGCCTCATCTTCCCACGGCTCCTCACGGCCGAGAGTCCCGAACTTTCCGAAAGCGTCCGCGGTGAAGGCCAGCTTAAGATCAGGGATATAAGACATCACGACCTCGGGCCAATGCACCATAGGAGCGGTCACAAATACCAGCTTGTGCTTTCCGAGCTCTATCTCGGAGCCGTCGCTTACAGCTATCTGCCTGTCGGGGAAGCTCGTTCCGAAATAATTCTGCATTATCCCGAAAGCCAGCTTGCTCGCCACTATGACCGCGCTCTGATATTTTTCCATAAAATTGAGTATATTCGCGGAATGATCAGGCTCCATATGATGTATCACGAGATAATCCGGAGTTCTGCCCCGAAGCTCCGCATCAAGAGCGCCGAACCA
>JBHCAF010000066.1:0-3619 GCA_041798185.1 Bacillota bacterium
AAATCTTCGGATTTCAAACCCAAATTTGTCTTTGGCATATTGCGGGAAGAGTGCTACAATATATTAGTTAACTTTTTCAGAGAATTACGGAGGAACAAATGAAGAGACGCTTCATCAGTTTCATATTTATATTACTTGTTGTTTTTGCCTGCACCGGCACCGCCTTCGCAAGCGGTCTTGAGGTGGTGAAGATCACCCCGAAGGACGGAGCAAAAACATCTCAGCCCATGAACATGGCTGTAAAGATCTATTTCAGCGAGGTCATGGTAGGCAATCCCGATATAGAGGCGAACAAGGGAAGATTCAAGATAGCGGATTCCGAAGGCAAGCTGCAGCCCTTTACAATGGTATACAGCGAAAAGTATCCGAACGAGCTCTGGCTCGTTCTTGATGACGCGCTTCAGGCCAACTCCGGATATACAGTGACGATAGGCGCGGGTATAAGCTCGGCGAGCGGCGCAAGCACCGCCGAGAGCATAACGAGCAGCTTTCATACAAGAAATACCAAGGTAGACAGCGTTATATCAACTGTCCTTATGATATTTATGATGGGTCTTTTAGTAGTGCTTTCATCAAGAGCCGCGAAAAAGAAGCAGCAGGAGGAGCAGCCTCTTACCATGGCGCAGGCGGAAAAGCTCAACCCTTATAAGATCGCAAAGGCAAAGGGCTGGAAGCTCGAGGTCGCTGAGGAATATGTTCGCAGAGAGA
Source organism: Bacillota bacterium (assembly GCA_041798185.1). Taxonomy (GTDB): domain Bacteria; phylum Bacillota; class Clostridia; order Peptostreptococcales; family Anaerovoracaceae; genus UBA1764. Next base: position 709 of record JBHCAF010000066.1, read on the forward strand.
AGGAAAAGGCCCGCAAGGCTGAGGAAAAGGCTCTTGAGATAAAGCGTCAGAAGGAAGAAATGGCGGCGGCGGAGCTTGCGGCGATAGAGGCCGAGGTGGATTCCGAGGAGCGCCGCAACGGATGGTTCAGGGTCCATACCCGCGCGAGCTTCAGCGCTCACGGCATAGCTATCCCTAAATATGTCAAGAAAAAGAACGCCGCGAAGAAAAAGGCGGCCGAAGAGCGCGCTAAAAAATACGCGAAAAACAAGAAAAAGAAATAGAGGCTCAGGCCTTGAAAAAACCGGGACTATGCTGCCCGGTTTTTTTATCCGTCTTTAAAAGGCGCGATAATTTGTGGTATAATTATTTGCTTAAGCTTCAGCAGCTTAAAAATTTTATTACAGAAGGATTATTTATGTTCAAAAGGCTTGATTTCATACTCGAAAAATACGAAGAGCTGAGTATGCTCGTTTCTGACCCGGCACTCATTTCAAATCAGGAAAAGTGGCGCAGGCACATGAAGGAGCTCGGCGATATCGAGCCCATAGTTCAGGCATACAGGGAATACAAAAAGACCGAGGAAAACCTCGCCGGCGCAAAGGAAATGCTGGGTGAGGCTGACGAGGAGCTGCGCGACATCGCAAAGCTTGAGATATCCGAGTGCGAGGAAAAGCTCGAAGAGCTTACGCAGCGCCTTAAGCTGCTGCTTCTTCCCAAGGACCCCAATGACGAAAAAAATGTATACCTCGAGCTTCGCGCGGGTACAGGCGGAGAGGAAGCGGCGCTTTTTGCCGGTGATCTTCTCAGGATGTATTGCCGCTATGCCGAAAGACGCGGCTACAAGGTCGAGCTTACCGATGTTAACGATACCGGTATAGGCGGCTATAAGCAGGCGGTTGTCAGGATAATAGGAAAAGGAGCTTACAGCAGGCTCAAATACGAATCCGGAGTTCACAGGGTGCAGAGAGTGCCCGAGACCGAAAGCTCCGGCAGGATACATACCTCGGCCGCTACCGTTGCGATAATGCCCGAGGTTGAGGATGTTGAGGTCGATCTTTCCTGGGATGATATCAGGGTCGACACCTTCAGAGCTTCAGGCCACGGCGGTCAGTATATCAACATGACCGATTCCGCGGTAAGACTCACCCATATACCTACCGGCGTCGTTGTGCAGTGTCAGGATGAAAAATCCCAGCTCAAAAATAAAGAAAAGGCTTTTACCGAGCTCAAATCGAGGCTCTATGCCTTTTTCCAGCAGCAACAGCACGACGAGCAGGCCGAGCTCAGAAAAGACCAGGTCGGCTCGGGAGACCGCTCTGAAAGGATAAGAACTTACAATTTCCCTCAGGGAAGAGTCACCGACCACCGTATAAATTTTACGCTTTATAAGCTCGAGCAGTTTATAGACGGCGATATGGACGATGTGATAGACGCTCTTATAACCGCCGAGCAGGCCGAGAAGATGAAGAGCTTCTGATGAAAACGCTGTATCTTACAAATTCTGACCGCGATATACAAAAAGCGGCCGAGATAATAAGGGCGGGAGGGCTTGTTGCCTTTCCTACGGAAACCGTTTACGGGCTCGGAGGCAACGCTTTAAGCGCATCCGCGGCGGGAGCCATATATGCCGCCAAGGGAAGGCCGAGCGATAATCCGCTGATAGTTCATATAGCGAGAGCTGAGGAGCTTTTCGATGTTGCCGAATGCGTTCCGGCGCAGGCGCAAAGGCTTGCGGACTCTCTTTGGCCGGGGCCTTTGACCATGGTTTTAAGAAAGCGCGGCTCGCTGCCTTATGAAACCACAGGAGGTCTTGATACCGTGGCGATAAGATGCCCCGCGAACGAGACCGCGCGCAAGCTTATCGAGTATGCGGGGCTTCCTATAGCCGCGCCGAGCGCGAATCTTTCAGGCCGGCCCAGCCCTACCGCATGGCAGCATGTCAGGGACGATATGGACGGCAGAATAGACGCTGTGATAATGGCGGAGCCTTGCAGCGTGGGCATAGAAAGCACGATCGTAGATATGACAGGGCTCGGCATGGCTGCCGAAGCTGCGTTTCCCGCGGACGATACGCTAGGCGGCGGCGCGCCCTCAGGGCTTCCGCTGATATTGAGACCCGGGCTCATCAGCCCTGAAACGATAAGCGAAATAACAGGGCTTTTCTGCGGATACGACGATGCGCTTTCGGACAGCGCCCTTGCGCCGAAGGCCCCGGGGATGAAATACAAACACTATTCACCTAAGGCTGATATGACTCTTTATTCGGGAGCTTTCGAGGCTGTGAAAAGCGCGATGGAAAATGACGCGCGGATGCTCGAGGCTCAGAATGTCAAGGTGGTGAGTCTGGTTTACGAAGACGCGCAGACCGCGGCTAAAATGCTTTTCGCGGATCTTCGGCGCGCCGATGAGGCCGGTGCCGAGCGCATACTTGCGGCGGCTCTTTCGGGCGGCAGATCGCTCGATTATTCTGTAATGAACCGTATGCTCAAGGCTGCGGGATATAAGATCAAAGAGGTGTGACATGAAAATCGCGATAGGAAGCGACCACGGCGGCTATGAACTTAAGGTGGCTCTGGCCGAGCATTTGCATAAAAGAGGCATAGAAACGGAGGATTACGGCTGCTTTTCGGAAGAATCCGTAGACTACCCCGTTTACGGCAAGGCCGTGGCCGAGGCTGTTGCCGCCGGCAAGGCCGACTGCGGAATAGTCTGCTGCGGGACCGGCATAGGGATATCCATAGCCGCGAACAAGGTCAAGGGCATAAGGTGCGCTCTTCCTTACAGCGACTTTACCGCGCAGATGTGCAAGCAGCATAACAATGCGAATGTCATAGCTCTCGGAGGCCGCAGCCTGAGCCGCGAAGAGGCGGTGCGCTTCACGGATATTTGGCTTGATACGGAGTACGAGGGCGGGCGGCACGAGCGCAGG
>JBHCAF010000067.1:0-4386 GCA_041798185.1 Bacillota bacterium
ACACGGAGTTTTGCACGCGATGCCCGTAATTCACGCATTCTTTGGCAACCCTCCTAAGACGCCTGCGTCCCTCGGCGCTTTCGGTATTCACATCGTATGTTATCAAAACCAGCATATATGTATATCACTTCCACAGGAATGGGGGATACTGATCAATATCGCCCCTGATAAAGCGCGCAAGCAAAAGCGCCTGCACATAAGGTATCATTCCCCATTCCACCTTCTCGTTTAAAAACGGATGCGTTATCGTCTCCTGTTTTTTGAGCTGCCATGCTGAAAGAAAAGCTTTTCGCCCGTCCTCCGTCATAAGAACCGCGCCATCTTCGAATATATTAAAGTCCGTTTTGTTAAGCATTCTCCTGTTTATAAGAGAAAGCACAAAGCGATCGGCGAGAACGCTCCGCAGCTCCTCTACCATATCTAGGGCCAACGATTTTCTTCCGGCCCTGTCCGTGTGCATAAAGCCGACATAGGGATCCAGCCCCACAGCCTCCAATGCCGACGCGCACATAGAGGTAGTCAGAGAATAAGCAAATGATAACGCTGCATTTACACGATCAAGAGGGGGCCGTTTATGCCTGTTGTTAAAGAAAAAGTCATCCTTCTGCTGAAGTATCAAGCTGTCAAATACTGAAAAATACCTCGACGCGGCTTCTCCCTCTATACCTCGTAAGCTGTCAAGATTGTCGCAGGCGTGCGCAGCCGAAAGAGCATTTTGTATGTACAATGAAGCATTCTTAAGTGACTGTACATCAAGTCTAAGCGGATAGTCCCTTGTGGCGCGTTCAAGCACCCAACGCGAATTATACAGCTTGCCTATGATAATATTCCTTGCTATATCCAGGCTCTGCTTATCATCATAAGAGTATCTGTATTGAGCTTTTCGCAAATGGACATTACCGTGCTGAGGACCCGTGACTCTTGCCAAAAATCTTCCGCTGCCGCTCATAAAGCATAAAGAAACATTCCTCTCTGCACATGCTCCCATAAGAGCCGGACTTACCCCTGTATATCCGCAGCTGACGACCGCCTCCAAATTGTGGAGAGGAACTCTGCCAAGCTCGACCTTATCTGCATAGACAACTATATTTTCTCCGTCTAAGGCTAAATATCGGTCAGAGCTCATAACATATAGTGTGTTAAGAAGCTTTCTCATTCCGAACCTTCCCTTATATGCCTTCTGATATAGTCAGCAACATCATTTTGCTTAAACAAAGCAGGAAGACACAGATCCTTAAGCGAGCATGCGTTGCAGCTCTTACTGCGTTTGGCGGCAGGCGTGTAATTTTTTCTTGCATAGCTGTGCATTTCGGAAATGTTTTTACGCACCTTATTCTTAAGCTCATCAGTTATATCAACGGCGGTCCGTCGGCGTGTCTCTCCGTAAAATATATACGCCTTTGGAATATCGCAGCACAACATTTCCTCAAGACACATGGCCTCAGCGACGAGTTGCAAAACATCTTCGTCGCCCTGCTTTTCTTTTCCTCTCTTATATTCCACAGGCTCTATATCGTATCTGCCGTCACGCCCGAATATTTCCACGCCGCTTTCATCGTTTCGTATGAACTCAACGATATCACAGCTGCCGCTTACGCCCATGCTTCTTGAATATATGCGCATGCCTCTCGTAATTATCACATTACGCCTTTTCTCGGTAAAATTATCATCGTGCGCGAGCGCGTGCAGCAATTCACCCTCTACGGTTCGCAGATTGTCTTCCCACTGCTGTTCAAGATGTATAAGCGCCCACTGCCGCCTGCAAAATTCAAAATGCTGAATACCCGATAGCTGCAAATAATCTTCATCTGAATATGACATAGTCTTTTACCGACCCTTCGCGCACAGATGAAAAGCCCTATATACCGTCGATTATCTCCGGAGTCAGGCCGGGGAGCTCTGTCAGACTGATCTTATAGTCCTCATATTTTCTCGGATTTTCTTCCTCGCTGTAAACGGAAAGACTGCGCTGTACCTTAGCGGAAGAATACTGTCCGGACGCACAGTTATGTTTCCACCAATAAAGCTTTCTGACCTCCATACTTCCGTCCGGTCTTGCAGACGAGCTGTCATTCTCGCATATAGTGCGAAGGGCTTCCTTTATTTTATCCGCGTCTTCTTCGGAAAAGCCTGTCTTCTCGGCAAGCTGGCAGTTGATACTTCCTCTTATGACATAGAGGCCGAATTCGACCCGGTTCTTGCTGCCCATAGTATCGGAAGACTTTCCCTCCTTTGCTTCGCTGTTTACGCTCTTGGTTATCTGCATGGTGAAAATATCTACAGGATCGACACTCACAGCCGTCTGAATAGATACAGGACCTCTTACTCCTATAGACAGCGTATCCCCCTTGAAGGCGAATACCTGACCGAAGGAACGCACATCTATCCACTCCCTGCACGCAATCCTTGCATATTCGTCTTCATCTTTTTTCTTCGCGGCAGCGGCAAGCTCCGCCTGCTTATCGGCGCGCTCTCTTAGGCTCTTGAAACCGTCATCCGACCTTTCCTGTGATTGCACAAATATTTTCTCGCCCATATCCTGAAGCCTGTTTCGGATTTTACGCTTGATGCACACATCCGATATTTCGCCGAAGCCGTCAAAATCTTCTCTGGGCCGATTACCGTTGAGCGGATCGCCGTTCGGATTTGCCTTATTTACTGTCAACAATACAGCAAAGTCCACCTTGTTATGAAGTATAGCCATTACTTTGTTTCCTCCTCTTTTTTACTATTCATGAATGCCGCCGTTTGGCTGTAATACCCGATCAGATAATTTTCCTTAAGCGCATTATTATCAAAGCCGTTTATATCTTCCAGTTTTCCCAAAATATCCGCTATAAGCTCAGTGAAATAAAGTTTCCCCCCTCCAAGCTTTGAGATATACGGGAGCAATCTGCTGTATATTATCTCCCATGTACGCGCAGGCTTGCGAGTATATGCACTCCAATACTTTTCGGCATTGGTATCACGATAATCCTTTTCCTTGATATAGTGCAGCAGCTCTATGCGGTGTGCGACAGCAAGCAGCCTACCTAATAAATAATCTCTGTCCTTACTTTCCTCATTTAACGCCATATTGAACACTTCCTTTCCGTTATCTATCTGACACTTCCTTATCAAAGCGCAGCTGTTGCGCAGTATCCTGTTGCGATTATACGGAGAGTATCGCTGCGGGTCTCCTGCGTTTCTCACCGCCGCAAGCATTATATCGCGCGGAAAACGCTTCCTTTCAGCTATACATGGGATTATACGGTCGACACATTTCTTTATAACCTTGCCCTCTTTGTCAGCTTTCAGCATACCGTTCTGGTCGGTACCGTAAGCTGAAAGCGCTATCTCTCTCGGTGACGGAGTCCCGATCAGGCGATAATATTTTTTTGTATCGCTGTCATAAGCGTTGAGCTCCCATTGACAAGTTTCATACCATTGTGTTATACGATCGTAAAAGTCCGAACCCTGCATCTCACTATAATATGTGATAGCAAGGCGCCCTTGCCCGGCGCCGTCGGCAGTATCAACGGCCATTATCATTATCTTATCCGCCGCCGTGATATCTTTCTTATAACCCCTTATAGAGCTGTTGACCCTTTGAGCATAGTTTTCCGCAGTGTCCTCTATTTCGGCTATGTCGGCAGGGAACAAGTCGTCAGTATCCGAAAAGATGTCAATGGTCTCAGGCTTCGCAGAACCCCAACATACTATTGCCTCGCTGCCGTTGCGATAGCCCTGTTTTGCGATAAGCCAGCGCAGAGCATTATGCGCCTTCTGAGCGCTGAGATAAGCTATGCCTGCGGCCTCATCGGCAGAATTGAAACGCCCGCGATAAGTGTAGCCTGATGTATCGTTCGATGATATTAATTTTGCTCTGTCTCCGGCATGCCTTATCTTTGCCGGGAGTTTTCCGGTCAGCGCTTCAGTCTTTCCGCCGGCGAAGCACAACCCGACATCCTTGAGCCCGCTGAGATAATATTTGCCGAAGGAATCTAACAGCTCGCGCTTATCCCATACGCCTTTGATATTACCGTCTGCCGGATCGCGCAGCTTGAATCTGACGAAATCCTCCGGCTTATCATATGCGTCACATTCAATGAGATCTGCTATGACATGTTCTTTTTTAATATAATTCAAGACAGCCGTCACCTCGGGCTCCGAATACTCCGATCCGGCCCACCTCTCAAGACTTGATACATATGCCTCGAAGTGGTCTCTCATACTTTTCTGCGGCTTGCAGCGAAGATCGTAATCTCCGGCTATGTAACACAGCTTGTCGCAAAGCGGCATAGGAGAAGTATCGCTGCTCCTTGACGCCGAAGCTTCCGTAACAGGTATGACTGTCAGCTGATCGTCTTTGTCCACCCTTGCAGCTCTGATAAAATTTCCATCCTC
>JBHCAF010000068.1:0-6104 GCA_041798185.1 Bacillota bacterium
AAGAGGGTGTTATGGAGCTTCATGATGAGCTTTTTTATGCGGCAAGAGCTGTCAGCCGCGCAGAGGTGGTCGAGAGCTTATATCGTTTCTCGGGCGCTTCGAAGCTCTCGGAGGAATCATTGAATTCGCCGGCGGCGGCGTTGACAAAGACGGATCCTGATGCGGGCGCCTCTGAAAAAACAATTTTAAATGGGGGCGCTTCGAAGCTTGCGGAAGAGTCATTGAGCGCTGCGGCTTTGGTAAAAACGGACATCGCCGCGGAAACTCCGGAGAAAAAAGAAGAGCCCGAAAGCAATGGGAGCTTTGTTGATGTTTCGCCCTCCGACAGCTTTTATGACGCTGTGAACTGGGCTGCGGCAAAGGGGATAAGCGAGGGCTTTCCCGGAGGTTTTTTCAGGCCCGACGATAAAATAAGCCGCCAGGATTTCGCCGTTCTTTATATGCGCTATGCCGAGGCTATGCAGCTTGATACGGCCGAACGGGCGCCCATGGAAGGCTACGGAGATTTTGATAAAATAGCGGATTACGCCAAGGACGGCATGGCTTATATGGTCGCAAGAGATCTCATGGGAGGCGTAGGCGGCGGTCTTATGTCGCCTCGCGCGCAGCTCAGCCGCGCGCAGCTTGCAGCTATACTTTCGAGGAGCAGATGACGCGTACGGCGCTTCCTTATAGCCCTATGCGGCGGTTTTTGTTATAATATAAAGAGACTTTCAGGCGAACAGGCCCTCGGATTTTTTCGGTGCGGCTTTGTGCAGCTTAAAGCCGTACCGTTTATGTATTCAAACAGGAGGATCATATATATGAAACGATTTATCGCTGCTATACTTGCGCTTGCGCTGCTGTTTGCGATGACGGCCTGCGATAAAAACCCCAAGCCGGCAGCTCCCGAAAAGCCGGGTTATACCTCAAGCTTTGAAATCGAGCATGTCTCTGACGAGGCTGCTGCTATAGGGCATGTAAAATGCTATGACGCTTCATCAAAGGAGCTTTTGTGGAGCTATGATACTCAGAAGGTATATGTGGCCCAGCTTAACAATCTTCAGGAGATAGGCTTTACATCCTACGGTTATCTGCTTCTGGTCGACGGTAATGTCGTTTGCCTCGGGACTGAGGGTGATGACGCGGGCAAGGAGCTTTGGAGCAACGGAATGTTCGGAGGAGCTTCCGCCAGCTGGGATTTTGATGAGGACGAGAATCTTTATATCTGCGGCTATTTCGGGCCTGAGCTTGTGATAATAGATCCGACCGGGGCGACAGTATCTTTCTATCCGCCGCAGTTTGCAGATGATTTCTTCTGGCCCGGAGAGCTTAAATACGAAGACGGTTTTGTTTATATAAGATATGACAGCAACGATCTGTGGCTCAAGGTAAATCCTGAAAACGGAGCTGCCGAGAGCATTGAAATAAGCAGCAAGGAGGATACAAAGGCTATCCTCTCCGGAAGCTGGGTAGACAATATATCAGAGCCTTATATATATCTCGGATTTGATCAGGACGGGACTCTTATAGCCTTCCGTGACTCGCAGGAGGCCTGCTATGCTTATGGCGGCACCTGGACCTGCGATGAAAATTCATTTTCGATGCCTGTCGATGATGTTTCGTCAGATCCTTTGCTCGAGGGCTTTAAGAATCTCGGCGACTATGAGATAAAATCTCTCAGAATTGAAAACGGCGTTGTTGTAATGGAGCTTTTGCAGCTGAACAACGGAGATTCGCTTATTTCCATGGCCAAGGGCGAGCATTCGCCCGTTATGTATAAAGTATCCTCGTCAGTTGACTATACGAACCCCGCGATGCGCTCCGTCAGAGGGGCCGAGCGTGATATATCAGGCGCTGTAGGAACCTGGACGCTGGTTTCCGCGGAGATCGAGGGTGACAGATTCAACCCTGTCGAAGCCGGTATAGCGGGGACTCTTTATATAGACGGTAACGGTGTGGCAGATTTTAAGTTCGTCAACCATAATGTTTCTGAAGATCCCGAAGAGCTTTTCAGTGATATGTATCCGAATATAGTTCCTCAAAGAATGTACGAGACTATCTTGGTGCCCGAGGAGCCTGCCTGGTATATAGATTATCAAGGGGATGAGCGCAATTCCTTCAAGGCCGCGATCACCGAGTATGATGTTCTTGAAATGTTCTGGTATCGCGGACAGATGAGCGCGGACAGCTATCCTGCGGTACTTTGGATGCAGTTTGAGAAGACAAGCTATTAGTCTTTGGAGTGTGTTGCTGTCATGAGTATTGAAAGCAGATCAAAAAACAGCATTAAGATACTGATAAGGGCGATTCTTGCCGGAATGATGATATCCGTCGGCTGTGTTATTTATTCGATGTGCGTCGATAAAATAGTCGGCGCCGTACTGTTCTCTTTTGGGCTTTTTACTATATGCAGCTACGGGCTCAATCTTTATACGGGAAAGATAGGCTATCTGGTTTCCAACAGATCGAGGGCCTATCTTGCCGAACTTGTTATTACGGTTGCCGGTAATTTTATCGGCGCCTTTTTTGTTGCGGCTCTGCTTTGGCAGTCGAGGATAGCTCCCAAGCTTCTTGACTTCATAGGGCCTGTTGTTGAATGTAAAAACGGCGACAGCTTCGGAAGTCTCTTCGTTTTATCATTCTTTTGCGGCGTGCTCATGTTTTTAGGGGTGGACATTTTTAAGACCAGTCCAAATCCCGTGAGCAAGGTGCTCGCGGTGGTATTCGCGGTCAGCATATTTATTCTTGCGGGCTTTGAACACTGCGTGGCAAATATGTTCTATCTTATTTTCGCGAAGGATATAGACTGGCCCCGTCTTCTGATGATGATATTCGGAAACAGCGTGGGCGGAATTTTTACAGCTCTGTGCACGGAGCTTGTGCGCATTAAGATATAAATATTGCGAGAAAGGAAAAGACTTATGAAAAGAATTTTAGCAGTTCTGCTGGCTCTTGCGATGGTGTTTGCCTTCGCCGCCTGCGGAGAAAAACAGCAAAAAGACGGACAGCCGGGTACGGCTCCGTCGGGTACGGTAGTAGTTTACTCGCCGCACGACGCGGATCCTCTTGCTTCCGGCGTGGCTCTGTTTGAGGCAGCCTATCCGGAGATAAAGGTAGAGGTCGTTGCCGCCGGTACCGGAGAGCTTGCGCAGCGCCTCGCAGCCGAGGCCGCGAATCCTCAGGGCGATGTATTCTGGGGAGGCGGAGCCGATACGCTCGCTGCTTATGTTGACTACTTTGAACCTTATGTATGCGCTAACGACGCCGTTATCGATGAGGCTTATAAGGACGCTGACGACCTTTGGATAGGCGAATCGCCTCTGCCCATGGTCTTCATCTACAACAAGACGCTCATTGATGAGAAGGATGTTCCGACGACATGGGAGGGGCTCTGCGATCCCGCTCTCAAGGGCAGGATAGCTTATTGCTCGCCCGCCAAGTCCGGTTCGGCCTATACTCAGCTCTGCACAATGCTCTTCAGCAGACCGAGCATCGAAGAAGGCTGGGAGCTCGTTGAGAGCTTCATCGCTAATCTCGACGGAAAGATCCAGGACAGCTCTGGAAACTGCCATAAGCTTGTTAAGAGCGGGGAGTACGCGATAGGTGTTACCATCGAAAAGTCGGCAGTGCTCTATGACGACAATCCTGATATAGGCTATGTATATCCCTCGCAGAATTCTGCGGTTCCCGACGGGGTAGCGCTTATCAAGAATTGTCCGAATCCCGACAACGCGAAGCTTTTCATAGATTTCGTGACAGGTCTCGATTGTCAGAAGGATCAGAACATAAACTGGAAACGCCGTCCGGTAAGAAACGATCTTCAGCCCGAGGGGCTTTGCGCTCTTTCGGAGCTCGATCTCGGAAGCTACGACTTCAGCTATGCGGCGCTTAACAGAGATTCTATAAAAGAACAGTGGAATGATTTGACAGCTCAGTAGCTTCGGGCAGTAAATTGCGGGAGCCTTCCATAAACGAGGGCTCCCGTTTTTTAAGCCGGAGCAAGCTTGAACGGAGGACGGTGGATGAGTAATCAGGTAATTATTAAAAACGCGGTAAAAAAATACGGGGATTTCACGGCTCTTAACGGTGTGGCCCTTGATATAAAGGAGGGCGAATTTTTCACCCTGCTGGGGCCCTCCGGCTGCGGCAAAACGACCCTTCTTCGCATGATAGCGGGCTTTAATTCCATAGAGGGCGGAGAGTTTTATTTCGGAGACAGGCTTATCAACAATGTCCCGGCGCACAAGCGCGATATAGGAATGGTATTCCAGAATTATGCTATCTTTCCGCACATGACCGTGCGCGAAAATGTAGCCTACGGGCTCAAGGCGAGAAAGCTTCCGAAATCGGAGATAACGCCGCGGGTGAACGAAGCTCTTGAGCTTGTTCAGATAGCTCATCTTGCGGACAGGAGCCCGAGCGCCCTTTCAGGCGGTCAGCAGCAGAGAGTCGCGCTTGCCAGAGCCTTCGTTATAGAACCCAGCGTTCTTTTGATGGACGAGCCTCTGTCGAATCTTGACGCCAAGCTGAGAGTTCAGATGCGCTCTGTTATAAAAAAGCTTCAAAAGCGCCTTGGTATAACAACTATATATGTTACCCACGATCAGGAGGAGGCGCTTGCCATATCCGACCGGATAGCCGTTATGAAAGACGGCGTGATAATGCAGATCGGAAGTCCCGACGAAATTTACGCGAGACCCCAGAATCCTTTTGTCGCGGGCTTTATAGGAGTAAGCAATTTTATAGAATGTGAGATCAACGGATCGGGAGCCCTTGATATAAAGGGTCTGAGTCTCAATATACCCTTAAGAAAAGAATATAAAGGAGCCGCGCTTCTTTCGGCTCGCCCCGAGCAGCTGTTTTTTTCGGAAACCGGTATGCCCGGCAGCATACAGTTCTCGACATTTTTAGGAGATTTCGTCGAATACGAGGTGCTGCTCGACGACGGGCAGAGCCTTGTGATAAATGAATATACAAAGGACAACCCCGCAATGTACGAGAACGGTAAGCGGGTGTCTATAAGCTTTGATCCCGAGAGGGTGAGCCTCTATGAGGCCGAAAGCGGGGAGGTGCTGAGCCTGTGATCAAACGGCCTTTTGCGGGGCTTAAGCCCGACTTCTGGTTTTTTGTGCGGCTTTGTGTGATAATATCGCTCTGCCTTTTTATCATATATCCGTTTTACAACATAATAGCTAAAAGCATATTTTCGAATAAGGCGGAGGGTGCCACTCTTTACAATTTCATCAGATTCTTTTCGAAGCCTTACTATTACAGATCGCTCTTGCGCTCTGTCTTTGTCTGTTGCACCACGGTGCTCAGCACGAGCCTGATAGGAGTTCCCGTCGCTTATCTGATGACCAGATACAATATTTTGGGGAAAAGGCTGCTTCATATATTTATAATAATGTCGCTGATGAGTCCGCCCTTTATAGGTGCCTACTCATGGATAATACTGCTTGGGAGAAACGGTCTTGCCGCAAAGCTTTTCGCTGTGCTCGGCATGAGCGCTCCTACCATATACGGCAGGGGCGGTATAATCTTTGTATTTACCCTGCATTTATTTCCTTATATTTATCTTTATGCCTCTGGCGCGATGAACAGCATAGATTCCTCGCTTGAAGAGGCCTCCGAGAATCTCGGTATGAGCAGGCTGCGCAGGATAATGAGCGTTACCATACCTGTCGTTTTGCCGTCAATACTTGCCGGCTGTGTTATGGTCTTTATGACCTGCCTCGCCGACTTCGGCACTCCAATGCTGCTGGGCGAGGGCTATGTCGTACTGCCGGTTCTTGTTTACAATGAATATATGTCCGAAAGCGCTACCGATCCTTATATGGCTTCGGCTCTTTCGGTTATAATAGTCTGCTGCTCGCTGATAGTGCTTGTTTTCCAGAAGCTTGTGATAGACAAGCGAAACTACCAGATGAGCTCGCTCAGACCTCCGGCGGAAATAAAGCTGAGAGGCGGAAAGAGGCTTCTTGCTTCTCTTCCAATATACATTATAGCGGTGACCGCTTTTCTTCCCCAGATAGTCGTGATCTGCCAGTCATTTATCGAAAGAAGCTTTTCGGGCATGTCCAAGGGCGTCAACCTGAACAATTACAGGCTGATACTTAAACGGC
>JBHCAF010000069.1:0-4006 GCA_041798185.1 Bacillota bacterium
AGGATGCGCGATATCCTTGTATTCCTCTCCTATCCTTTTGCTGGGCATAGCAATAAAAAGCCCGTTTTCGCCCTCTACGATCTTGATGTCGTGAACCACGAACTCATCGTCAAAGGTGACCGATGCGACAGCCTTCATCTTACCGCCGTTTTCCATTAAACGAATTCTAATATCTGTGATCTGCATAAACATACCAGCCTTTCGCCAGCCAAAGCATTAGTCGATATTATGCCGTTTTATAATGTTTTCCCAATTTAGATTATAAGGTTTTTTTGCATTTTTTTGAATAGCAATCGAGAAAAATTTATACAAAATCTTCTTTTATTTCCGATAAAAGTCCTTGAAAGCCCTCATAGGGCCCTGCCCGACCCTCATTTGAGCTCGTTTATGCTGATCTCGCAGATGCCGCTCATCAGCTTTACCGGATCAACCGACAGAAGCGGGAAGAACTCCTTGACCCTTATTCGGGACGCGTTGCCGGCTGCGAGAACTATCCCGGCGGCGACAGCCTCGCTGTCAAACTCCGCGAGCATATCGCAGATTCCGTTTATCGAGCCGCCGCCTCTTGCAAAGTCATCGATGATTATCGCGCGCGAGCCCGGTCTTACGGACCGCTTCGAAAGCGACATCTTCTGAATGCGGTCAGACGAGCCGGAAAAATAATTTATAGATACAGTAGAGCCGTCGGAGACCTTTGCCTCGCGCCTTATGACAACAAGCGGAAGCCCCAGAAACTGAGCCGTGTATTCGGCGACCGCTATACCCTTTGTCTCAACGGTGATGACCGCGTCGGCCCGCAGGCGCGACACTCTCTTCGCAAAGACCCTGCCGGCGCCCTCGGCGAAAACGGGATCGAAAAGAATATCCGAGGTAAAAAGAAAGCCCGAGCCGAGCACTCTTTCGGGCTCGCTGAAGCGCTGCTTCGCATATTCGAGGAATTCTCTTTCCCGGGCATCGGAAATGCCAGGTATGAACCTCACCCCGCCTTTAGCTCCTATGCTCGTGACTATCCTGCCGATCTCCTGGCTTTCCGCAGCCTCTCGGATAAGCTTTATATCCTCGCTTACGCTCGACTTGGCGCAGCTGAATTTATCGGAAAAATAGCTCAAAGGAAAATCCTTATTAGGATGTGAAATAAGCTCCTGCAGCATAACGCAGGCACGCACGGATCTTTTCAAATCAGTTACCCTTTTCCAGAATCATATCGCCGACCTTGTATATATCGCCGGCGCCCATTGTGATGACTATATCGCCGTCGGCGGCGTTATTGACGACAAAATCGGCCATCGAGTCAAAGTCCGGCATAAAATAAACCTCTTTGTCGGGGTGCTTGCTCTTGATCTCCTCCTGGAGCTTCTTTGCCGAAAGTCTGTAAATATTCTTTTCCCTTGCCGCGTAGATCTCAGCGAGCACGAGCTTGTCCGCGTTCTCAAAGGCGTCGGCAAACTGATCAAAGAGCGCGAGAGTCCTCGTATAGGTATGGGGCTGGAAAAGACACCATATGTTTTTATGAGGTATGTTCATTGCCGCCGAGAGCGTAGCCCGTATTTCCGTAGGGTGATGAGCATAGTCATCTATCACTTTTATTCCGCTGCCCGTTTTGCCAACTATATCGAATCTGCGCTGTGTGCCCTCAAAGCTTTCAAGCGTACGCTTTATGCTGGCAAGATCGACATTCATGGCGACGCAGGCCGCCGTCGCGGCAAGACTGTTCGACACATTATGCTCGCCCGGAACAGCCAGCTGTATCCTTGTTCTGAGCACTCCGTTCTGATAAAGGTCGAAGCTCGGACATCCGAGCTCGTTGAATTTTATATTTTTGGCGTAAAAATTGCTTGTTTCGTTGAAGCCGAATCTCAGCACATTGCATTTCAGATCCTCAGTAACGGCGTTTACAAAAGGGTTTGAGTCATAGGCTATCACATAGCCGTCCTCAGGAACTTTATTGGCGAATTCGCTGAAGGATCTCGCTATATGGTCTATATCCTTAAAATAGTCAAGATGGTCGGAGTCGATATTCAGTATGACCTCCATCCAAGGCCGCAGAGAAAGGAAGCTGTCCATATACTCGCAGGCCTCGGTAACAAAATATTCGCCGCTTCCGACCTTGTAATTGCTCCTGTATCTGTCAAGTATCCCGCCGACAAGTATCGTGGGGTGAAGCTCCG
Source organism: Bacillota bacterium (assembly GCA_041798185.1). Taxonomy (GTDB): domain Bacteria; phylum Bacillota; class Clostridia; order Peptostreptococcales; family Anaerovoracaceae; genus UBA1764. The sequence continues at coordinate 2,169 of JBHCAF010000069.1, forward strand.
CATCCTCAAGGATAAGAGATATCATCGAGGTCGTGGTCGTCTTTCCGTGCGTACCGGAGATGGCTACCGAGCTGTTGTAATCCTCCATAAGAACTCCGAGCGCCTCGGCCCTCGTCACACATGGTATTCCGCGCCTTGCCGCCTCGGCTATCTCGGGGTTTTCTGTCGATACCGCGTTGGAATATACCACAAGATCGCTGTCTCCAAGATTTTCGGCGGAATGCTCGAAAAATATTTCAGCGCCGCCCGCCGCGAGATTGTCTGTTATGACGCTCTGCTTAACATCGGAGCCGCTGAGCTTATATCCTCTGGAAAGAAATATCTCGGCAACGGCGGAAAGGCCTATGCCGCCTATGCCTACGCAGTGTATGTGCTTAAAATCCTTTAAATTCATCTCTTATTTTATCCTTCATGCGTTCTTTGGCTATGGCTCCGAGATGGATCAGCTTTTTGTCATCAAGTCCGCTGAGACTGCGCGGCATTTTAAGCCCCGTGCTTTCAAGCGGTCTTCCTATGGCTTCACTCACGGAATCCGCGAATTTATACGGGCTCGCGGTAGAAGCGATCAGGGTCGGCGTTTTATCGCCGAGCTTTTTATATACCGAATACGCGACGGCCGTATGGGTGTCGATAAGATAATCATCGCTGCCGCAGAGCTCGTCTATCGCCCTTAAAACCTCGTCTTCCTCGGCATATCCGGCTGCGAACATCGACAGAATATTTTTATCGACCTCATAGTGCTTGTTGTTTTTAAGAGCGTCCATGAGCTCGGCGACCTTAGCTCCGTCGTTTATAAGATGATACAAAAGCCTCTCAAGATTGCTCGAAATGAGAATATCCATAGAAGGAGCGTTGGTCACATAAAAATCTCTGTGAGTATCGTAGACTCCGCTGTTGAAAAAATCTGTCAGGACCTTGTTTTTGTTCGAAGCGCATATGAATCTGTTTACCGGAAGCCCCATCCTGAAGGCATAATAAGCGGAAAGAAGATTCCCGAAATTACCCGAGGGGACCGCGATATTTATTTTATCTCCGGCAGAGATCTCGCCGGCCTCAAGCATGCGAAGATAGCCCCATACATAGTAAACTATCTGGGGTATCAGCCTGCCGACATTCATTGAGTTGGCCGCGGAAAATCTTATATTATGAGCACTCTCCATCTCAGCGGCGAACTCTTTGTCATTGAGTATCTCTTTCTGAGCGCTTTGAGCGTCGTCGAAATTGCCGTATATGGAAAATACATGGGCGTTCTTTCCCTCGGCCGTTCTCATCTGCTTTTCCTGAACGGGCGATACCGCGCCGTCGGGGAAAAACACAACGACCTCGGTGCCGGGCACATTTTCAAAGCCCTTGAGAGCCGCCATGCCGGTGTCGCCGGAGGTTGATACTATGATAACGACGGTCCTGGTCTCTCCCTCCTTCTTAAGCGAAACGCTTAAGAGCCTCGGCATGAGACTGAGCGCCATATCCTTAAAGGCCGCCGTCGGCCCGTGGTAAAGCTCGGCGAAAAAGACTCCGCCCTTTTTTATAACGGGGACAATTTCTTCCTGCTCGAACTTTCCTCCGCCGTAGGCGCCCTCTATACATGAGCGCTTTTCATCATCGCTGAAATTGTCCAGATAGCCGCTCAGGACCTCAAAGGCAAGCTCTTTGTAATCAAGCTTCAACAGCCTTTCCCAGTCGAGGGAAAGACGCGGAAAGCTCTCTGGAACATAAAGTCCTCCGTCCTCTGCTATACCCTTTATTATAGCCTGCGAGACCGTCATTTCCGGAGCCGCGGCTCTTGTAGATATGTATTTCATATTTCGCTCAACGCCCTGTCTATTCTTCTCATTACC
>JBHCAF010000070.1:0-11584 GCA_041798185.1 Bacillota bacterium
TAAGAAGCGAATACGGATATAATATCATCAATGTAGAAGGCGGGCAAGTCTGGATAAGCGAGGCGGACTGTCGAGGAGGCGACTGCGTCAGCTTCGGAAAAATAAGCTCCGAGGGCCAGATAATACTCTGCCTGCCGCACAAGCTCGCCGTCCGGATAACGGGGGGCGAAACCGAAAACGACGCCATATCATATTGAGGCCCCGATAGAGCGCAAGTCGCGCATGAGCGCCGCGTGAAAATAAAAGACAGCGGCGGACGGAAGCAAAAGGCGGCAAAGGGTATATACATATGAAAGATAAAGGAACAAAAAAAATCGCAGGCGCGGCTCTTCTTGCGGCGCTTGCTCTGATTTTCAGTTATATAGAATTTTTGGTACCGATAAGCCTCGCGGCCCCCGGTATAAAGCTCGGCATAGCGAATATAGTTATCGTCATAGCTCTTTACAAGCTCGGCTGGCGCTGGGCGCTGCCCGTGAATGTCACGCGGGTGCTGCTTTCAGCCCTGCTCTTCGGCTCGCTTTTCTCTGCCCTCTACTCGCTTTCGGGGGCCATGCTTTCCTTCGCGGTAATGGCGCTTCTCATCAGAAGCGGTAAATTCAGCATAGCCGGTGTGAGCATGGCGGGCGGCGTAGCCCATAATGCAGGGCAGCTCGCCGTAGCCTGTCTCGCGATGCAGACGACAGATGTTCTGTACTACTATCCTGTGCTCCTGATAGCGGGGCTTGCGACAGGCATAGGAATAGGCATTATCGCGACCCTTATAATCGGGGACCTCAATACGGCAGTATAGCTTGTCCTATTTAACTATCCCCATGCTGTACTTATCAAGCTTCTGCATTACAGCCGCCTGAGTCTCTTCGTCAAAGCTTTCGGCTCGCATGAGTATCCTCATGCGTGACTGATCCATTTCCATTTCAACAAAGGAACAGCCGTCAAGCGGCATATTTTTATTCCAGAACTCTATGATCTCCGCCGCGTCCTCGGAATTAAAGGAAAGCGTTTTAGCAAATTCCATTAAAGAATTCAACGCACCGCAGGAGGACGGCTTTCTGTAAAGAGTTGTCGCGGCGCTGCTTCCCGGAACCACCTCGTCGGCCGCAAGAACGCTTATATCTATCGATTTTCCGCGCATACGAAAACTGATATCGGCGTTGCTTGCCATGCGGAAATTTTCGACTCCGGTCTTTATATCACCGTAGGCATCCGCAACTATTATCATAGCAGCGCCGTATCTGTCGGCCTTTATCGAGCGCAGGCTGTTGCCCTTCGCGCCGGCAGGCAGCTTCTCAAGTTTTTTTGCTATCTCAAATTCCATATATACTCTTCACCGATAAGGTCCCTGATATCCTCAAGCGCCGCGCGCGCCCTGCTGACGCAGCCGGCGAAAACAAGACTTTCGTTCTCCTCAAAGCCGCTCACCAAAGGCACTATCTTGTAGACGCTCTTTCCCCCGGCGCTGTATCTGTTCACCCAAACGGGGCAGGCCTTGGCGCTTTGGGCGGTCTTGACCCAGCCTGACCAGCTGTCCCATACGACAGGAGCCTTTTCCGGCTTCTTTGAAAAGATCCTGAAAAAGCTTTTATTGTATTTTTCTTCAGCCTCAAGCTCCTCCGGGGTTCCAAGAATATTGCCGCCGTCAATAACATACTTGCCGTCATCTACCGCAGATTTTGTGAGCGTGAAATCAAGCATGGCTATAAGCCCCTGCTCGGTATAGTGATTTTTGAGAGTCTCCTCTCTCTGGTTTGAAATATAATTTCCGATCGAATAGTAAACGGGAACGGTAAAAGCCGTATCCGCACCGTTCAGCTCGGAGATCTCCTGAAGCACATGGGGATGGCTCGCCACTATCGCGTCGGGGCCGCTCTTCGCGATCTCCCCTGCTATATAACGCTGGGTCGCATTTGAATGTCTCTGGTATTCCTCGCCCCAATGAAGGTACACTACGGTTATATCACAGCGCTGTCTGCACCAGTCTACCTCGCTTCTTATATTTTCTATATCACGGTCAAGATAAGAACGATCGGCATACTGCCTGAAGGTATTGTAATATTTTACGGCATCTTTGTGCATAGGGCCGCCGTTCATAGTCCTCGGGCTGTCTCCGCGCGAGGTCTCATAGCTGTAAGCGACAACGCCTATATTTATGATCTCGCCGTCCTTTACAAGCTGATAAACAAGCGAGCGCCCGGCGGATTCATCCTGCCGGCAGCCCGCGACCTTGAGCCCGGCGTTTTTCAGCACCTCGCAGGTCCTGAGAGCGCCCTTGAGCCCGCTGTCGTTCATATGATTGTTCGCGAATATACCTATATCAACACCGGCGTTCGCCAGAGCATCCGCGAGACTGTCGGGAGTCCTGAAAGCCGGATAGCCGGCATAATCACCGCCGGGAAAGGTACACTCAAAATTCGCCATACAAAGATCGGCGCCGCTCATGATATCTCGAACATAATCGTAGTTCGGATAGAAATCATAAGAACCGTCAGCCGTCAGCGCAGCCTTCAGCTGCGGGCCGTGCGCCATTACATCGCCGCACACCGCAATGGAAATATTGATCGATTCGTCAGCCGGAACGCTTCCTATAACGGACGGCTCCGGCTTTGAGCAGGCGCCGAGACTGAACCCGATATATATTATCAGCGCAAGAGCAAGCGCCCTGCCTGAGCCCTTCTTAATTGATAGCTTCAACTGCCGCAATCTCATCGCCGAATAAATCCTTAAGTATCTGCTCGATCCCGCCCTTTACCGTAGCCTGCGAATGCGGGCAGCCGGCGCAGTGGCCCTGCAGCAGCACTTTAACGACCTTGTCTTCGCCATACTCAACGAACTCGACATCGCCGCCGTCTCTTTGAAGGAACGGTCTTATCTGCTCAAGCGCAGCCTTGATTTTTTCTTCCATTTTTACTTCTCCTTTTATAAATACAAGATGCTATTTTCGTTAAAATTATAAGAACAACTCCATATAAGCCTCTATCTGCCAAAAGCCAAAAAGGCTTCTAATCGCCGAGGTTCGGGCGGGCTATATAATCGGCGACAAGCCTGCCGTCGATAAATTTTTCTATGACAACATCCTTAACGGGATCCCCGCTGCCGGATCTGTAGGTTATCTGCCCTGTCGCCGCATCCATCTTCCAGAGCCTGTTTATCGCAAATCTTATATCCTCGCCCGACTCTATGGACTCAGCGTCCCGGAGGCCCTGCAAAGCTATCAGATAAGCGTCGAAACCGAGCGCCATATTTTCACTCGGAGACTCTTCTCTGTAATAAGTCCTCGCGGCGCTCAGGAAATCACCGGTAACGCTCGTTGAGGCCGAGGCCTTGTCAAAGGCGGCAACATAAGCGGCATTGTTCAGATGAGCAAGATCGCTATGCCCCACAGTCTCCGCCGCGGCAGGAAGAGCCGCCCATTCGGATACCCCTACCCAGCTGAAGCCGTACGAGCCCGCAAAGGCCTGATACAATACCCTCTCTCCCTCGGCAGCGCCGGAAGGAAAATAAACGACCTCGGCGCCGTATGCCTTGAGCCTCTCAAAATAAGGCGTAAAATCCTCGCAGCCCTCGGGATACTCTATGACCCTGACATATCCGTCCTCGCCTCTGACCTCTTCCATTTTGGCCTGAAAACGCTCGATGAGAGCCGAAGCCCGCTCATCGCCCGCCTTTTTGAGTACAAGGCAGTTCACGGGCTCTCCCCCTTCGGCGAACTCGTTTTCCGGGGTTTCGGGATCGTCAGCCTTGCCGGGATGAAGCACGCCCGGGAGATATTCGTTTATATATTTAGCCGCGCTGTTGCCCTGGAAAGCGTCGAATATGCACACGCGGAAAAAATACTCGGTAGTAGAAGTGAGCAGAGGATTTGTGCAGCTCGGCATTATCACCGGAACAGCGCTGTCCTCGAAATAGTCACAGGCAGCCATGGTCAGTATATTGCCGTAGCTTCCTATAACTACCTTGCAGCCCTGAGAAATAAGCTCCTCGGCAGCCGAAACCGCCCTGTTCACATCCGACTCGTTGTCGGCGTAAACGAGCTCCACCTGTTTTGCAAGGACCCTCGGAAACAGCCTGTGAGCAAGCTCGATCCCCTTGAGCTCCTCCTCGGCGTCAGCAGCATACTGCCCGCTCAGAGGCTCAAATATGCCTATCTTTATGCTGCCTTCTTCGGGCTCATCAAGGCCTGAAAGAGGCTCGCGATTTACAGTTTTTATGAAATTTCGAACGCTCGGCAGATCCCCTATGCCTCCGGCAGAGCAAGCCGAAAGCAAAAGAAGAGCCGACGCCAAAAGCAATATCAGCAGTTTTTTCATAATGAGATATTATAACATATTTCGTGAGATTTTTTCTAAGGCTTAATTCCCTGAAAGCATGGTATAGGCTACAAAGGCCATAACGAGAAGCATTATGGGAACCAGAGCGACAGAGCTTATATTGAGCGCGAAGATGCAGCCCAAAAGGGCCCCGGCAGAACCGAATACGGTATTGGCGAGAAAGACTTTTTTGTGGTAGCGCCCCGTTCTGAATATCCTGACGCAGCCTATCAAGGGGCTTGCGATACCCATTGCCATACAATAGCTCAGCGTCGCCAGCGGCGATATCCCAAGCAGCATGAATCCCGCGATTATGACAGGCTTCATCGGGACCCCGAAATTATTCACAAAGCCCAGCGCAAATATCAAAGGCACGGCAAAGATGAACTGTGATCCGTGAAGCCCGAGCTCGGTGCTTTCAGGAGAAACGCAAAGCTTGAATATGATCGCAGCCATTGAGGCTATCATCGCTACTCCTATAACCTTGCGTATGACCGCGGTATCGACCGACAGCATAGCTTTCGCACCGAAAAAGGAGCCCGCCATAACAGAGACAATAGATACGGCAAGCGTCACAGCATCAAACTGCCTGCCGCCCGCCACATAGACCGCGGCGATTATAGAACCGGGAACGATATATCCGGTGGTCATTGTGCCGGGTATCAGAGCATCCTCCACCCAGCCTGTCTTTTTGAACACCGCAGTATTGAGCACATAATTTGAAAAGCCGAGAGTCGCAAGAAAATAAACGATCAGCTCGGTCAAGGCAAGCGGAACGAAAGATATCTTTTCTTCACTGTATGATTTTTTGAATTCGCTCAGAGCTTGCTTTATCCGCATATCTATATGGTACTTCCGCCGCCGGCCAGTTCCTGTTTTGCCAGCCTTATCGCAGACTCTACTACCTGATCCATGTCATAGTATTTATACTCGCCGAGCCGCCCGCCGAAAACGACCTTTTTACTATTATCCGCAAGCTTTCTGTACTTCAGGTACAAGCTGTTATTTTTATCATTATTTATCGGATAATACGGCTCATCACCGACTGCCCATTCCCTGGAATACTCACGCGATATTATGGTCAGCGGAATATCTTGTCCACGCGCATCTTTTCCGAATTGAAACCACTTATGCTCTATAACTCTTGTATAAGGGGTGTCTATATCCGTATAGTTGATTACGGCATTGCCCTGAAAATCGGGAATATCAAAAAGTTCCGTTTCGAATCTTACCGAACGGTACTGCAAAGCTCCGAAGCAATAATCGAAATACTCATCTATGGCTCCTGTATAAACAACTTTTGTCGCAAGCGGATCAAGCGAGGATCTGTTTGAAAGATAGTCGATGCCGAGCCTGATCTCCACCCCATCGAGCATACGCTGAACCATTTTTGTATATCCCCCGACAGGAATCCCCTGATATTTCGCGTCGAAATAGCTGTTATCAAAACTGAAGCGCACCGGGATACGGCTTATTATAAACGAAGGCAGCTCGCGGCACGCTCTTCCCCACTGCTTTTCGGTATAGCCTTTTATAAGCTTCTCGTATATATCGCGGCCAACCAGAGATATTGCCTGTTCTTCAAGGTTTCGTGCAGGGCCCTTAAGCTCGGCGCGCTGTCTTGATATGATGCTCTTAGCCTCTTCGGCGTTTTTAACGCCCCACATTTGCTGAAAAGTATTCATGTTAAACGGCAAAGCAAACAATGTTCCCCGGAAATTGGCAAGAGGCCTGTGTATAAAAGAATTGAATTCTGAAAAGCGCCGCACATATTCCCATACATCGGAATTGTCGGTATGAAAAATATGAGCGCCGTATTTATGTATATCAATTCCCTCACAATCTTCGGTAAATATGTTGCCGCCGATATGATTCCGTCTGTCAATAATAAGCGGCGCTTTGCCGGCGGCTTTCATCTGCTGTGCAAAAACAGCTCCGAACAGCCCCGCCCCCACTATTAAGTAGTCAAACATCATATCAGACTCCTATCTACAATATTCTGCGAATAAACGGCAGCAGCCTCAAGACAAAGATGACGGCAGAACAAATCATCATTGATACAAACACCCATATAAGCGCCGCAAGCTGCATGTGAATAATACCCGCCAGAAAAGTATAAACCGGCAACAATTTCCACTGAAGCACCCCGGACAGAAGGAATGTGCCAAGCGTAGTCGGGGCAATCAGCTGAACAATTCTCCACAGCTTGGGAGGCAGCTCCCTGTTCATAAACATTGCGCGCGCTAAAAAGAAAACTCCCGCCGCAGGGAAAAGGGTAAGATAATCCGCAGGCGCCGCAAGCCCCGCTTTAACATGATAAAACCCCACAAGGCCTTGCAGCGCAAGCCCCCCCCCAATAAAATACAGCGCAACCTTTTTCACCATAGCTTTTGTAAAAACATCGTTCTCAAAGGTGGCAATATAGTAACCCATAAGAGGATACATGAGCCAGAATGAAAACAGGCTCGTATACTGAAGCAAAATAAAAGTATTATAGTGAAAGAAATTACTTATAAGCTGCGGCACAATGCTCAGAACGGCAAAGACCGTTATACTGTACCTGACAAGCCGCCGGTCACGGCATATCTGCCTCAATACAGGCAATGATATAAGAAAGCCCAGATACAGCCACAGATAATATGTGCAATAATCTGTAGTAGAATACCATCTGCCAAACAAAACGGCTGCCTCACGGCTGTGATTTAACGGATCATAATTGATAAAAAAAAGAATATTGTAGATGCTGTTAATGATTATCAAAAGCACAAAACGAAGGATCCTTGTCTTGAACAGCTGCGACAGCGTCTCGGAGTTCTTCCCAAGCAGCACTGCCCCGGAGATCATCAGGAAAATCGGAACCGCGATCTTGCAAAATCCGCTGAACAGAAGATTTACGCAAAAATCCGCCCCGAAAGGCGTATCAAGAAACCTGAGAAACCCAAAAGGCCCTGTATGATTATATAAAACCCAATAAATACAAAAAACTCTTAATACCTCAAGATATTGTTCTTTGCCGTTTCGCTGCATATCCTTACACTCAAAAATTTCGCATATACCTTTGCAATAAAAACTCAAAATCAGAGTACCGTCTCCGTGGCGACAACGGTAGCGTTCTCATCCGAATACAAAACCTGCCCTATATGAACAGGCGCTTTAACAGTTATCGCCGACAATTTATTTCTAAAGGGCAGCAAAAGACTTTTTTCTACGGGACTTTCGGTTTTGACGCTGACCAAAGCTCTGCTTCCGCCATCAAGCCTCATTGTTGTTGTCAGTATGCGTTTTGGATTTTCTTCCTCTTCGCGGGCAAATTCCGCCCCTCTTGCACATTGATTCCCCTCGTAGTCATTTATATCGCTGTTAAAGCTTACCTGACAGCCGTTTGGACATAATGGACATGTCACGCTTCCGCTGACAGGAAAGCCCTTGAGCATTGAAGCTGCCGCCTCTCCGTCCCAAGCTTTTAATGGACTTCCTTTTATATATCTAACGGCATTTTCTCCTGCGGCATAGGCCTGTTCGGAGACAAAATCTGCCAGATCCATTATTCGCCTTGAGTTTCCGCACGAAAAAATACCCTGCACATTTGTTTGCAAAAATTCATCGGTCAAAGCGCCGTTGGATTTTTCGTCAAGTTTTATGCCCGCAGTTTTAGCAACTTCGTTTTCCGGGATAAGTCCGACGGACAACACAAGACAATCACAGCTGAGAACTCTTGAGCTCTCTCGCAAAACGCGTCCATTGGGATCAAGCTCCGATATTTCGACAGCCTCGAGCTTTTTTTTGCCGATGATATTTGAGACCGTATGATTTACAAATAGCGGAATATCATAATCGTACAAGCACTGGCTCACATTTCTCGCCAGCCCGCAGGGCGCAGGCATAATTTCCACAACGGCCTTAACTAAAGCGCCCTCTATACTCAGACGGCGAGCCATTATCAGCCCTATATCCCCCGATCCGAGCACGACAACATTTTTGCCGACCATTATATTTCTCATATTGACCAGATTCTGCACGACGCCCGCCGTATACACTCCGGCAGGTCTTGAACCAGGTATTGAAATAGCTCCCCGAGTCCTTTCTCTGCATCCTGTCGCCAAAACTATCGCTCCGGCCTTTATTGAGCGAAGACCGTCTCTGCATATACTCGTGACGACCTTATCTTCGGATATGGAAATGACCTGATTATCAGTCTCTATAACAGCACCTGCCGCTATCGCCTCAGAAAAAATCATATGAGCATATTCCGGGCCTGTAAGCTGTCTGCCATAGCGGATCAGTCCGAATCCGTCATGGATACATTGATTGAGTATGCCGCCGCTTATAAAATCACGCTCTAAAACCAGCACTCTGCCGGCCCCGCTGTCTTTTGCGGCCTTTGCGGCCGCAAGCCCGCCGGGCCCTGCACCGACTATCAGAACATCACAACGCTCCATTATTTGACCTTTCCGGAAAACAATTCGCTTCCTTTTCCCCGATAGCTTATTTCTTCGGGGCTGACTCCGTATTCGTTAACAAGCATATCTACAATCTTAGCCAAACAATAGCCTCCGTTGCAGCGTCCGGTAGTTGCCCATGCCCTGTATTTTATAGATGAAATGCTTCTTGCACCGAACGGGTTTTCTATGGCCTCGCGTATCTCATGCTTTGAAACATTCTGACAACGACAGACTATCTCTCCGTAATCGGGGAATTTCTCGATCAACGCTATCTGCTGCTCCGGTGACAGATCGCGGAAACGCACATGACCTTTTCTTGTAGGAATAAAATCACTTTTCAAAGAAAGCGGTTCTATTTTATCAAGTATTGAGCAGACCATCTTCGCTATCGGAAGCGACGCGGTCAAGCCCGGAGACTCTATACCTACTAAATTTATAAAACCGGGACACCCGGGCTCTTCCTTTATCACAAAATCTCTGAAACCACCCTCTTCGGGAGAGCTCTGCTTTGATCTTATCCCACAGTAGTTTCCGATAATATCCTTCTTATCCAAAGACGGAATAAGCTGCTTAGCTTCATTCAGAAGTTTCTCCATGATCTTCGCCGTGCATGAATAATCATCCTTTGAATCAATATATTCGGCACTCGGTCCTATTATAATATTACCGTCTATTGTCGGCGTCAGATGAACACCGAGTCCGCCTATCCCGGGCTTAGGCGCAGGATAGATGGGAACGGGAAGAAGCTCATCCGCGATTTTGTCAAGAATAAAATACTCGCCGCGGCATGGATAAATACGATAGCCGCTTATGCCCGCCATGGCGGCGACTTCGTCGCTGTAAAGACCGGCACAGTTTATAACAAAACGGCAGCTATACTCATTATCCGCGGTAACGACGGTAAATTCCTTGTTGTTTTTCCTTATAGATATAACGGCCTGTTCGAATTCGAATTTGACTCCGTTAGCCGCCGCATTCTCAGCCAAAGCGATACAATAAGTAAAAGGATCGAAAATTGCGGTGTTCGGAGACAGTAAAGCCGCTATTCCGCCTACTCCCGGCATTATGCTTTGAGCTTCTTCGTGAGAGATGATCCTCAGACCCTCGCAGCCGTTTTTTCTGCCCTGCTCTAATATTCTGTCCAGAATTGACAGATCTTCTTCATCAAAGGCAATCAAAAGCTTGCCGGTCTTTTTATATGGGATATCCAGATCCTTGCACAGCTGTTCAAAACCGGCATTACCCTCTACACACAGCTTAGCCATCAGGCTCCCGGGCTTATTGTTAAAGCCCGCGTGTACAACGGCGGAATTTCTGCCGCTGGTCCCGGCGGCAACATCACATTCCTTTTCTAAAACAGTAACTTGTAATTGATACCTTGACAGTTCTCTTGCTATTGCACAGCCGACACCGCCGGCGCCTATAACCACAATATCGCAACGCTTATTCATGCTTCAGTTTTCCTCTACAGACTGTATCCATTCGGAGGTCAGCGAAATACCTTCAGAAAAAGACAGCTCCGGGGAAAACCCCGTGTCTTCAACCAATTCTTCGGTGCTGTAACTTTCCTTCGGCATATATATGCCGTTAAATTCCATTTCACCGAAGCCTAATTCGGCGTCCGGGGCAACCACATCTCTGAGTTCGCAAAGAAATTCCTTAAGAGGGCGCGCGCTACCGCTCGCAATTACATATCTGCGATTTTCACGCCCAGCCTCCCCGATCAGACGAAAAGCTCTTGCAGCATCGGAAATATATATAAAATCATATATCTGATTGCCCTCGCTAAGAGCCTGATGCCTGCCCTGTCTGAGATTTCTTATCATTGAATTTATCAAACGCGGAGAGCTTTCACCTACGCCGTATATGTTTGTTATTATAGGCCAGATAAACTCTATCCCCTTACTTGCAGCAACGCTTCTTCCCATGTATTCACAGGCAAGCTTGGCCGTTTTATACACGCGATGCTTATCGCCGGCATCAAGTTTATCTTCCTCGGCCTGCAATTCATACTGCGAGATGCTGCCTGAGCCGACAAACTTACGGCAGCCCAGCTCTGCGGCAACACATATGGAATCAAGCACATATTCAACATTCAGAAGCTGCGCGTGATAGTCAACCAGCTTGTCGCCCCTTAAACCGTCCCATGCAAACTGATACCAAACATCAAAGCCCCTCTCCCCGATCATCGCCGGAAGACCTGCCATATTATCAAGACTGCACTCAATAATATGTACAGGCACCCCGTTCAGTCTTGAAGAAGAGAGGCCTTTTGAGAAGCCCGGTCTTACAATTGCCCAAAGCTCCACTCCGTTTGCAGCCAATTCCTTTGCAACGGCGCTTCCCACAAAGCCTGCGGCGCCGTTTATTATTGCTCGAACCATATCATTACTCTATCTATATATCAAAAAATTCCCTGATCTGCTTTGCCGCGATATCCCATTCGTGAATACCGTCGTTTTGCATCTTGTAATATTCGACTATGTTGAACAGCATCCTGTCGCACGACAGCAAAGGCTCCCAATCCAATTCCCTGAGAGACTTTGTTATATCAAGACCGAGTGTTTCCGACTCCGCGACTTCAAACTCTCCGCCGAAAACATACTCGGCATTTTTGTAATGCTCCTGCATTTTATTCACTACCCACAGAACGCTCTTGATACCGTCCTTGGTCGGGCCGATATTCCACTGGCTCGAATAGCGCTGCGGGTCAGAATACATAAGGCGCCCTATCGAAAGATATCCGTTCAACGCGTCCATCATAGACTGCCACGGACGAGTCTGTGAGGGGTGTCTCAATTCTATCGGTTTATCTGAAGCTATTGAATTCAAAATAGA
>JBHCAF010000071.1:0-3564 GCA_041798185.1 Bacillota bacterium
GACTGCCGCGCTCTTGTCTCTGCGGATGGCAAAAAGCCGGGATTAGATTACAATCATATTAAAAAAACGACGGAGCCCTGCCTTTATGCACATCCTTTCAGGCAATCAGTATATAATTATATTCGGATTAAAAGCTTCGGGGAGGCGCTCTATGAAAAAACTCATCTCAATAATGCTTATTCTTATAATGCTTGTTTCGATGAGCTCAAGTGTTTTCGCTGACAGCAAGGGCGCGAGCCTGTCAACGCAGAAGCTTATTGTCGACGGCAAGCCCGTGACATGCGAGATATACAATATATTCAACAACAATTATTTCAAATTAAGAGATCTGGCCTATGTCCTGAACGGAAGCGGCAGCAGTTTTTCGGTAAGCTGGGACCCTGAGGCTGCCTCAGTAAATATCAAAAAAGGCGGGTCTTACAAAACCGTCGGCGGAGAGCTCGAGCTGAGAGGCGACCTGTCGTCCAAAGCGGCAAAAACAGCGCAAGGTCTTATCGTAGACGGAGAAAAAATCACAAATCTTTCGGTTTATAACATAGGCGGAAACAATTTCTTCAAGCTCAGAGACCTTGGCTCTGTCATAGGCTTTGATGTGGACTACGACTCGGCGCACAACTCCGCCGTAGTCACCAGCAAAAGCGGCAAAAAAGCCTTCATAGCGGCAAGCTACGCGGAAAGCTGCGGCCTTCCCAAAGCCGTTTCCAAAATAGCCTATCCCAAAACAGAATCGGACTACACCATCAACTTTCTTTATGAAATGCTGCACGGCAACTATACTCCGACCGTGATCGGAAGCGGTGAAGCTCAAAACTTCGCGCCGCTCCTGCTCAGCTCGCTTTGCGGAGCACTCGCAAATCAGGGAGACTTCCTTAAGCTCAGCTCGGGAAACGGCAAATGGAGTCTCTCGGCCGGTAAAAACATACTTTTTACCAACGATGAGATATTCAGAAGAAACAGCGAGGCATATAAAGCGGCGGTAGATATAGCCACGGATATGTGGAACAACGAGCAGATCACCGCGGATATGAGCGATCTTCAGAAGGCGCAAAGCTGTTACAACAAGTTCCGGACGCTGGGAGTGACCATAGCCGCGCGGCAGGCTGACGATTTTTATTCTATACAGTACGACGACGCCTATGCCGCTTTGATATCAAAAAACTGCAGTTATCTGGGACACAGCGCAGGCTTTGTCATGCTGCTTCGCGTGGTCGGAATAAAGGCGCTCTCTCTGCCCTGCAGGATCATAAAAAGCGGAAGCGAGACCGAGCTCGCGGGCACCCACAGTATGCAGTATCTGCTTCTCGACGGAGAAGAATATTTCTCAGACATCTATTTCGGCTACGGCATAGGGCGCCCGGAATATATGTATAATAACGGCCGCCAGTATGAGGCCGACAAGCTGGCGATCGCGAGAAGAGTAATAAAGGGTGATTTTTCCAATCTCATGACCGGCGCGGCATACAAGCTGAATCCCGCCGGAAACGGCAAATTCGCGGTAACGCTGGAGGGCGTCGATATACTGCCTTCAAGAGCCGCTGAGATAATCAAGGAAACAAGCGGTGGTCAAATCTTCATCAAAGATCAGAAATACGGCTTTCCCTACGGAACAGGCAAGGAAGATTCAAGCTATCTGTCCATAGATAACAGACGCCTTCTGTTCAGCGCGGCCGAATTTATCAAATCAAAAAGCTCGATCAAGATCGACGATATAATATCGATCACGATCAAGCTTCCCGATCTCACTATCAAAGCCTTAAGATAGGCTCGACTATTCAAGTTCTATTTTTGCCGGCCGGTTCATCATCTCGTCCACGACCTCTTTCGGGCTCACTCCGTGGTAGACTACAAGCTCCATGCCGTGTACGACAGGCATGAATACTCCGTATTTTTTTTGAAGCTTTATCGCTGCGTCAAGAGCATTGAGTCCTTCCACGACCATCCCGACTTCTTTTTTCGCTTCTTCGACCGAGCGGCCCTGTCCTATAAGCATGCCGCACCTGTTGTTTCTGCTGTGAAGGCTTGTCGCGGTAACTATAAGATCCCCCACTCCGGCAAGTCCGAAAAAGGTCTGATCCATACAGCCCATAGCCTTTCCGAGTCGTTTTATCTCTGCTATCCCCCTTGTGATAAGCGCCGCCTTGGCATTGTCTCCATAGCCAAGACCGCTTGAAATACCGGCCGCAAGCGCCATTATATTCTTCATCGCTCCGCCAAGCTCCACACCAAGAACATCGCTGTGTATATACGCTCTTATGCACGAGCCTCTGAAAAGATCCGCAAGCGTTTTGGCGCAGCCGAGATCCTCGCAGGCCGCTATGATCGCCGTCGGCATATCAAGCGCGACCTCCTCCGCATGAGTAGGCCCCGACAGCGCGACTATTTTGTTTTCAGGAAATATCGAAGCAAGTACGCCCGACATTGTCAGAAGACTGTCCGCTTCTATACCCTTGGCCACATCTGCAAGCAGCTGACAGGAGCTTACATAGGGCTTCGCGATTTTCGCGGTGCTTCTGACATGAACGGAAGGAACGGCAAAAATGATTATATCCGCGCCCTCGCAAGCCTGCCTTATATCGCTTGTCAGAGCTATCCCGCCGGGCAGCGTCATCCCCTTAAGATTCGGGTGCCTGCGAGTGCTCCTCAGAGCTTCTATTTCATCGCTGAATACTGAATAAAGAGTAAGCTCGTTTCCCTGAAGAAACAGAACTCTCGCAAGAGCCGTTCCCCAGGTGCCTGAGCCAAGTACGGCAATTTTCATTTGTTTTCCTCACATTTACAAAAAATTAAATCACATACGGCCAGCCTGCGGCCCGGTCTACTACGCACATGACAGCCTGCGGCCTAGGTCTGTTACGCACAGGACAGCTAACAGCCCTCATCTCTTACACATTCTTCGCCGAAGGCCTCGCGGCATTTGCTGAAGAATTCGGAGCTGTTTTCCACCCAAAGATCAAAATCGACCTTATACTTATGTCCGGTCTGCAAGCAGAGTATTGCGACCGGCATTTCCCCGCGATGAGCCCTCGCTATCATGCGGTATTTTCTAAGAGCATCCTCCTCGCTGACGGTCTCGGGTATCACAAGCTTTACCATCTTTGTCTGACGGCGCGCTGCGCCGCTGGAATAGCTGACAAGAGGATCCACGCTGTCGGCCAGTATCTTGGGTATATCCTCTTTCATATCAAGCTTGCCCTTGATCAGAACTATATTATCCTCCGCAAGCTCATCCCTGCATTTTTCAAAGGCCTTGGGGAAGACTATTATTTCTATATCGCCGTAAAGATCCTCGAGCCTGAGAGCCGCCATCTGATCGCCCTTTTTTGTTATGAGCTTTCTTACCGAGGAAATTATCCCCGCAATGCTCACCGGCTGGGCGTTCTTGTACTTGCTGTTCTCTTCGTTCAGCGCCTCGGTGTCGCAGCTTGAGGCCTCAATCACGAGCTCCTCCATCTCCTTTAAGGGATGCCCCGTAAGATATATGCCGAGCATTTCCTTTTCCATGCTCAGAAGATCTCTCTTATTGTAGTCCTGCGCCGGCGGGAGCTCTCTTTTTATGGCCATGGC
>JBHCAF010000072.1:0-4021 GCA_041798185.1 Bacillota bacterium
TATCGATCTTCCGGATTTTATGGCCTCGCTCACGGGGTTGCGCCCTATGATAAGATTGGGGTTTTCCTCAAAGGCCCTGAAAGGTCTTGCCGTGCCTGCTGCAGGGCTCCTTTGGACTGCGGAGGCTTTGCCGGCCGCGAACTTGGCGGCCGTAGAGGCTTTTCCGGACGAGGCCCGCCTGGAAAGCGCAGCCTTGCCGCCCGCGGACTTCCCGAAGGATGAGGGCTTGCCGCTTGCGGATCTGCCGAATGGCGACGCCTTGCCGCTTGCGGGTCTGCCGCGCCTGCCGGTGCGCTGAAGCTCGGAGGCTCCGAGCTTGCCGTCCTTTTGGATGCTGTGCGCTGCTCTTTTGTTCTTGCCGCTTTTCTCGGCGACCGCTTTTAACCGCGGGTTATCTCTTTTGCTCATCTATTATCTCTTTCATTCATTGTGTTTTTATCAGGACGGATCATACCGCGACATCTATGCCTGTGATCTGTTTTCCGTGCATATAGTTCTCGAGCGCGAAATCCTCGACAGTAAATTTATAAAAATCTTTTACATCGGGATTCATCACGAATTTCGGCGCGGGATACGACTCCCTTTTTATAAGCTCCTCGACCAGAGGTATATGCCTGTCGTAAATATGGGCGTCGGCTATAACATGCACCAGCTCCCCGGGAACAAGTCCGCTTACCTGCGCCAGCATATGCAGCAGCACCGCGTATTGGCAAACATTCCACGCATTCGCCGCAAGTATATCCTGAGAGCGCTGATTGAGTATGGCGTTGAGCTTGTTTCCCGATACATTGAAGGTCATCGAATAAGCGCAGGGCTCAAGCCCCATCTCGTGAAGATCCTCAAAGTTAAAAATATTGGTCATAATGCGTCTTGAATAAGGGTCGTTCTTAAGACACCAAAGAACATTATCGACCATATCCATCTCGCCCTGCTTAAAAATATATTTCTTTTTCATCTGGTAGCCGTAGGCCTTGCCTATGCTTCCGCTCTCATCGGCCCATGAATCCCAGATATGCCCCTTGAGGTCTTTGATATTATTGGACTTTTTCTGCCATATCCAAAGCAGCTCGTCTATACAGGTCTTGAAAGGAACCGGGCGCAGAGTGAGCGCCGGAAACTCCTCCTGAAGATCGTAGCGGTTCACCACTCCGAAGATTTTTTTTGTATAAGCGGGAGTCTTGGTATCGTCCCACATAGCCCTGACGCTTTGCCCCTCGGTTGAGAATCCCTCGTCAAGGACTCTGCGGCACATACTTACGAATAAATCATCAGCCTTGCTCATAGCCTGCCTCCATTATCTCTTTCAATCTTTCTTTTTGCCCCGAAAGATACAAATATCCTATAAGAGCCTCAAAGGCCGTAGCCCATTTATACTCAACCATAGACGCGTTTTTCGCCTTTGTCGCTACGCGATGGTTTCTCGCACGCTTCACAAGGGCAAGCTCTTCTTCGCTGAGCAGCTCACAGGCTATAAGCCTCTTCACGGCCTCGCACTGCGCCGGGGCTTTGACATAAGCGACCGCAGAGCGATGCATAAGATCGGGTCTTTTTTTTCTGTATGAGTCAAAAAGCCTTTCGCGCACAAAAAGCTCATATACGGCGTCTCCTATAAAGGCGAGCGCTATTATGTTTTCCGTATAATATGCACCCATCAGCCGCGTATTATCTGAACGCCGTCCTTGGTGTCCTTGATGCTTATGCCCATAGCGGCAAGTTCATCTCTTATGGAGTCCGCAAGCGCCCAGTCCTTTGCCGCTCGAGCCGCCTGCCGCCTGTCTATGAGAGCCTGAAGCTCGGCGTCTATTTCCCCGCCCTCCTCTTTTCTGAGTATGCCGAGTATCGCCGAAAGCTCGTCAAGAAGCTGCAGAGCCTCTTTTTTATATCCTTCGGAAACGCCCTCGCGAAGCCTGCTGTTGATCTCGCGAACGAGCTCGAAAAGAACTCCGATGGCGCCCGCGGTATTCAGGTCGTCATCCATAGCTTCTATATATTTATTCTTAAAGCCCTGAAGAGCCTTGATGTTTTCAGCATCCGAAACCGGGGCAGGGCCTGCGGCGCTGAGATTGCGCTTGCACTCCCGCATTCTTTCAAGAGATGTTTTAGCCTCTTCCATCAGCTCACGGCTGAAATTTATCGGGCCTCTATACTGAGCGGAAAGCAAGAAGTATCTCAGGACTTCTCCGTCGTATTCCTTGAGTATGTCGCGCACGGTAAAGAAGTTGTTGAGCGACTTGCTCATCTTCTCGTTGTTCACGGTTATAAAACCGTTGTGCATCCAGTAGTTTGAAAATTTCTTTCCCGAAAGCCCCTCGGATTGGGCTATCTCGTTTTCGTGGTGAGGGAACTGAAGATCCTGACCGCCGCAATGAAGATCTATAGTCTCGCCTAAAAACTTCTTCGACATGGCGGAGCACTCTATATGCCAGCCCGGCCTTCCCATGCCCCACGGGCTTTCCCACGCAATCTCGTCATCGGATTTTCTCGCCTTCCAAAGAGCGAAATCAAGAGGATCCTTTTTCTTTTCACCCTCGGGTATACGCGCGCCGCTTTCGAGCTGCTCTATGAAATTGCCGGACAAAAGCCCGTAGCTTTTGAATTTTCTTGTCTCGTAATAAACATCGCCGTCCGCCTCGTAAGCCATGCCCTTGTCCACGAGCCCTTTTACAAATTCTATGATCTCGGGCATAGTCTCGGTAACCCTCGGATGAACGGTGGCCTTATCTATATTGAGAGCCTCCACATCCTTGAAGTATTCGTCTATATATTTCTGACCTATCTCAAGAGCGCTCCGGCCCTCCTCTTTCGCGCGCCTGATTATCTTGTCGTCAACATCGGTAAAGTTCTGAACATATCTCACCTTCTGCCCGCGATACTCAAGGTATTTTCTCATGGTATCAAACACGACAAAAGGCCTGGCGTTGCCTATATGTATATAGTTGTAGACAGTAGGCCCGCAAACATACATCTTAAGCTCCGCCGGGTCTATCGGCACGAGCTCTTCCTTTCGTCTTGTAAGCGTATTATATATCTTCATAGCTCTATTCCTCGAGCATTTTAAGCTCTTTCATTATCTGAGGACTGTTCGGTTTATCCATCATATTTCTGGGAACGCGCACTATGCTGCGGGCTACATCAAGCCCTTCTGTGAGCTTCCCGAAGGCGGCGTACTGACCGTCAAGATGGGGCGCGTCGTCCACCATTATGAAAAACTGTGAGCCTGCGGAGTTGGGATCAGCCACTCTTGCCATCGAGAGCACCCCGGCGCTGTGTTTAAGATCGTTCTTAAAGCCGTTGCCCGAAAATTCGCCCCGTATTGAATAGCCGGGGCCGCCCATACCGCTTCCCGTAGGGTCTCCGCCCTGTATCATGAAGCCGGGTATAACTCTGTGAAAGATCGTACCGTTATAAAAGCCCTCATTTACGAGCTTGATAAAATTCTTTACCGTTTCGGGCGCTGTCTCGGGATAAAGCTCCGCCTTCATAACATCGCCGTTTTCCATTGTTATCTGAACTATTTTAGCCATTTTTTACCTCGTTTATCAATTCAACTGTTCTTTCTATCGCTTCTTCGGCCGATATCTCGCTTCTTTCCGCCTCGCCGCGGAGCTTATATTCGACCTTTCCCTCAGCTGCGAGCTTTCCTACGACTATCCTGACAGGTATTCCTATCAGATCGGCGTCCTTGAATTTTACTCCGGGCCTCTCGTCCCTGTCGTCAAGCAGCAGCTCAACGCCCTTTTTGCCGAGCTCTTCATAGAGCCTTTCCGCAAGAGCGAGCTGGATCTCATCCTTTATGTTTACTATATCTATTATCGCATGATAGGGGGCAAGCGCGACGGGCCATATTATCCCGTTTTCATCGTGATGCTGCTCGACTACCGCGGCAAGCGTTCTGGAAACGCCTATCCCGTAGCAGCCCATAACTATCGGATGATCCTGCTGGCCTTCGTCCTTGTAAACGGCGTGCATAGCCTCGCTGTATTTTGTCCCCAGCTTGAAGACCTGCCCCACCTCTATGGAA
>JBHCAF010000073.1:0-9255 GCA_041798185.1 Bacillota bacterium
AGCAGCGTCGCGAAAACAAAGCTCGGCATTGAGGTAAACAGCGTCGAGAAAAATACTATCAATCTGTCCGGCCATCTGTTCCTGAACAAAGCGGCAAGACTTCCGAGTATGATACCCGTTACCAGAGCAAGACTCACCGACATAAGTCCGAGCTTGCAGGATATCGGGAAGGACTCCCCTATCACGGTCGTAATCTCGCGCCCGTTTTTAAGGGAGACCCCGAAGTCTCCGTGCAGAACGCCCTTCATATAAAGAACAAACTGCTCGGGAATGGATTTATCGAGATTATATCTTGCCTCAAGCGCCGCTATGGTCGCAGGGCTGAGCGCCTTTTCTCTGTTGAACGGGCCGCCCGGAACAGCGTTCATGGCTAAAAATGTAATGATACAGATTATCATTATCGTTATTATCGCCAGTACTATACGCTTCAAAATATACCTTGTCATTTTCCAGTCCTATTCTACGGCTTTTATTATAGGAGTATCCTCCAAGCCGATTCTCGTAAGATTTACTCTGCCCTGCGCGTCTATTTCGGAAACCTTTACCGTTACCGTGTCGCCTATGCCGAGCATATCTTCAACCTTTTCGACTCTGGCCTTGCAGATCTTTGAGATGTGCAAAAGACCGTCCTTGCCCGGCAGGACTTCAACGAAGGCTCCGAAATTCATGAGCCTTACGACCTTGCCGGTGTAGGTCTTACCCACCTCGACCTCTTCTATAAGAGACTCGATTATCTTCTGAGCCGCCTCCGCCGAGGAAAGATCGGGCGAAGCTATGAATACCTGTCCCTCGTCGTTGATGTCGATCTTGGCTCCGGTATCCGCGATTATCTTATTTATGGTCTTTCCGCCGCTTCCTATGATAACTCTGATCTTATCAACAGGCACCTGCATGCTGAGTATGCGCGGAGCGTATTTTGAAAGCTCTGCTCTTGGCGCGGCAAGCTCTTCGAGCATGATGCCCATGATATGCATCCTGCCCTCCTTCGCCTGCTTCAAGGCGCTGTCAAGTATCTCTCTGGAAAGTCCGTGTACCTTTATATCCATCTGGATGGCCGTAACGCCCTTTGCGGTCCCGGCAACCTTGAAGTCCATATCGCCGAGGAAATCCTCCATTCCCTGGATATCCGAAAGTATGGCCATCTTGGAAGAACCGTCGGCCTCAACTCTTTCTATAAGACCCATTGCTATTCCGGCAACCGGAGCCTTGATCGGAACTCCAGCGTCCATGAGAGCGAGCGTGCTGCCGCACACGGAAGCCTGAGAGGAAGAGCCGTTGGATGAAAGTATTTCGCTTACGACTCTTATAGCGTAGGGGAATTCATCTATCGACGGGATCACGGGAAGAAGAGCTCTCTCGGCCAAAGCGCCGTGTCCTATCTCTCTTCTGCCGGGGCCCCTAAGAGGCTTGGCCTCTCCGGTGCAGTATCCGGGGAAATTATACTGATGTATGTATCTTTTCTCGGTCTCCTCGGTTATGCCGTCTATGATCTGAGCGTCGCCGAGCGGCGCGAGCGTGCAGCTTGTGATAGCCTGAGTCTGCCCTCTTGTGAAAAGCCCCGTGCCGTGAACTCTGGGAAGAACGCCGGTCTCGCACCAGATAGGTCTTATCTCGTCGGGCTTTCTGTTATCGGGACGAACGCCGTCGTCAAGTATCATATTACGCACGGTTTCCTTGCGTATCGCATACATTACGGAATCGACATCCTTCGCGAGATCGAATTCCGCGTCGGGATACTTCGCCGCGAAGTAGTCCTGCGCCTCCTTGTCGAGCTTTTCCATATTGTCGAGCCGCTCCTGCTTATCATAGACCTGTATCGCGGCTCTGTATTTGTCGGCGAACACAGCCTTGCATTCAGCCTCTATATCGGCGCTCGGCTTGTAATATTCTATTTCAAGCTTGGGCTTGCCTATCTCAGCGGCTATCTCCTTGATGAAGCGGCATATCTTTTTTATTTCCTCGTGGGCGAAAAGTATGGCGTCGAGCATATCAGCCTCGGGGACCTCAAGCGCTCCCGCCTCTACCATCATTATCGCCTCTTCCGTACCGGCGACATACATATTTATGTCGCTGCTTTCTCTCTCGGCAAGACTCGGGTTTATGATAAATCGCCCGCCGACTCTGCCGACAAGGACTGCTCCCATCGGGCCGTCCCACGGAATCTCCGAAATGGAAAGCGCCACCGAGCTCCCGACCATAGCGCAGAATTCGCTGCTGTGGTCGAGATCGTTGCTCATTACCGTCGCAACTATCTGAACATCGTTATAAAATCCCTTCGGGAAAAGCGGTCTGAGCGGTCTGTCCATAAGTCTGGAACGAAGCACCGCGTTGTCCGAAAGCTTTCCCTCTCTTCTTAAGAAGCCTCCCGGTATCTTGCCGACCGCGTACATTTTTTCTTCGTAGTCGCAGGATAAGGGGAAAAAATCGATCCCGGGACGCTGCGTTTTGCTCATGCATGCCGTGCAGTTAACGATCGTTTCTCCATAACGCACCATAACCTGCCCGTTCGCCTGCTCGCAAACCTTCCCGATCTCAAGCTCTAAAAGCTTTCCTCCAACCGCTGTTCTAAAGGTTCTGTAATCTGTAAATCTACCCATCTGATCCAACTCTTTCTCTTTCACAACCATAACAAAATACGGCGAAGCCTCCGCCTCGCCGCTTTACACAAATTACTTTCTCAGGTTGAGGCGAGCGATCAGTTCTCTGTAACGCTCGATGTCTTTTTCCTTGAGATAAGCGAGCAGATTTCTTCTGTGACCGACCATCTTGAGAAGACCGCGACGCGAGTGGTTGTCCTTTGCGTGCGTCTTGAGATGCTCGTTGAGCTCATTGATCCTGTAGGTAAGGATCGCAACCTGCACCTCGGGGGAACCCGTGTCGCCCTCTTTGGTAGCATACTCAGTGATAATCTGCTGTTTCTGTTCTGTAGTAAGCATAACTATTTCTCCTTCGCATATTATAGATACGCCGTGTCTGAGTCCCGAGTGGAGATCTCATGAACTAAGATACGGTAAAATATTAACGCCTCATTTTATCAATCCTCGGCGCTGAGGTCAAGTGATTTATGGTAATTCCTAGCTTCAATGCAGTCGGAATTTATACGCTTCGCAAGTTCTTCCATGCTTTCGAATTTTTTTTCGGCTCTTTGCATACGGATAAACTCAATTTTAACGCGTTTACCGTAAATATTTTCCCGAAAATCAAAGATGTGGGTTTCCGCGTTCTTCGCGAAATCGCCTATCGTCGGCTTATTTCCCACATTCGTAATACTCGGGTAAGGCTTTTTATCTATGAATGTTCGTGTAGTATATACCCCGTTGGCAGGAAGGGCCATTCCGCTGTCAAGATTCAGATTCACAGTAGGAAAACCCATTTTTCTACCGTTGTGTTCCCCTTCCATGACATTGCCGTATATCCTGTATGCTCTTCCGGTGTAGGCCTTATAGCTTTCGACCGCGCCCTTTTCTATGCAGGCTCTTATAAGCGTGCTCGAAACGGTAACGCCTTCGATCTGAACGGGCTCTATAACGGTGACGGAAAACCCTCTCTTCGCGCCGAAACTTATCAGCGCATTATGGTCACCGCCCGCCTTGTAGCCGAAATTGTAGTTAAAGCCGCAGACCGCGTGCTTCACATTAAGAGTCTCCGCCAGCAGCTTTCCGGCAAAGTCCTCGGGGCTCATAGTCCTTATTTCCCGAGAAAAATTAAAACTGAAAAGAAAGTCTATACCGGCCTTTTCAAGCAGCCTCGCCTTATCCTCGAAATTAAGTATGTTCTTTATGAGAATATGCCCGCTCATGACATTTATCGGATGATCGGTAAATGTAAAGACGGCCGAGCTCATATTTTTTTCTTTAGCGATGTCTGCTGCCGAATATATCAGCTTCTGATGTCCCTTGTGTATTCCGTCAAAATTTCCGAGCGCACAGGCGACCGGCGCCATGACGCCGCCGTCTTTTTTGTATTGTTCTATTTCTGCCGGAGATCTGAATATCTTCATCTTAATACCTTGTCGATCCTGCCGCCGCGCACTGTCCCCAGCAGCTTGGCGCCGCTGTATACCGCGATAAAAGCCTCATCGCCGTTTCTTTTTAGCAGCTCATGAGGCATATCTGCCGTCCAAAGCGGATTTCCGTTGAGAAAGAGCCTTGCACGGCTCTCGTCTATTTCTATCTTATCGACGCCTCTGAAGGCCTCCTCTAAGGGGAGCAGGCTGAAATCCTCCCGCAGCTCGTCAAGAGTGCGCGCCTCGCTTATATGAAAGCCGCAGCTCTCGGTCCTGACAAGAGAGCTCATCACGGCTCCGCAGCCGAGCTTTTTTCCGAGCTCAGCGCATATGCTCCTGACATAACAGCCTCTTCCGCATTCAAGCTCAAAAACTCCCGAGCTTCCGTCAAAGCTTATCAGCCTTATATCATATATACGGACGCGGCTCGCCTTGCGTTCAAGCTCTATGCCCTCGCGCGCGAGACTGTATAATCTGCGCCCGTTCACCTTTTTAGCGGAATACATAGGAGGTATCTGATCGATCTCGCCTATGAAGCCTTTAAAAGCCGCAAGAAGCTCCGCTTCCGTTATATCAGGCTTTTCGCCTTCGCTGAGATCGCCCCATATATCATCGGTATCAGAGCTCACACCGAGCCTGAAGCCGGCAGTATAAGCCTTTGTTCCGCCGCTCGTATATTCTATGAGGCGGGTCGCCCTGCCTACAAAAATGGGCAGCACTCCGGTGGCGTTCGGATCGAGAGTCCCCGAATGACCGACCCGCCTTTCGCCGCACAGCTTTCTTATGATGGCGCAGCAATCCATAGAGGTGAAGCCCTGTTCTTTATTCAGTATAACTATTCCGTCCATATCAGATATATTTATTTCAAAGTATCTTTTCCAGCTCCGCTTCGAGCATAGCCTCGGCCTCCTTCAAGGAAAGCTTCAGCGTGCAGGCTGCGGCCTTTTTATGTCCGCCCCCGCCGAGCCTGAACGCGAGAGAGCCTATATCGGCATAGCTCTTGGAGCGCATACTGAGCTTGTAAACTCCCGGCTCCTTTTCCTTAAAGACTGCGGCGACTTCTATACCGCGCAGGCTTCTTATCACATCTATCGAGCTTTCCGTACAGGAATAAGGCGCGTTGATGCCGTTCCAAAAATCGTACGGAATAACGCTTATAACAGCCCTGCCCCCGCAGATGAGCCTCATATGATCGACAGCGTAGGCTTCTATCCTGAGCTGCTCAAGGGGCTTGTTTTCGTATACCGCAGAGCATATGGCGGCGTGGTCTATGCCAAGGCCGCAAAGCTCGCTTATAGCCGTATGCGTAGCCGGATCGGTATTCGAGTATCTGAAGGAACCCGTATCCGTAAGTATGCCGGTATAAAGCGCCTCCGCGATATCTCTGTCTATTTCGACGCCGAGCTCCTTTATGAAATAATATATAAGAAGAGCCGCCGCGCTCGCCTGAGGGTCCGTATACATAGCCTCGGCGAAGCCTGCTTCGCTTGGGTGATGATCTATGCAAGCCCTGACAGGCGCCGCCTGCCAGACGCCGAGTCTGTTTTCTATGCGATTCAACGAGCTGCAATCCACGGCAAAGGCCAGCTCCGGTATAAAGCTCGCTTCCGTCTTGAAAAAATCGCAGTCCAAAAACGCGACATGTGACGGGACAGCCTCACCCGCAAGTATCTCGACGCGCTTTCCGAGCGCGGCAAGAGCTAGCGCCAAAGCCTTGGCGCTGCCGACGCCGTCTCCGTCAATGGAGCTGTGCGGAAATATGCTTATCGTCTTCGCCTTATTAACTTGTTCAATTATTTTCTCGAACATGATAAAAGCCTGTATTTATCAACTCTCACGCAAACGCTTATTTCAGACTGTCAAGCAGCCTGTCCATCTTCATTCCGTATTCATAGGATTCGTCAAAGCTGAATCTCAGCTCCGGTATGTGCCGCAGCTTGACCGCTTTTCCTATTTCGGATCTTATGAAGCCCTGCGCCCTTTCAAGGGCTTTCAGCAAAGCCTTTTTATCTTCTTCGGAAAGCTCTTTTCCGGGAGTGTAAGTCATAGCGCTGATATAAAGCGACGCGTAGCTTCCGTCTCCGCTGACATCTACGCTGTTTATGCCTATGATCTTATCCTTGAATACAGGATCCTTGAGCGCGCCGCGGATAAGCAGCTCCCCGAGGACTCTCTGTATTTCTCCGCCGAGCATTTTCGGTCTGTACGACTTAGCCATCAGCCTCTTTCAACCTCTTGCATGGTAAACGCTTCTATAACATCCCCGACCTTGATATCGTTGAATTTATCTATGCCTATACCGCATTCAAAGCCAGTAGCGACCTCTTTAGCGTCGTCCTTGAAGCGCTTAAGCGAGCCGACCTCACCTTCATGTATGACCACGCCCTCGCGGATGAGCCTGAGCTTCGCGTTTCTGGTTATCTTTCCGTCGGTAACATAGGCGCCGGCTATCATGCCGATATTCGGCACCTTGAAGGTCTCTCTGACCTCTGCGGAGCCGAGCACGACTTCCTTGAATTCAGGCTTGAGCATACCCTTAAGAGCCGCCTCTATGTCTTCTATTATTTCGTATATTATCCTGTAGCTTCTTATCTCGACCTTTTCATTGTCGGCCATGCTCTGCACCGCCGCGCTCGGTCTTACATTGAAGCCTATAACTACGGCGTTGGAGGTGCTAGCCAGCATTACATCCGACTCGTTTACCGCGCCGACGCCGGTATGGATGATGTTTACCTTGGCGTCCTCGTTGCGAAGCTTTTCGAGCGACTGCTCAAGAGCTCCTACCGAGCCCTGAACATCGGCCTTGAGTATCAGATTGAGCTCCTTTACATCGCCCTCTTCAAGCTGGCTGAACAGCTTTTCCAAGGATACGGCGCTGCTCTTCGCGAGGACTTCCTCTCTGAGCTTAAGCTTGCGGCGCTCCGCGATCTCTCTTGCCGTTTTGTCATCCTTTACGGCATAGAATTCGTCTCCGGCCTCAGGAACTTCGGTAAGACCCGTAATTTCAACAGCACGCGACGGGCCCGCCTTTTTGATAGGCGCGCCTCTCCAGTTATTCATAACTCTTATTCGTCCCGAAGCCGTCCCGGCAACGAGAGCCTGTCCGGCCTGAAGCGTTCCTCTGGTAACGAGAAGAGTCGCTACCGGGCCTCTTGCCTTGTCGAGCTTGGCTTCTATTACCGTACCCTGAGCGAGTCTGTTCGGATTCGCCTTGAGCTCGAGCATTTCAGCCTGAAGCAGTATCATTTCAAGAAGCTGCTTGATCCCGTCTCCGGTCTTCGCGGAAACCGGAACGCTTATAACGCTGCCGCCCCAATCCTCTACAAGAACGCCGTTATCGGCAAGGTCCTTTTTTACCAGATCGGGATTTGCCGCAGGCTTATCCATCTTGTTTATCGCAACTATGATAGGAACATTCGCGGCCTTCGCGTGTGATATGGATTCTATCGTCTGAGGCTTTACGGAGTCATCCGCAGCTACGACCAGTACCGCTATATCGGTTACATAGGCGCCTCTCGCACGCATAGCCGTGAACGCTTCGTGGCCCGGAGTATCGAGGAAAACTATCCTCTGTCCGTTGATCTCCACCTCGGAAGCGCCGACATGCTGCGTTATGCCGCCGGCCTCGCCCGCCGTCACATTCGTTTTTCTTATAGCATCAAGTATAGAGGTCTTGCCGTGGTCTACATGGCCCATTACCGTGATGACCGGCGGTCTCGTCTTGAGCTCGGATTCTCTGTCCTCGGCGAGGTCGAGACCTTCCTCATCCTCGACCTCGTTCACCTTGGCGACAGCCACATTTATACCGAGCTCCATTCCGAGCAGCACCGCGGTCTCCTCGTCAAGATTCTGGTTTATATTGGCCATTATGCCCATCTTCATGAGAGCCATTATAGCTTCGGAAGTAGTCTTCTCGACCTGCTCGCAAAAACCCGCTACCGTTATAGGTACCTGGATTATCACGCTGCCTGCCGGAACGGCCGCCTCGAAAGCCTCCATCTCATCGATGACCTCGACCTTTTCCTTATATTTGCTGTGCTTGTTTTTTCTTGTTCTCGAAAGATCCGAAGGCCCCGCGTCTATATAATCACGCCTGTCCTTCTTGTCCTTTTCTTTTCTTCTCTTATCTCCGGCAGCCGCCGCAGGAGCGCTGAAGGCGAGCACCTTATCGCCCTTGCCCTTTTGGATATCGGCTCTCTTCCTCGGAGCCTTATCGCCGGTCTCCTGAGTCTTTTTGCCTATGAATTCCTTCGGCTTTCTTTTTTCGTGAGCGGCGCCTCTGCCGTCCTTTCTCTGCGAAGGCTCTTCGCGCCTTACGATATTTGTAGGTCTTGCGATCTTGGTCTCTTTTTCGTCGCCGGCTCTTGAAACGATCTTTATGCCGATACCGGGAGTGTAATCGACAGGAGCCGCTTCCTTCGCAGGCTTAACAGCCCGCTCCTTGGGAGCCGGCTTTTTGGCTTCTGAGCCTGCCGCCTCTTTTTGAACGGTCGGAGTCTCTTTTTGAATTGTCGGCGTTTCTTTCTGAACGGTCCGAGCTTCTTTTTCGTTTATTTCCGGTACTTCCGGGGCTGATGAAGCCTCTTCTTTTACCGCCTTCTTTTTCTGCGGGACCGCGTTCTTCGGAAGAGCCTTTCCGACGGCGGCCTTGGGAACAGGTCTTCCTATCGGAGCCCTTGCGGGGGCCTCCGCGGCTCTTCTTTCCTCGGGCTTGCTTTCAGCAGGCTCGGGTCTTTTTTTAGCAGTCTCCTTTTTCGGAGCGGCGGACTTTTTCGCCTTTGCCGCCTGGGCCTCGATTATAGCTTTATCAACAGCCTTGATCTTTACCTTGGACAGACCCTCATCCTTTTTTACCGATTTGGAAGCAGAAGCCTTTACAATCTTGGTCTCCGCCGTTTCCAGCTTCTTTGGCATATATATAACCTCCCGAATTATAGTTTGAAATCATCAGGCAATCGTTTCTTTTTGATCGCCAAAGCGACGCATTCTTCGCTCTTGCAAATATATTTTCCCTTGCCGCGCTCGCCCGGATTTATCTTCACGAGATCGCTTTTCGGCTTTGACTGCATACACGCTATGCAGCGCCTCATGGGTACAAAGACGGTCATTATTTCAGAGCCGCCTTGACTATCTCTATCATTTCGGCGTTCTTAAGCCCCGGGTCGAGCTCTATACCGTGCTCTGCCGCAAGCTCTATAAGCTCAGCCTTTCTCAAGCGGCTGAGACCTGGGAGCTTGAATTCCGCTTCG
>JBHCAF010000074.1:0-17697 GCA_041798185.1 Bacillota bacterium
CGATCCGAATGTAAAATCGGAAGGCGTTATGAGCTACGCGGATTATGTCGCGGCTCCGCTCGACAGTGAGGTGACCGTAGAGGGCTTCGTTCAGGCTGTTCAGTCATACTGGGGCGGCGCCAAGCTGTACATCCAGGACGGCGACGGAGCTTATTTCGTATATGCCGAGGGTAAGGAGGCTGTACCCAACATCAGCGAGGAAGACTATGCGAGGCTTGTAGCCTCCACAGACTACGCCGAGGGGTGGACAGGTCTTGCGAACGGTACCAAGGTCCAGGTAAAGGGCTGGAAGTCCGAATGGAAGGGCGAGGTCGAAATAATCGAAAGCAGCGTTACTCTTATCGACAGCGAAACATGGATGGCTGAGGCCCTTGATGTCAGCGCGATCTTCGGCGACGAGGCAG
Organism: Bacillota bacterium; assembly: GCA_041798185.1. Taxonomy (GTDB): domain Bacteria; phylum Bacillota; class Clostridia; order Peptostreptococcales; family Anaerovoracaceae; genus UBA1764. The sequence continues at coordinate 405 of JBHCAF010000074.1, forward strand.
AGCTTATAAAGCACCAGAACGAATTTATAACGGTAAAGGGCGCCAAGGTACTGGCCAAGGAGAACGCCGACGGAAGCGAGGCAGCCTTCCTTTACAACTGGGACGGCTCCGGACAGAAGGGCAGCAATCCTGACCTCTACTTTGATCTTGAGATAGGCGAGCAGAGCTATACATTTACCGTAGAATCCTATCTCTGCTATGAGGGCTCCGAGGTATACAGCGCGGTTGAGAGTCTTCAGGTCGGCGATATAGTAGATGTGGAAGGCTTCCTTTATTGGTATGCCGGAGCAAATCCTCATATCACGGCTCTCAAAGTGAACGAGTAAGGACTCGTTTTTCACGGGCTTTTGGGAATGATAAAAATAAAGGACATTTGGACAATTGAAGATGTGACGGCTCTTGTTGCCGATCAGCAGCACAAGGATAAGATAGGCAGGATGCGCAGCAATTATCTTTACAGAGGCGTGCCGAGCGTTTCCTACGGTCTCAGCACCAGTCTGTTCAGGAACTGCCGCGATAAGCAGTCTGTCTTGGAGCCTTCCATACTCAGATATTTTTCGAAGTACGCTATGATAGAAGACCCCGATATAGAAGAGTCGGTGTGGAGGCAGATGATAATAGGTCAGCACCACGGACTTCCGACAAGGCTTCTTGACTGGTCGCATTCTCCGCTTGTGGCGCTTCATTTCGCCAGCGCGGAGCAGAACACCGCAAAGACCGATATCAGAGACGGGGTCGTGTGGCGCATAGACGCAAAGGAAATGAGCTCTATGCTGCCGGAGAAATATAAACGGGTTCTCAAGAAAGAGAACACAGAGTATTTCTCGGTGAACAGTCTTAAGTCTGTCGCTGAGGGCACGGCTCGATATGACAGGGATATGGGTTCCGCCGCCATGGCGATAATAGAACCGCCGTCGAGCGATCAGCGCATAATAAATCAGTACGCGTATTTTTCCGTTGTACCCATGGGGATAACGGATATCGACGGCTTTCTCGAAAGCCATACGAAGAAGACTGTCAAATACATACTTCACAAGGAGATCAGGTGGGACACAAGAGACCTGCTCGATCAGATGAATGTCAGCGAACGCACATTGTTCCCGGGTCTTGACGGCCTGTCGGAATGGATAGCCCGTCATTATTATGTAAAATAAAACAACGCGCCGTTGTGGCACCCTCAGTGATAAAGGTGCCCCAACGGCTTTTGTATCTTAAGCTGAAAATTGTTAAAGGGTAAAATTGAATATAGCCGTGCCCTCTGAATGAGGCGGGCTCATATTTTGGCTATGAAAAGCTCAAGTGCGAGGCGAGCCGGCATTTTACCGCTCTTTATATCGCTTTCTATGCGGTAGCAGCCGGAAAGAGCCGCCTTAAGTCTTGCGCTTGTAAGTCTTTCGGAGGCCGCTACCGCCTTTTGGAGTCTGTAAGGGTTGACGCCCATTTCCGAAAGATTTTTTCCGGCTTCTTTTCTTTGCCGGGCTTCGAGCATTATTTCAAGCTGAGAGCAGAGAAGTCCGTGAAAGCGGAGCACTGCGCCCATCTGCTGCGAGGCTTTTTCCGCCTTTACAGAATTGTTGAGAAGCCGCATGGCCTCTCCTTTTTTTTCCGCGAAGGCCGCGTCCAGCAGCTTAAAGGCATTGTTTTCATCTTCAGCGGAAGCTATGAACATGAGCTCTTCAAGACTTATATCGGTATTATCTCTGTAAAGCGCCGCGGCTTTCAGGAGATCGTTTTCCAGATCGTAAAGGCCGTAGCTTCGGTCCTTATCAAAATAACCGGCCTCGCTTGCGAACTGAAGAAGCACGGGCTTTGATATCTTATCACATCTTTTTCTTGCCCAGCCTGCCAGACCCGCTTCGTCAAGCGGGGTGAAATCGTAGGCGAGCCCGATCTTTTCAATGCTTTTATAAAAGCTTTTTCTTTTGTCTATCTTTTCAAGCGCGAAGACGAGCAGGGTGCTTTTCGGCAGCGCATTCAGATATGAGCTTTGTCCGAGCTCAAAATTTTTGACGAGCACCATCTTTCTCTTCGACATTAGAGGAAAGGTCTCGCAGGCCGCGATGAGTTCTTCTTCGCTTGTATCCTTATCGTCGAATACCGTGAAATCGAGGCTCTCGGCCGCGGGTTCTATTACAGCCTTTTTCAGGCTGCGCCATGCCCAGTCGACCATGAAGCGTTCTTTTCCGTAAAGAAGAATAACGGAGGGAAGCTCTCCGCTCTTTATGACTCTGTTCAGTATCTTGTATGAATGTTCCTGTGTTTTAGGCATATCGCTCCCTCAAGGTCTGTTCTCTTAATAATTATACTTGAGTTTTCGAGCAATTCAAGGACTCTGTCGTGGGGGTGCCCGTAGCGGTTATTTTTGCCGCAGGATATCACCGCCAGCTCGGGTCTTGCCTCGTCGAGCAGTTTTTGGCAGGTGGAGCTCCGGCTTCCGTGGTGGCCAACTTTAAGTATATCAACATCGGGGAAGCTCAGCAGCAGCTCCTTTTCTATCGGGGCGTCTCCCATGAAAAGTATTTTGCATTCGCCATTGTCGCATACACAGATCACAGAGCCCTCGTTGTCGTCTCTGCCGCTCGCGGACAGCACTGTGAAGATCGCGCCGCCGGCCCTTATGATATCTCCGGCCTTAACAAAGAGCTTTTCCTCGCATATAAAGCCGCTCAGGTCGGCATCCTTTGCGGAAACTGGAAAGACAATTCTTTTTATCTTCATCATTCGCGACAGCTCCTCTATGCCCTTACAGTGGTCAATATCAAGGTGGCTCACTATCGCCATATCTATACGCGTTACTCCGTTTTTCAGAAGATAGGGCCTCAGTATATCCTTCCCGACATTGCTGTAGTACGAGCCTCCGCCGTCTATGAGAATGTTCGCGCCGCGGCTGTATATATGCGCTCCGTCTCCCTGACCGACATCAAGAAAGACCGCGTCGTAGCGGTCATATCTCCACGGCAGAGGGCTCAGGCTGAAGCCGAAGGCGAAGGGCAGCAGGCAGGCCGCCGCGGTGAGACCCGAGCATATTATCCGCGCAAGTCCGCGGCGTTTAAGCCGCAGCAGCATATATCTCGTCTCTGAAAAAAAGAAGAAGAGCAGAGCGTAATAAAGAGCAAGAAGGCCTAACGGCGGCGCCGGGACGCTTATGCCGCCGCAGAGCTTGAAGCTTATGTCAGAGAGCGCTTCCAGCAGGAACACTATGCCTTCGGCCGCGGCGCAGCCGGCGGCAAGGGCTGCGCCCGCCGGAAAAACCAGAAAGCAAAAAAGCCCGACCGGAAGCAGAAGCGACGCCAGATATATCGCGGCAGGGTTTATCAGAACGCCAAGAACGGAAAAGTTCATAAAGTGAAAGGCTGTAAGAGGCGCCATGCCGAGCTGAAGCACAAAGCCCGGGATAAAGACCGAGCCTATACCGAACAGCTTTTCGCTTTTTATTCTGTCGCAGAATTTCCTGAACTTGATATCAAAATAAGGCAGCAGCACGGCAAGCGAGTAGGCTGCGAGAAATGATAATTGAGCGCCAGTATCAAAAATATAATAGGGATTGACCGCTAAAAGCATTATGGCGACCGCGCAGGCGGCGCTGAACATATCATATCTTCTTTGTGTATGAAAGGCTGCTATATTCAGGGCTATCATGACAGACGCCCTTATGACCGATACCGAAAAATCGGCAAGAGCCGCATAGATAAATAAGAGTATCAGACTAAGTGCGGACGCGCTCAGATCTCTCCGCTTCAGCAGCTTTCTGACGGAACCGTATATCAGACCGACATGTAGACCCGAAACGGCGAGCACATGAGCTATCCCGTTTGCGCGGAATTCCTCATAAAGCTCGTCCGACAGATAGCTCTTATCGCCGAAGAGCACTCCGGCGGTGACGGCGAAGCTCTCCGGGCTCATAGCGCTTTTCGCCGCGGCAATGAAGCGGCCTTTTTGCGCGGCCAGCATATGCGCCGGAAAATTTTTTATTTCTCCTACCCGGAATTTGAATTTCGATACCGTCATTACCGTGTATATCCGTCTGGCTCTCAGATAGTTCCTGTAATCGAAGGCTCCGGGATTTCTCGCGGCGGCAGGTTCGCTGATCTTTCCGGTAGCGCTGACGCTTCGTCCCACCATGTCATAAGCGCTGTCTTCGCTGAAGGAAGCGTATAGCCTTATAAGCAGATCTTCTCCGCCCGAATCAATAATTAGCGCGGTATAGTTGTCTTTTATCTGCACCGATCGGACGCGCCCGCTGACAGTCACGACCGTGTCATAGCAGCCGCTGAAGCTGCTGCGGTACAGGTCTATACGAAAGACTCTTATGAGAATAAGTATGACGAGGCACTGCAAAAGCAGTATATATAATATCGGGCGCCGCATTTTATCGCGCTTTCCTCTTTGCGAGGCTTCGCTTATTTTTATTATGATATTTTTGATTTTTCACATCAAGTATCCGGTTTATTATGGCAACAGCCTTGAAAAATATGTAAAAATGTAGTATAAATCCCTTTGAAGAAGCTGTGCCGAGAGAGCTTTCCGAGGCAGATAAAATATACTATATAATAGCATTTATGTCAATAATTAACATTAAAGAGCTGAATAGAAAAGAGCTTGCGGAGCTTCTTGCCTTTATGGGGCAGCCGCCGTTCAGAGAAAAGCAGATATTTGCATGGCTCAGCAAAGGAGCCGCCGCGTTTGACGATATGAGAAATCTTCCGATATCTCTGAGAAAAGCGCTGGCGGAAAAGTGCGTGATAGAAAGTCTTGAGATAGAGCTTGAACAGCGCTCTAAGGACGGCACAAGAAAATACCTGCTCAGATGTCCCGACGGAGAATTCGTCGAGGCTGTTTTTATGAGCTATGAATACGGCAATACTATATGTATATCAACGCAGGTGGGCTGCAATATGGGCTGTGTTTTCTGCGCCAGCGCGATAGGCGGAAAGCGCAGAGATCTTAAGGCCTGGGAAATGCTCGACGAGCTTCTTGCGGTGCAGCGTGCCGCCGGCCCCGTCAGCCGCGTGGTGCTTATGGGGATGGGGGAGCCCTTTGACAATTATGACGAGCTTGCGGAGTTTCTGAGGCGCGTGCATGATCCGGAGGGAGTGAATATGAGCTTCAGGAACATAACGGTCTCAAGCTGCGGGATAGTGCCCGCGATAGAGCGCTTCGGAGACGAGTTTCCGCAGGTGAATCTCGCGGTCTCTTTGCATGAGTCGGATCAAAAGCGCAGAGAGGCGCTTATGCCGATAGCGAAGAAATATGATCTGCGCGATCTTATGAAAGTCTGTACGGCGCATGAGAAGAAGACCGGCAGGCGCGTAAGCTATGAGTATGCTCTGGCTGCGGGAATAAATGACGGTGAAGAGAGGGCGGAAGAGCTCGCGGCGCTGCTTAAGGGACAGCTTTGCCATGTGAATCTCATAGCGCTGAATCCCGTGCTTGAAAGCGGGCTGCGCGGTTCGGACCGCAGGGCCGCGAGAGCCTTTGCCGAAAGACTTGAAAGGCTTGGAATTCCAACGACTGTACGCCGTGAGCTCGGCTCTGATATAGACGCTGCTTGTGGACAACTAAGGAAAAAGAAAGTATAATATTATCAGCAATATATCAAATTTTTACGAAAGGAAGTGGCGCAAATGGTGAAATTACTCGTAGGTCATAAGGGATCGGGCAAGACAAAGCAGATGGTGGATATGGCCAACGATTGCCTGGACAAAGTGAACGGCAGCGTCGTTTTTATCAATAAGAATCAGAGACTGATGTACGACCTTAATTATCGTATTCGTGTTGTCTGCATGGAGGACTACGAACTGATAACAAATACGGACGAGTACATCGGTTTTATTTTAGGGATAATCAGTCAGGATCACGATATAGAAACTGTTTATATAGACAGCATACTCAAGCACGCTGATGTTAAGCTCGAGGATCTTCCGGTATTTTTAGACAGGCTGAGAGCGGCTTCGGAAAAATACGGTCCGGACTTTGTAGTGAGCCTTTCAGCGAGCAGGGAAGAGGTAGGCGAGTGCATAAATAAGTACGAGATACTTAATTGATAATGCGGCTCTCCGAAATAGAAGAAAAAGCGAGGGCGCACAAGCCCCGGATAATGGATATCAAAAGGGCAAATGCTGTTCTGATTCCTCTCGTGGAAACAGAGAAAGGTGTTTGCCTTTTGCTTGAGCTAAGGGCGCAGTCTGTGATACAGCCCGGCGAGGTATGCTTCCCCGGAGGAGGCATCAAGCCCGGCGAAAGCGGCGAGGAAGCCGCGATCAGGGAGACTGTCGAGGAGCTCGGCGTAAGACGGGAGGATATAGAGCTGATATCCCGCTTTGACACGAAGCTGGGGCTGGGCGGTCTTGTGCTGTACAGTTATATAGCGAAGCTCGAAATAAAGGGTCTTTCGCCCGATTCTCTCAATAAGGACGAGGTAGAGGACTGTTTTCTTGTTCCTATAGAGTGGCTTGCGGAAAACAAGCCGAAGCAGTTTCATTTCACAATGCAGTCGGGGGTTCCCGAGGATTTTGATATGTCGGTCTTCGGCATAAAGGGCAGATACGATTGGCGCAGGAGCGCTCAGGACATCGCTGTATGGAATTATGAGGGTCGTTATATATGGGGGCTGACAGCCGCTATAATACAGGCTTTTTTGAATATGCTTTATGAAGGATAGGCGTTGATGGTTTCTTTGTTTGAAATTTTCAGGACATTTTTCAAAATAGGAGCGTTTACGATAGGGGGAGGCTATGCGATGCTGCCCCTTATTCAGGACGAGGTCTGCACAAAAAAGAACTGGGCCACCGAAGAAGAATTTCTTGATGTCGTGTCTATCGTGAATTCGCTTCCGGGTATGCTGGCCACGAATTCATCGGGCTTTATAGGCTACAAGCTGCGCGGCGTCAAGGGCTTTGCAGCCGCGATAGCGGGCTGTATATGCCCGAGCATAGTGATAATATTGATACTTGCGTGCATATTCAGTCAGTTCTCCGGGAACGCTTTTGTTCAGGCCTTCTTTAAGGGCGTTAGACCGTGCATAGTCGTGATAATGGCAAACGCGGTATATAAGCTCGGCAGGAAGGTAGATTTCAAAAGGATCTATAATGTCGCGGCGCTTGCGGCAGCCTTCTTTGCCATAGTTTTCTTAAAGATAGCGTCTCTTTATCTTGTGCTTGCCGCGATAATCGCGTCTCTTATAATATTCGCGTTTGAGGCGGGCAGGAGCTCCGCAGACGGGGAGAGCGGTCATGATTCATAATATTCCCCTCGTTTTGCAGCTGTGCTTTGAATATGTCAAGATAAGCCTTGCGGCTTTCGGCGGAGGCTACGCCGCGGTAGGGCTTACTCAGCAGGAAATAGTAAACAGACTCGGCTGGATAAGCACAGAGGAGTTCATAAACATCGTTGCCATAGCGGAGATGACTCCGGGCCCGATAGGTATAAATTCGGCGACCTTTGTGGGCTATATGATAGACGGAGTCCTTGCGGGCATACTTGCGAGCCTCAGCTTTGTGGCGCTTCCCGCGCTTTTGGTGCTGCTCTGCGCAGCTCTGTTTGAAAAGGTCAAGAGCAACAGATGGATAAAGGCCGCCGTGATGGGCATAAGGCCGGTCGCGATAGCGATAATAGCGGCGGCGGTCATAAATATATCCAAGAGCTCCTTCGGAGATATCTGGTCGCTCGCTCCCTTTGCGCTTGCCGCGCTTTTGAGCTTCAAATTCAAAAAGGGCCCGATAATGTGTATAGCGCTCTGCGGAGTGCTGGGAATAATTCTTTATGGCTTTATTATTCAGGGGTGACAATTTAAAACTGATAGCTTCGCTTGAGCCGGGTCTTATTGATTTCGTGTATATAGACCCTCCGTTTTTCAGCAGGGCCGATTACGGAAACTATAACGACCGCTGGGACAGTCTAGGCGAATATCTTGATTTTTTAAGACCGAGGCTTGAGGGGATAAAGCCCCTTATCAAGGACAGCGGCCTTTTAGCGGTCCATCTCGACTGGCATGCGGTACATTATGTGAAGCTTATGCTCGACGAGATATTCTCTTACGATAATTTTGTGAACGAGCTGATATGGGCCTACAAATCGGGAGGCGCCTCGGGCAGAAGCTTTGCCAGAAAGCATGACAGCATACTTCTCTATTGCAAGACGAAAAACTATTTTTTCAGTCCGCAAAAAGAGAAGTCCTATAACCGTGAGGGCAGAGCATACCGTTTTAAGGGCGTAGAGGAATTCTGCGACGAGGGCGGATGGTATACTCTTGTCAACAGACGGGATGTTTTCAATATAGATATGGTGGGGCGCAGCTCCGCCGAGCGCACCGGCTACGCTACTCAAAAGCCAGAAGCTCTGCTTGAGCTTTTGATAAGATCCTGCTGCCCCGAGGGAGGGCTGGTTGCGGATTTCTTTGCGGGCTCCGGCACGAGCGGCGTTGCGGCCGCGAAAAACGGACGGGATTTTATACTCTGTGACGAACAGGAAGAGGCTGTAAATATAATCAAAAAGAGATTGGAGGCTTTGGGTATACAATATGAAACTGCTGATTGCAAGTGATATCCACGGCAGCGCTGCAGCTGCAAAAAAACTTATAGAGCGTTTTTATGAAGAGAAATTCGATTATATGCTGCTTTTGGGCGATATACTCTACCACGGGCCGCGCAACGATCTGCCCGGAGGCTATGATTGCAAGAGCACGGCGCAGCAGCTGAACGCGCTCAAGGACAAGATATGGTGCGTAAGAGGCAACTGCGACAGCGAGGTCGATCAGATGGTGCTTGAATTTCCGATAACCGCCGACTATATGCAGATACCCGTGGGAGATTCTGTCATATTCGCCACTCACGGGCATCATATATCGCCCGACAATCCGCCGCCCATAGGCTCCTGTGACATACTGATGTGCGGGCATTTTCATATACCTGAGATAAGAGAGCTTGCCGAAGGGCTTATTTATGCCAATCCCGGCAGCACCTCTATACCTAAAGGCGGCTCGGAGCCGAGCTATATGAGCTTTGACGGAAAGCTGCTTTGCCTGAAACGGCTGGCGGACGGCAGCGTTTTCTCCTCGCGGGAGCTTTAACGCCAAGCGTGATCAGGGCCGGATATCATAGATGATCGGGCTTTCTTATGAAAAGCTGTTGACATATGCGCTGTAAGGGCATAGAATAAACGAGTATTTAAGCAGAAGTGCCGCTTCTCACCTTAAGCTTCAGGCAAAAAGGTCAATGACGATTTATTCGGGCGGACTTCTTGAGTTCGCTCTTTTTTATTAAACGGAGGTATACGACCATTAGTAGGGAATCCCTTGTAAACGAGGAAATACGCGCAAAGGAAGTTCGTCTTCTTGACAGTGAGGGCAATATGCTCGGCATAGTTTCAAGAGATGTTGCGCTTGCGAAGGCAGCGGAGGCGAATCTTGATCTTGTGAACATTTCGCCCAATGCCGCTCCGCCGGTCTGTAAGATCATGGACTTCGGCAAGTTTCGCTATGAGCAGCAAAAGCGCGATAAGGAAGCCAAGAAAAAGCAGAAGACTATGGAGGTCAAGGAGATCCGTCTCGGGATATTCACCGACATAGGAGATCTGAAAACCAAGCTTGTCACCGCGACCAAATTTCTTCAGGCCGGGGATAAGGTAAAGGTCAATATGCGTTTCCGCGGCAGAGAAATGGGTCATGTGGATAAGGGCAAGGCGGCGATGCTTCATTTCGCCGAGCTGCTTTCCGAGCATGGGAATCTTGAAAAGAATCCGCAGCTTGAGGGCAGGAATATGTCTTTGACTATCAATCCCAAGACTGAAAAAGAAATAGAGAAAGCCGCTAAGGCAAAGAAAGCACAGGAGGAAGAATAGATATGGGCAACAAGGTCAACAAGATGAAGTCCCACAGAGGGGCAATGAAGAGATTTAAAATTACCGGCACCGGTAAGGTCGCAAGACATAAGGCATATAAGAGCCATATCCTTACAAAGAAGACGCCTAAGAGAAAGAGAGGTCTTCGTCAGGCCGCAGTTCTGACGCATGCAGATCAGAAGAGAATAAAGGCAGTTCTCGTAGGAAAGTAGTGAGGAGGAATAAAAAATGGCAAGAGTAAAAAAGGGCACAGTAGCTCACAGAAAACATAAGAAGATATTAAAGCTCGCTAAGGGATACTTCGGTTCAAAGCACAAGATCTTTTCCGCTGCCAATCCCTCTGTAATGAGAGCGCTGAGATCTGCGCAGATGGGCAGAAAGCTTAGAAAAAGAGAGTTCAGAAGACTCTGGATCGCCAGGATCAACGCGGCGGCCAGACTCAATGACATAAGCTACAGCAAGCTGATGAACGGCCTTAAGAACGCGAATGTTCTTATCAACCGCAAAATGCTTTCGGAGATGGCGATACATGATCCTCAGGGCTTTACAGAGCTCGTGAATATAGCAAAGGCTTCTTTGAAGTAAAAATCGGGCTCCCGGGACATTTAGTTTCGGGAGCTTATTTAATATCATGGCGATAAGATATTTTCGGGAATTTAATATAGACTGCGGCTTCAGCACAAGCCCTGACGGCAATTCTTTTGATATAAGAAGGGCTATGGCTGCGGAAGCCGAAAAAAACGGAGGGCTCATCGTAAAGGCTAATCTCGTTCACGGCACAGATATATGCGTGATAGAAGAGGACGCCTTGGGGAAAGGGGCTTATATCGAGCGTGAGGACTGCGACGGGCTTGTTACCGCGCTTAGAAATGTCACTCTAAGCACCACTCACGGAGACTGCCTTCCGATTTTCGCGTATGATCCTCAAAAAGAAGTGATAGGCGTTGCCCATGCCGGCTGGCGCGGCAGCGCCGGCGGGATAGCCGCAAGGCTTATAGAGTGTATGAGCCGCGAATTCGGCTGCGCGGAAAAGAATATCCATGCCGTGATAGGCCCAGGCATAGGCGCATGCTGCTTTGAGGTCGACAGTGATGTCGCGGAGCATTTCAGCGATAATATGCCGTGGACCGAGGACTATATAATGCGGCGCTTCGACGGAAAATACCTGATAGACCTTAAGGCTGTAAACTGCGAGCTGCTTGAGCTTTCCGGCGTTCCTGCCGGGAATATTTTCATAGATAAGGCTTGCAGCTGCTGCGCTTCAAATAAGGACAGATTTTTCTCATACCGTCGTGACGGCTGCAGCGAGCGCATGCTCGCTTACATAAGGCTGCCGTGAAGCTTTCTCGGCAGCGCCTTTCCTTATTTTTATATAACTGCCGAGTTTTATTAAAGACATGTCAAAGGCAGCGTCTCGGAAAGCCGTCCGCGTTTTGATATCTTATAAGCAATATCTGAAAGGATAAACAATGGGTAAAATAAGTCTGGGAATAGACCTTGGAAGCAGTATGACAAAGATCGCGGGCTTCAGCGAAGGCTCGCTGCTGATCCCGAATTCCGCGGATAAGGCAAAGCCCGCGGAAGAGCTTATTTCAGATTTTTTAAGGAGCAACAGCTGCAGCGCCGCAGACATAGACAGCATTGCTGTTACAGGAGCGGGGGCCGCCGCTTTTGAAAGTCCTTTATTTAACAACAGAATGCGCCTTATCGACGAATTCACGGCGAACAGGGCGGGCGGAGAGTACTTCGCGAACGGGGAAGATCCTTTTATGGTCGTGAGCATGGGAACGGGGACTTCCTTTGTTGCGGTCGATAAAGGCCGGGCAAGGCATATGGGAGGCATAGGAATAGGCGGCGGAACGATCATGGGGCTGTCAAGGCTCATTCTTGAAACAGACGATATAGAGCTGATAACAAAGCTCTCGGAAGCAGGCAGCGCAGCAAATACCGATATGCGTATTTCCGATATTTCCGATAAGCCTGTTGCGGGGCTTGATATGGCGATCACTGTTTCCAATTTCGGAAAGGCGCAGCCTGAGCTGCGCCTTGAAGACAAAGCCGCGGGCATAGTGCATATGGTGCTCGAATCGATATTCCAAAGCGCCGCGCTCATAGCCCGAGATACAGATATTAAACTCTTTGTGCTGATAGGCTCTGTAAGCTGTTTCCCTCAATGCGCCGCAATGTCTGAACGCATAAGGCTCCTTTCACCGGAATATGATTTCATAGTGCCGAAGCACTCAGCCTACGGCACGGCTATAGGAGCCGCGCTGGCGGCTCAGCAATAAAACTCCATCGGATAGGGCATATAGCTTATTTCATCAAGCTGATCCGCCGTAACATAACCTGACGGGGCTGCGATCAGACTCGGTATGCGATTTACAACAGTAGCGCAGGTGTGCTCTACGGTTGCCGGTTTGACTACATGATATTCAAGATCGGGCTCGCCTGATATCTGCCAATCGCACATATCGCCGTCATTGGGGCCGTAAACCTTGCCTATGGTCTCTTCTTCAACCGTTATGCCCTGGATCGTTTCGATAGTAACAACGGCAGACATTCCTATGCACCGTCCGGCTTTTATTGTCCTGTCGAGCGTGCTTGAGAAGATATCCTCATCTATCACATAGGGAATATGCTTCTGCTCTATGGATTTGACAGTGAGTCCGAGCTTGCTGCATATCGCTTCTGCTGCGTTCCATGCGTAGGACGGCTCAAATACGGCAGGATGAGCAATTTTTGCTTCAAACTCTTCGGGGCTCAGATCACAGCCATGCGCATTCGCGAGCGCAAGACCGTATTCGTCAACATTATAGCTGTAAGCCCCTTTGATCTTTTTGATGCTGTTGCAGCCTGCGGCAGCCAAGGCTACCATATTGATCCAGAATATGTCCTGCATTCCGGAGCCCGTTATGCTGCATCCGTTTTCCTTTGCAAGGGCGTCGAGCCTGTTGATCTGCTCGGCTGATGTCGTCCATGGATAAATGGCTTCTTCGCAGGTGGTGATAACATTTATGCCGCGAGCTACGCACTTTTCGACATGATCATAAATATCGCCTATGAAGCTGAACAGGGTCACGATCGCGACATCGGCATCACATTCATCAAGAACCTTGTCGGCATCCTTTGATATAATTACCCCGGTCTTTATGCCGAGCCCCGCGAAATCCCCGACATCCTGCCCTACGACCGCGGGATCGACATCGATTGCGCCGACGATTTGCGCGCCATGTTCATGCAGATAGCGAAGTATATACTTGGACATCTTTCCACAGCCATACTGTACAACCTTTACCTTTTCCATAACAAAACCTCCTTGATCTTTTTCTTTGATTATAAAGTCTAACCTAAGATTAGAGTCAAGGCTTTGTATAAAAAATATCAATTTTAATTCAGTTGAACTTTATCGGAACCTGAAGCCTCATATACATACTCCTGTGAGCTCGGTCAAAGATATTAAACTCTGTCATAACTTCACAGATATAGTCGCCGTTTATTATATAAGAATTCTTGTCGCAGTATTCAAGAAGCCGCTTTGCGCCGTCTGTTTCATTGTTGAAATCATCCAGATAGATGCAGGCATACATACCGCTGCCTACAAGCGTTGTGTCCGCTTTCAGTGTGAAGTGATCGTCCGCAAAAATGAATATATCCTTTGCCTTGAAATTAAGAGCGATAAAATCCTCTGCGGCGATAGAGGTCCCGACATTATAGCTATAGACTTGTTCCACGCCCTGCCTGAACAGCCTTTCCCTGAGCTCTGTCAGCAGATATTCATAATTATCGGCCGCAGCTTCGGGATCATAAAAATCATGACTGCACGGAATGCCCCATATTCTTCTGCGATCTATAAATTCGAGAGCTATCATCCCTGTCATTGGAGCTTTTCGGTAACGCTCTATGCTTGATATGGCGCGTTCGACAGCCTCGCGCCTTGACTTTAGCTGGCGCATCTGCCTGTACAGTTGCTCATTTTTTTCGATCAGAAGAGCCTCGACCAGATCGATGTCCTCTCTGTTCAATATGTCCGAGATCTCGCTCAAGCTCATTCCGAGCTCTTTCATATACGAGATCATATCAAGCCGCGCATTTTGCCCCACATGATAATAACGGTAACCGGTTTCAGGGTCCGTCCAGGCCGGTTTAAGCAGATCAAGTCTGTCATAAAGCCGGAGAGCGGGAACCGTAAGGCGGTTTATTTCAGCCATTTTACCTATTGATATGAGATCGTTTTTCATAAATAAGCCCCCGTTTTATATACCTTATAAGCTTAGGGCAGCTATCATTTTCCTCCCGGCTTGAGATATTCTATTTTTTCATCCCCGGCGGAGGCATTGATCATATAGACAGCGCTTTTCTGTTCACTTTGTACTGTTATCGCCTGAGTCGCGGTGCCGTCAGGTCTCACGAGACGCACTTTTACTGATTGAGCTTTCGGGAGCTCTAATTGATATAAAACTGAAGCTGCCTCAAATCGGCCGCCGACTTCGGCTCCGGCACTGAAGGAAACGGTAATGCCGTCATCTACGGCATAAAGTAAAATTTCTTCAATGTTTTCAGGATACGGTGCATCGGGATCATTTCCGTATAATGTAAGATCTATATCCGCGTAGCTCAACGCTGCCCAAAGCTCGTAAGCACTGGGGTCATTGTAGATGGCTGCGATAGAGCCTTTCTCTTTTTTTGATATGACCAAATCTGAAACAGTTTCCGTTCTGTTGGGAAGAAGCTTCCACTGACCGCTTGCGATATCTTCTTCAAGTATCGTGCCGCTGAATACTCCGACCGCCAGCCAGTTTGTTGTCGCGACATGAGTTTCAAGCTCTTCATAGACCCTTATCAGATAATAAGGCTCGTATTGACCCTTACCCGCGTCAAGAATATCCATGCCGAAGGCTTCTGTATAAAGCTTTGTTCCGTCGGCATTTTTGCCCTCGCCGTCAAGCCCGAGCATTGCCGCGGCCGCGCTGCAGGCGGTGTCAGGCAGCATTGCGTTATTACCGAAGGCTTCCCCGTGGCATGTGAAAGGATTATTATAAGCGACTTCTTCATAAGAGTTGCCGGCTCTGACCATGACCCATGCATATCCTGCTCCGGCGGCAGTAGGGATCCTTCCGCAAACCGACAGCTTTTCGTCCCCTTCATAAAACATCGTAGGGTAGCGATCAAGAGCGTCCCATTCCACGCCTTGAGCCTGCGGCTTGGAACGGAAGTTTTCAAGCATCTCATCAAGCTCGTCCTCCCAAGCATGGTGAGGATCGCCGAGCCCGTCAGGCAAAGTCTTCAGAGCTCCGAAATCAAAATATATCTCATTCTCCCATTCGCGCATTTTGCATCTGTCGCCATACCAGAAAAGGGAGTCTTCAATATCCTGCTGAGAGAAGCCCGCTTTTTCGATGAGCTGCTCGGCCGGTATAGTTTTACCGGTATTTATATCAATGTTTACCGCCTCATAATAGTAAACCAAGGGCGCATAGTAAGCCGGCGTACCATAATGAACAAGAACGGACAGAATATTGTCATTAAGCGCCGCTTTAGTTTCGCAAAGCAGCTGACCGGATGCGCCGGAAATGTCCTGGCCGTTTTCCTTTAAGTTCTTTTCACATTCATCGACCGCTTTCAAAATCGTCTCTTCGATCGATTCGAACATGCTGTTTGCCATGGCTATATCATCGCCGTCAAGCGCTTCGGTGTTGAATTGAGCTGTCTCTATAAAGCCCAACGCAGTGTCGGTTCTGTTTATTGTTATAAATGAGGCCATATTGTTTTCCGTCACGGCTCCTTTTGGCGGCTCCTGCTGCTTATCACAGGCGGTGAGAGCGCCTGCCGCCATAAAAAGCACACAGGCAAACAAGATAAACTTAAACTTTTTCATACTGTGCCATTTCCTTTCGCTTGGTATCGATCAAAAGGCATCCTTTTTTAAGGATACAGCAGCCGGACGAAAAAAGAAAGAGCGTAAGTGCAGGATATTCCTTGTCCTTCACTTACGCTTTTTATTTAAGCCGATATTTCTTTATATTTCTGATCATGCGATCAGATCTTCGATATGCGCCGAATATCTGCAAGCCTTATGATCTGTACCGGGCGCGGAGCTTATTTTTCTTGAGTTCTGCTTTTCAGCCCCACAAGAAGCTCGCATACGATAGTGATATCCGCGGGATCGGCGCCGGCGGCAACATCAAACAGCCGATAAAGCTGCTCGTTTTTAGACAGCTCCTTTGCCATTTTCACGGTCTTCGGGTCTATATACGAGCTGTTATCATCGGCGGCAGAGGCTTCATTTCCTGTCGATAAATATTCCGTGCTGACATCAAGATAGTCCGCGATGGCACGCAGTCTGTTATCGGGGAGAGTCCCCTTTTTGAGCTGTCCTATATATCCGTTAGCATAGCCCAGATCTTTTTCCAGCCTTGAAATCGGTATCTTTCTTTCATGACAGACGGCTTTTACCCGGTCCACCGTATTCACAGAGCATCACCTACAAACAAAAAATAAATTGACAAAATAGGCGTTACTCTATATAATGTGTCGTGTGAATTAGGGGAAAGCCTATTCCACCCGGCAAATCAGAGCAACTTTTTAATAATCATCTAACCGATATTCATTTTAGAGTATGCCCGAAATAAAGTCAATAAGCTTTCCCCTAAACCAACATATCGCTTGGAACATTTGCAAAACGGCAATGTAAAGGCTCTGATCCTTTGAAATATACGGGTCGGAGCGGGCACGCCGATGATTTGGGGCCAAAGTATCATCGGATAGCGGAGGAAATATATCTGTACCGTCAGTACTATAGTCTTGTATGTATTTTCTCCACTATCCGGGCTTTCGGAATCATTGACGGAAAGCACATTGCCTGTTGCATATGAACTGAAAAAGGGAGGTGTTTTCTATGGTAAAAGTTTATTCATCAGCAGAAGACGCGGTAAGAGCATATATCAAAGACGGCATGACTGTCGCGTTCAGCGGCTTTGTCGGTGCTATGCACGCCGAGGAGCTTTCATCGGCGATACAGCGTGTTTATCTTGAGCAGGGAAGCCCCAGAAATTTGACCGTGCTCTATGCCGCAGGGCAGGGCGACGGAAAGGAGCGGGGGCTTAATCATCTCGGAGAAGAGGGTCTTGTGTCGAGGGTGATCGGAGGTCACTGGGGGCTTGCTCCGCGGCTGCAAAAGCTGGCGGTCGAAAACAAGATCCTTGCATATAATCTTCCGCAGGGAGTTTTGTCTCAGCTTTTTCGCGATATAGCCGCGCATAAGCCGGGGGTCATAACTCACATAGGTCTCAATACCTTCGTCGACCCCAGATTGGAGGGCGGCAAGCTCAACGAAAAAACGCGCGGCGCGGATGATCTCGTGGAGCTCATCCAGTTTGACGGCGAAGAGAAGCTGTTTTATCACGCGCTCCCCGTTGATGTGGCCGTTGTGAGCGCGAGCTATGCCGATACCGAAGGC
>JBHCAF010000075.1:0-40119 GCA_041798185.1 Bacillota bacterium
AAGGAAAGCTCCTTGTTGCGTAGGTGGTGGTTGCTCATTACGGTGTAGCCCTTGTTCCGTTCCACTCTGAAAACTGCCATAGTTCATAGCTCCTTTGCTTTGGATTTGTTACGCAGTAGAAGCGCAGTTTCGGGGGATAAGGTATAAATCCCTTGCCGCGCCAGATACACACCCGGAAAACCGCTTGTAGCAAAGCTTTTTCTGCCCCTACTGCGTAACAAAGGGCATGAAAAAAGCGGCGTTCCTGTTCTCCCATGTAGAGAGTAAGAAACGCCGCTTCTGCGTCGTATTCAGTTTTTAGTACAATACCCTGCTTGTCCGTCGCTCGAAAAACCTTGATTTTCCAGTGTTTTCAAAAGTATCGTTATCTAACGTCAGCTTTCAACCGACCGGGCTTTCAGGAACTGCTCGATGATATCGAAATGGGATATGTCAGCACGATTATCGTTAAGGATATGTCCCGTTTCGGGCGTGAATACCTGCAGGTGGGATATTACACCGAAAACTATTTCCCCGACCACAACGTCCGCTTTATCGCCATCAACGATAATGTGGACTGCGTTGACGGGGCAACGGACATGGACGATTTTATCCCCATCAAGAATATCATGAACGAGCTGTATGCCAAAGATATCAGCCGCAAGGTGCGGTCTGCGCACAATACCAGGGGGAGGGCGGGCGAGCCGCTCTCCCAACCCCCGTACGGCTATGTGAAAGACCCGCAGGACAAGAAACGCTGGATCATCGACCCGGAGGCCGCAGCCGTCGTCAGGGAGATTTTCAAGCTGTATCTGGACGGCAACGGCGAGGATACCATCGCAAGGATCATGCAGGACGAGCAGCACCTCAACTGTACGGCGTACTGGGCGTCCAAAGGCATCAACCGCGGCGGCAAGAAAAGTCAGCCGAATCCGTACAAATGGAAATCGAGCACCATCCACGGTATCCTGACGCGTCAGGAATACTGCGGCGATGTGCTGAACTTCAAAACGCACTCCAAGTCGTTCAAGAATCACCGCCGTATCGACAATCCGAAAGAGGACTGGATGGTGTTTGAGGACAGACACGAGGCGATCATCGAGCGCGACACCTATAAAAAGGTGCAGAAAAGGCTGAAAAGCACGCATCAGCGCGCACCGAAGGAGGCTAACGGTCCGAAAAGTATCTTCTGTGATATCCTACGCTGTGCGGACTGCGGCAGTAAGATGTGGCATCACACCAACACGCAGAACAAGGATATTCATTATTTCAGTTGTTCCAACTATGTGAAAGACTATCGCGGCACCTGCCTCACCCGCCACTATATCCGCGCTGATGCGGTGGAAGCGGTGGTGGAAATGGAGATGCGGCGGCTTGCTGAATACCTTGTTGCCGATGAAAACCGCTTTGCCGAAATTCTTGCCCGCAAGAGCAACAAGCAGTATGAGAGCGAGAAGAAAGCGGCAGCCTCCGAGCTTCGCAAGTCGGAAATGCGTATCGAGATGATCCCGAAGCTGCTGAAATCCCTTTATGAGGACAAGCTCAGCGGCAAGACCTCGGAGGGGAATTACAGTATACTTTCAAGCGAATATGCCGACGAGCGCGAGCAGCTGAAAAAGAAAATTTTGAAGCTGCGCAAGAAGCTTGCCGAAATGGGCGAAAAGGAAAGCGAGCGGGAGGAATTCATCCGTGCTATCCGCAAGTTCATGGAAATGCGTACGCTGACCAAGCAGGTACTCAACGAGCTCATCGACCACATCGATGTGTACGAGACGCAGGGAACGGGCAAAAATAAAACCCAACGCCTTGTCATCTACTACAAGTTCGTCGGGTATCTGGACATCGACCCCACCCAGTGCCATCCGAACTACACCGCCGACATCCGCGATGGTGTTGCCGTGGAGTACGTTTCCTGCGAGCCGTCAGAGGGAATGAAAGAGTTGTTCCCGGAGCAGTACGGTGAGGGCGATGATTCTTTTGAGGAAGAAGAAACGGAGCAGGCGTAAACCTGCTCCGTACATAAGATTTAGTGGAAGTATTTATTGAAAACCTGATTAACCGCTTCAATATATACGATGAATGATGGGTGCTCTTTGTCTTGACGGGAAAGATACATATCTTTCAGTTTAACGTATCTCTCGCGAACCTCAAGCCATTTACCTGATTTCTTGATACGATCGGCTTTTTCTTTGACATTATGCGAACTCGGTATCTCGTTCCAAGTATATTGCCCTTGAATACCGCTATAGAAATAGTGCTTATTGTTTACAAGACGGCATAGCGTTCCGTCTTGATTCCTTGCAACGATAGCTACATCGAAACTGAATTCGATCTGCGGCTCATCTTTGAAATGAAGCAAGGCTGTCAACGCGACGGTTGAATTTTGCGATTCAGTAAAGCACTGTAAGCCACTCGCCTTGTCAAGCAAAACCCGAATAGTGTCTTTGAGCTTGCGAAGGTCGTTCCAATACTCGTTCGGTGCTTTAATGATTTCGAGGTTATAATCCAAATCAAACGGACCATTGCCGTTTCTGGTGACCATGTTACGTGCGCCGCTGCCGACGAGAACAAATTGTGTTATGATATCCTTTTCGTCCCTCAGCGTATCTCTGACTTGGGTGAGGACTTTAGCACAGTCTTGGCGATAACGCCTACATTCTGAATCATCAACGATTCTAAACATAACAATCTCCTTCTTCGCCCATGCCACCCATTCAGCGTTTCTCGCTAAATCATTAAAGTATACTCACGAACGATATCCTTGTCAATACTTTTTGCAAAAAAAGAAGCGGATGTAACTGAAATCAGTTACATCCACTCGATATGGTTGCGGGGGTCGTTGTCCAAGTCGCCCCCAAAAACATAAATGACTTGTTATACGCGCTATCAAAAACATATCGCATTTGCTCAAATTAAAAACCCCCGGCTTTCGGAGTTTCTCCAATCACCGGGGTATGGTAAGAAGGAGGGTCTTATCTGCGGTCGAGAACAGTGAATGTATCCCCGACATCATCTAAATGATAGCCCCAGGGATAAAAGATTACATGTCCTTTGCCGGCTGCTTTTTTCCACAGCTCGGCTATTTTCTTGCGCTGAAGATCGGAGTGCCGTATATTCCAGTCAATCGCCCTTGCAAGCGTATGCGCAGAACCCTTGATGCCGCCTATTTGCTTGTTATATTCAGCCTGCCTGTATCCGCTGCCATTTGGCTGAATAACTATCGGTTTGCCGTACATCACCCTAAATGCCTCTAATTTACAGTTAAAATCAAGCGACTGAGGGTTTATTACATACTGCGGGATAGTTGGGTCCCCTTTGAGGTTCGCA
This sequence comes from Bacillota bacterium, assembly GCA_041798185.1. GTDB lineage: Bacteria > Bacillota > Clostridia > Peptostreptococcales > Anaerovoracaceae > UBA1764. The sequence continues at coordinate 3,307 of JBHCAF010000075.1, forward strand.
AGCTCGTATAGCCTAAAATGGGGCGTCAGAGGGAAGTTGACATCAAGGTTTATAGCTGCTCCCTTTACGAGTTCGAGGTTTACAAGCATGCTATCGCCTCCCGTACCACCACAGGGCAAAAGTGATGAATGCAAGCATTGCCAAAGCTCCGTATATCATTTTTGTTCGTCCTCATCTGTAGGCTTTTTTGCAGTATGCACGAAATAAGCCGTAAACACCATTGATATTATCGTCATAGCCTGTTCGCCTGATATGGTCTTTGTCACTACAAGCCACACAAACATAGCTATTGCGGCAAGGCTCATTATTGATTTGACCTTCAAAAGATTTTCTATTACTTTCTTCATTTTTTCATTCCTTTCTAAGTCCTAAAGCTTTCAGTGTTAGAGAACCTGCGATGCCGTCAGGGGCAAGTCCTAATTCTCTTTGTACGTCAATGACCGCTCTTTTCGTGCCGTTGCCAAAAATCCCATCGCACTCGACTTTTGCAAGCATCATCTGAAGCACCGTTACATCATTACCCTTGCAGCCGATTTTTAATGTTCTTTGTATCGGCTCGCCTTTGTAATTGGCAATCAGCACAGACGGCACGGGGCGGCTCCCTTCAGGGGCAAAGTGCATTTTCGAGCGGGAACAATAGCACCCGGTAGAACCGCCGCCATCATTAAGCAAAAGCAACTTAACCTTTAGCCTGCTATTTATATAATTGCAAAAGCCGTTAAGCGTTACGAAATGCGATGTCTGAACATTAAAAATCGTTCCGTCATAGGATATCCCAAGAGCGTTTCTACTGCGCTTTGATGATATGTTTTTTTCAATGACTCTGCCGTCTTGTATCCCGAGTGTAAAGCCTGATGTTATATCCCCGCCTGGAAGGGCTATTCTTTCCTCTGTGCCGCCATATGCGCAGTCTTGGCCGTCTATGTTAAGATATTGCAATGTGCGGTTGTCTGCCTTGATTTTACGGGTATATGGGGTGCTCAGATTAAAGTACGCATGATTTATCGCAAGGTCGCCGCCCCATTTGCTGAGTGATTGGCATATCTTGGGATAATCGCTATATGCACTGCATCTAAAGGATAGTTCCCATTTCGCAGGATCAAAAATCCGTATGATATACATTATCCAACCTCCAAGGGCAGAGCTCGGACTTTTGCAATCAGGGTATCGGCAAAGCCATTACCGTTTAATTGCTTGTAGGTATTATAAGTTTCGTTGAAAGCCTCCAAGTCCTCGGTAGAGATTTCTTTGTCCCGGATATACTCATTCCCGCTTCTTTTGAGCTCGCCGAGCAAAAGGAGCTGTACCCCCTTTTCGATCCCCGTTTTTGCTTTCTGGTGATTGTTGATAAGCAAAAATACCCCGGAAATAAACGCGGAAAGTGCCCCCGACCCGATGACTGCTATAATTATTGTTTGCATTTTACACCTCCTTAATATGGCTCGTTCGTGATAAGTTCGTATTCATCTTCGGTTAATTTGCCCTTAAGAACAAACTGCCTTATATGGTAGGACTGATAAAGCCCCTTATAGTAAAAGTTTTTGATTTTTTCGAACATTTATCCCTCCACAAGTGTATCTGTTATGGTTGCGGTATATAGTATCTGCGCTTCGAGCCTTTCAAGAGACGTCGGAGCGGGAATGGGCAGAGCTGCCTCTTCTTCTGCAATCTCTTCTTCGTTTTTTTCCACCACATCGCCTGAAATGAGCTTATAGCGGCATATGCCCTTGCTCGTCACAGCCATTTTTTCAAAGTAATTTCCTTGTGCGTGGTGATATCTATCACCTTCCCCTTCATCAATTTTTATCCATTCTGTTAAATCTTTCAGAAAAGCGTTTGAATTAACATCGATTATGTTGTTGTTCAAGTCAACTTTCACATATACTGAATAATTGTTCATTTTTCCCTCTACTAAAGATCCGCGGACAGGCTAAGTTTTGCGTCTGATCCTGCGCCGACAACTCTATATACGCTTCCCGGGACTAAGCCAGAGGACTTACAAGAAACTTGTATGCCTGCCGAACTTATATAATTATCTAAATTTATTTGACTGATCACTTGCCCCATATGCGTTATCCATTGCCCTGTCATAGATATTGTGGGAAGTGTACGCATTACAACAGGGGTTACTATGGCCAAGTAGAGCGCCTCGGAAGAACCGGCATACGCATAGCCGGCATATGCAAAATTGCTCAATGGCTTTATCTCCAAGTAGTATCTTTGGCACTTGAGAAGTTCAAGCCCGTAATCAGGAGCAGTATCATACGCAAGCGTTGAGACATTCCCAAGCTCGAGCTTTACCGCCTTGATCGCTGCGCTATTCGGAGTACCTACATAAAGTATCCCGTTAGAAGCAAGCCATAAATTTACTTCGCCGCTTGTTACAGAGTGCTCGGCCGTAAATGCGGACAAAACAGTCAATGCATACAAATTATTGTCACTATCAAGCGCAGATACTGTGACAGTACTCCCTGTAAGAGCTGAGATCAGCCCTTGCGGAAGTATTTGCGCCATAACCCATACATCTGAGGTTCTTGTAATGTCCACACCCGCGGGGCCAAACACAACATTACCGGATACGACCTTCCACCTGTCAGCACCATATTGGCCCACTGGGACTATAGAGGCGTTCCTTTGATTCACTGTAAACCACGGATTATCAAGCAAGTTACGATTTGATACTTTTACATCTGCTGCATTAAGCAATACATCGCCAACTTGATCATTTACAGAACTTACTGCTCCTGTGCCGTTTACTACTTCAAAAGTAGTTGATGTCCCGTCGGTAAAAGTAACAGTATATGTGTCTGTATGTCCTGATGATGATGTTTTCGATATGTTTGCAATACCGTTTCCAGTTTCGCCCTGTATGCCCTGTGTCCCTTGCTCGCCTCTAATACTGTTTGATGTCCAGTTTGTATTATCGGCGTATGTGACAGTGATTGTATAATCAGGATTTTGCACGATATTTTTTATACCGCCGTGAGCAGACACCAAGGCAAGCATTTGAGTTATAAAGCTTTGTCCTTTGATAGCCTTTGCTTCGCCATCTTGCTCTAAAACAAGCAAGTCTTCGCTTTGGACTGTAGTAGTTAAGTTAAGCTCATTTATCGACTTGTCCGCCATTATCGCCCTCCTGCAGCAGCTTATTAAGTCTCACTTGCACTTCTGCTAAAAAAAGAACATCATCACCTTTTACGGAAATGATGTTCAAGAGATTCTTTATCTCTACTAAAAGCTTTTTAGTTTCTTCTTTCAAGTTCTGTTACCCTCGCTTTCAGCTTTTGCACCTGATCTATCAACAGTCCTATAAATTCATCATATCTTAAAGAATAATCATAGCCTGATTTCTCAATATCCTGATAATGCTTGCCGGTTTCATCTTCTGTTAATTTCAATGATGATTTTTTGTCCTTGCAAAAACCCGCAAAATCCACCCCGCTCATATGATGCTTCGCAAGGTTATCTTCAACGTCCTGAGCAATAAGCCCTAAATGCGTTCTTGTACCGGATTTAAATTTATATGATACGGGCTTCAAGCTATCAAAAAAGCCCTCGTACTCATTAAGCGTATATTTGATATCTTTCTTTTTCGCCCTGTCCGAGGTCTGTATTGCGCCGTTTGATGCATATACATCACTCCACCTTGTATAGCTGCTGCCTAAATTATATGTGTCATCTGCTACAGGTCGGAAAGCGCTGCCTCCTGCAAGGTAGTTTTCCACTTGTGTGTAGTACCCCTGCCCGCCACTAATATATGCATAAGCCTCACCTACAACGCACACAGATCGGCCATGCCCTATCAGCCCGATACACCAGTCAGAAAAGCTTGAACTTGCTATATGCCCGTACCCGATCCACCCCGCGGGGTTTTGCGAGATTGCGGACTCATATATTTCAGTCTCTCCGCAAAGTTTCAGGTAACTGCTTATAAGCCTGCCGCTTGTTATCTGATTTGCGCTGATGTTCCCGGCATATACCCAGCTGGCCCTGACCGCGTCTGCATAGATATACTCCATCGTGACTTTCCCTGTAATTGATACGCCGGCCTTGCTCAAAGTTATATTGCAGGAATTTGCATACATGCTTGGAGTGTACGATATAGTTATGCCGTTAAGGTTAAGATCTATCAGGGACTGCGCTTCTTCGCTTGATACCTTAAGGTTTATTGCGTTGCTCAAAACTTTGAGCTGTGCACCGACCCTCGCATTATTTCTGACAATTTCGCGCTGCTCTTTGGATAAATAAGGAAAGTCGTCATCTTCCGGTTGTCCCTGCGACTGAACATCGGCATACATAGCCTCGGAAAAATCGGTGGTAATATTGCCGATAACACTGAACACTCCGTTTGCGGTTATGCCATCACCAAGCTCAGCCGCGGGATCCAGCTCAGCGCCATCCATCATAACTGCCTTATAAGGATCCGTCTGATATCGGGTGTATAAACTTATAGCAGTTGCCATTGCAGCAGTTGCGTCGGTTATCGTCGACAGTGTCTTTTCGACGACTCTCCCATCTGTGTGAACTCCGTAGCTTTGTGACAGAGTAGCACCATTGTCATCAATGCCGTAGTTGACGATCACCTTATCCACACGCAATATATCATCCCCACGGACGAAAGTTTGTACATTTTTGCCTAAGTATGTTCTATTCATGTTATACAAGTATCCTCGTACCACCAAAGGTGATGGCATCACCATAAGAGTCTATAAGGTAGTATGTCTCCGGAAGCGCGTTTATACGGATGAGTCTTAGCCTGGCCCGCTGCACCCTTTCAGTCTCACTGCCAATATTATCAAAGCATATGGTCCAATTCCCGCCACACACAACCGCAATATCGGATAATATCTCTCTTACCGTATGACCGTAAGGGATCGAAGTCATAGAAATATTATCCACAATTTGAGTAATATCTTCTATCTCAAGCCCTATACCCGGCCAGTTGGAAATAATGCTGCTTCCTGCGCCTTGCACGACATGCAAAGCAACATCTCTTAAGGTAGGATTATCCCAGAGTGAGATCACGCTGCCAGCCTCAAACGGCACTTGTTCCGTTCTAAACATTTCATCATAACCAGTTATGCTCAGGACATCCGACTCAGTATCGTAATCCGGTCTTTTTGTGTAAAACACCCCTTTTGGCAGCCAGTTAGTGTACTCGCCGCCCGAAACGAGCCTCGTCCAAACCTCGACCCGAGAGAACTTTGGAATATCTTTTGCGGTAACGCCAAAAAAAACAGCACCGAACTGATTCATAACAGTAGCGCCAACGGAATACTCATCGCCATATAAATTTAATGAGGATGTCAAGGATTTAAGGTTTTCATGGGTATAAACCCTGCCATTTATCGCAAGCTCTGTTTCTGCGTAGTGCTCGGGGGCTCGCAATATGCTGTTGTAGTTTTGGGATTTCGGCAGCATCACTTCATCTCCAGTGTAAATTTTATTCCGACCCAAAGCCCGTCTTTACGAAGATTGGCGCTACTTATATCCGTAACTATACATACACGAGATATATTGTCCGCATTATCATCTGCGGCAATCTTCAAGTCGACAGTACTCCTCTTAAGAATGTCGGTTAAAATGGATTTTTGCACCAAAGTTAGCGGTACACATTTTATGGATATGCAATCCTTCCACCTACGCACCTTCCGCATTGTTTCACCGGCAAGGTTTTCGCCGCTGCCGGGAACGACAGAAGGCTTGAGCTCCCAGCTAACGCCGTTATACTCTATCATCTCTGTAATGTCTATATACGGGGCCCCGTGCGGTGCAAGTTTTATTTTCATATTCCAAGCCTCATCAAATCACTGTTTATTGCCCTTCGCACCTCGCCTGCGGACAAGCTTGCTCTGAATTCTTTATCCTCAAGTGCCCTAACAACTCGATCGGCCATCTGAGTAATCGCGACGACAACGGAATTGTTATTATTCTCGTTTGTCTGATACAAAGTCGGGCTTAAATCAATATTACCCATTGATGTAATATCTTCCATCGCAACTGCCACTGAGGGAAAATTTTCGGAAATCCCGGCTGTTATTCCGAGCATTATATTTTTGCCGACTTCATCCCTAAATACCCTGCTCGGCGAATGTATACCAAGAAAAGATTTAGCGCCATCTAAAAGGGCTTTACCCGCATTTTTAGCAGCGCCAGCAAGAGCATCCTTCGCTCCGATGATACCGTCTATTATTCCATTGATGATCTGACGACCGATGTCCCGCCAGTCGAAAGCTATAAAAGCATCAACGAAACTTTTAATCAACTTGGGCGCCGCTTCTATCAGCTTTGGAATGGATTTTATAAGCCCTACAACAAGGTTAACGATCAAATTAACTCCCATCTCAATTATTTGAGGCATGTAATCTGCTATAGACTGCAATAATGATGTTAAAATGTCCGCCATAGCCCCTATCATGGTCGGTATGCCGTCTGACATGCCGTCTATAATGGAGCCTATGACCTCGAGCCCTTTGTCTAAAAATCCGGGGAAAGTTTCGCCAAAAAAACCTTCCAAAACGCCAGGCAGAGCAATGATTATGTTTCCGATTGCTGGGACCAAATTGTCGAATAAAAATGTAGCGACCGATGTTACAAGTTTGCTCAGCGCTGGCTTAATGTCTTCGCCTATTACCAGCTGACCCATAAAGTTTAATGCAGCACTTTTCATTGCGGCAAATGACCCCGACAGCGTCTCAGAAGCCTCCTTTGCGGCAACTCCGGTAAGCCCTAAATCTCCTTGAATTATATGTATGGCCTCGTAAACATCAGCTAAATTGTTTATGTCAAACTTCTTTCCCATCGCCCCGGGAAGCTTTGAGGCATCAGCAAGCAGACGCTCCATTTCGCTGCGCGTACCGCCATATCCGAGTTTAAGGTTGTCGAGCATTGTGTAGTTCTGCTTCGCAAAGCCTTGATACGCCGTTTGTATACTGCCTATATCAGTGCCCATTTTAGCCGCGTTATCTGCCATGTCCAAAATGGCAGTATTAGCGGCTTCGGACGCCGCCACTACATCACCGCCTAAAGACTGCTTAAGCGCCGCGCCGAAGGACACGGCCTGCTCGGCATAGCTGTTTATAGATATTCCCGCTTCTGCGGCAGCTCTTGCGTACTCTCTCGCCTTGTCTGCAGCCTCACCGTACAATGTGTCAAGACCGCCAAGATAAGATTGCTCGAGTGCCGCGCCCTCGCTTATAGCTCTTTTTAATACTGCCCCGATTCCGGCAGCGGCAATAGCTCCTTTGATCTTAGACGCAATGCTGGCACCCGCCGCATTGCCGGCTATATCAGCCTCTCCGCCCAAAACACTTGTTATACTGCCTTTTATTCCTTTCGCTGACGGGATTATTTGTACATATGCTTTCGCTAATTCCATGCTATTGCTGGCCATTAGAGCCTCCTATTATATTAGCGCGGGCCCGGTCAAAGTCTGATGCGGCGCAAAAAACAACTATATCATCCCGCGCAATCATCTGCTCATAAATTGATTTAGGTCTGTTGCGATTTTGTGCAGCATCCTTTGTCTTGCTCCATACAAGATCGGCTAAGCGGTCGACCGCCAGCGCTTGTAACTTTTGTTCAAAGGTGTATTTTTCGTCCTGCAATTTGAGTTTTATCCGAGATGTATTCCTCAACCCACAAGCAAAGGTCGCCACCCTTTCGCAGGGCAGCGACCTGTAATCGAAAATGTGATATGTTTCAGCAAGGTCACATTCCAGTGCATCCTCATCTGTGTTTATCATGTGGGCGAGGATAAGGAGTTTTTTCCCTTATTACACTCTTCAAAAATTTCCTTTATAACATTTACAATGGCCCTCGACGAAACCCTGCCGCCCTTCCTCAAATGGTCTTTTAATTTATCGAGCTGATATTCTCCGAGCAGCAACTTGACAACAATGACAATATCTTCAAAATTTCCTCTGTCAACCGATGCCAGAGCCTCGAGCAGCTCATAGTCATCAAGAGCCTCTTCACCTATTTCATAGTTGAATCCATTACTTGTCGTACCGGTTATCATATCCGCTCCTTACGATATATACTCATAGTGCGTTGCTCCTGAAGAATCTAGCTCCGCCGTAATTGTTACCTTGTAGCTGATCAGGTCATTTGCAACATAGCTTATTTCGCCGACATCCGTAACAGACGCGCTCGGAACTACGACTCTCTTCATTTTCTGATTTTTGAGTATCATATCAAAGACCCAGGCAAACGATTCTGTATCATCGCTTTTTGCAGCGACTGTTATTGCGCCGGACGGTGCTTTTGTGACATTGGCCGACCCGTAGACCCTTTTAAGGACCTCAGCATTCGAAGATTCGATGAAAGTGAATGAAAATTCGTCTTTACGGCCCGTCTGAACTGTTTGAACAATGGCACCACCCCACTCTTTTACATCTTCTTTCTCGGGACTGTTATTGTTTTTTAGTCCCTCTTCATTCAAATATCCGAGATCGACAAAGGCCTCGTCAAGCTCTGAGGCAGCATCCACTGGGAGCGTGGAGCCCACAGGAGCGCTAAAAACGGCTCCTGTAACTTTAGGCTTTCCTGTGCTGACATAATTTTTATTGGGCATAATTATCCTCCTATGTATGTGATATCAAAAACTGCTTGATAGCGATAGTGTTTTTTGACAGTATCGGTATAGTTATAATCGCTGTTCAATAACGACAAAAGAATAGATGAATCATAGTTGTGCAAATTTTTCATAGCAGATTTTACCTGCTCATTGAGTGTGGCTGCTTGATACAAAGACTCTGCATAGGACTGTATCGTAATCGTTGCAGTTTTTATATCTTCTCCGCCTCCGCCGACCCTTTCTATCAGTACATATCTCCGAGGGGTTGGCTCAGGCTTCTCAAGCACAGCCTGTACGAGCAGCTCACGATCCAAATAGGTTTTTACTATTGTTTCTATCATTTCAAAGCCTTTAGTATAGTGTTATTTTCGAGATTATCGCGCTTTGCCTCGTAAGTAGCCGCAAAAACATTGACTCCGGCGCGGTCTGTCATAGTCTCTCTGATATCATATCCATCACCAAGACCGCCAAGCGTAGCACGGGCATGTTCCATCAAAACAGATTTTATTTCATCGGACTTTAACAATTCACCTACACCTTTTTTATTCAAAACCACCTTAATCATATGTTTCAACCATAACCTTTTTATCCCACGACAGCGGCACATTAGCTTCTATGCTCTGTACCACGGCACCGAAGGTTCTGAAGCGTCTGCCAAAAAATTCAACTGTCTTATCCTCCCACTCGTGGGTATCGCCTTTAGGAATGCCTAAAGTATAGGCAAGTCTTTTGCCGGTCAAATCAAGGGTATTTACAATGTCATCTGTTGCCGGCTCGCCGACCAGAACATTATCAACGGCCTCGGCGCTTTCTTCATATACCGAGCATCCGAAAGGGTCTGTTCCTACTTGAGTGCGGCTATACAATATGACTGTCATTCCCCGGATTTTTCCCATAGATTTATCACTCCGTATTTCTGACGCTTAAACCCCAATCTTTTCAAGTCGTTATTCATCACAGACTGTGCTATACCTCCCCCGGGAATAGCGTATGTGCCTGACCATGAGTAACCGAGGGCGGATTGAGATTCCTGCGAAAGCGGCTCATCTGTCACTGACTGCCTGAGCGCTCTTACAACAACATCAACCGTTACGACCTTTACGACGCCTGCATAACTCTCATCTGCCAAGACCATAGCGTCAAGGTCTTTTCCGACCTTCAAGGCCTCCTGCCTCAGCACATCAGAGACAAGAGGAAGGAGCGCTGTTATACGCTCCTGTTCCTCCGCTGTATAATCCCTGCCCGAAAGGGATATAACATCACTCGGGGCTGCGAACGAGCTCATTTTCCCGTTCCCCGTTTTCTTGTTTTGGGCTTTTTCGGCACCATATCCTCCAGCGCGGCGTCTGGGAGCGGTTCATCCTGCGCTGTAGACAAGGTAACATCCTCCAGCGCGGCGTCTGGGAGCGGTTCATCCTGCGCTGTAGACAAGGTAACATCCTCCAGCGCGGCGTCTGGGATAAGTTCCCAGATTCCGCCGCTGATGGTAGATGTAACTTCTATGATCTCACCCGTGTACTTGTTACGATATTTCTTCATGTTACGCCGTCCTTATCCGGGCAAAGGCCGCACCGTTGAGGATTCCCCAACCGACATAGGCCTCCGCTCTGAGATATATCTGATTATGCCCCTTAAGATCTCCTGCTGCTTCATCATTATCAGGGTTACCGTAGGGAATGATCTCAAGCGGAATGTTCTTCGCGATGCCATATTTGAAGGCGCTGGCAAAGTCGCCAACATACGCAAAAACATTGTTGGCAAAGCTTATAGTGCTATTGACATCACAAGCTGTGCCGTTGAGCTTGCCGGGATTACCACCAAGCTTGAATTCCGGGTACTGCGGCACGCCGCTGACCTTGACCTTACCGAGAGCCGCGGCAAAAGTTTTTGCGAAGGCATAGCCTGTATTATCATTTTCCCCGAGAGTTGCTATAGCGTCCTCGAGCATATCTTCTTCCGTGCCAGCTACATAGTTTATAGCGGATACTGCCGTATTGGTATCAAAGCTGTTAGTACCTATAGCGGCAGAAACCGCGCCGCCTCTCGGGTTTACTCCATGCATAGCCATTATGTCTATAGCCCTTGCAAGCTTCTTAGACCAGCCATCCGTAAAGGCGGTCAGAATTTCAAGCTGTTTTTCCTCGCTGGCATTCATAAATTCATCAGTCACACGCGCCCCATATTCGATTTTTAGAGGCTTCATATTGACCGGCGCAACGGTTATCCCACCGTGGGATTTTGCCTTGCCTTCCCCTACGATGGTTGCCTCTTTGTCCATCGTAAATGTAAAAATATCCGTTCCAGTCATCGCTATTGGCATCTGCCCTGCGAGCTTAGCAAGGGTACTGTGCCCCTGCACCTTGTTAAAAAGTGTTGCTACTACTTCCGCGGGGAACATGGTTCCCATCATCTGTACTGCCATTTAATTACCTCCATTAAGCTGTGACAGCATACCTTTTAATGCTGCCTGTTCTGCCGAGTTACCTGTCACAGGGCCTTCAGGATCCGCAAGGGGCGGAACATGAACCGTTTTAAAATCCTTTGCGAGCGCTTCTGCATCAGCCTTCCATTCTTTTTCGTCTTTTCCGACAAGCCTTGATGCATACTTAATATCGAGCCCTGCGGCAATCGCTATTCTCGTTTTTGCCGCATCAGCTTCGTGCTGTGCAATCTTCGCATCATATGCAGCCTTTTCAGTAGCTGCGGCATTCTTAAGATCACTTATCTGCTTTTCATAATCCGCTTTTAACTGAGTCAAGGCATCAGGCGAAGTGTAGCTCTCATATTTCTTTGCCTCGCGAGATAATCTCTCTTTAAAAAGATCGTCCATTTCATCCTGAGTACTAATTGTGACAGGCTTAAATTCTTCAGACATTTGTAATATCCTTTCTCCCGCTTAACCCGGCGGTATCGGTTAGATATGTTAAGACCGTATTGTCTTAATAGTAAATTTGTTGCTTTTTTCTTTCTTTATGTTCATGACAAGCCCAAAAAGCTAAAATAGCGCTGTCGAGCAGTGCTATTTCTATACCTTCCTTTTGCGCTTTATAGCCGAAGCCACCATTGCTTCCTATGTTGCGTTTTTCACAATTTGTTGCAACTTGTGTAAGTGCGGGTTGATCCATATGACATACTTCATTACCAAAAACCCCTTGCTCAAACAAATAGTTTGCCTGGACTATTTCTTTAACTTTTGGGAGCACGCAGCCTTTGATTTTTGCCTGCTTTAATTCTTGCTCAAGTGTTGCCTGTCCACTTGCACCGTCGATAATAATGGCTTTCGCATGTAATTTTGATAAATAATCCAAAATCCATTTATATCCATCTCTTATGGGTCTGCAATCAATACCTTCGATAAAAATATGCCCACTTGTCGTTTTAACAGCAACTGACATTGCAAGATTTTCTCCGTCGATTCCAAACTTTATTCCTACAAACAGACTTTTATGTAGCTTCGGCACCTTGTCACATTTTAAACGGCTCCAATCATCAGCGCTTATAGCGGATTTTAAGTTGTGAAACAGCCATAAACCAAACCGCTGTATGTTAAAATCTACATCATCACCGGTATACTCTGCTGATATTTTGCGCTCGGTTAAAATGGTACCAAGCGACGGGTTTGTAAGATACCACAGCTTTTTATCATGCGGATCTGACAAATGATCAATAGACCACTCAGCCCATCCGGAATACTCAGCGTTACCAGATAAAACATCGGTCCTAAATTTCTGAAAGACAGTTCCGGAGCTCGAAACAGTCGGCGGGGTTCCGAGCATAAAAGTTTGAGGGTTTTGTGATGCAGATACTATATATTTAAGGGCGCTTTCCTGATCATCAGTGTACTCCTGCGCCTCATCTATCACTAGAAGATCATATCCCTCACCAAGCCCACCTTTACTCGAACGTGTACGAAAATTCACTCTCCCGCCAGTATGCAGCATATTTATTGTCTCAAAACCGAACTGCTTTAATGTAGTATAATCTTCTTTTTCCTTGTATCCCGCCTTAGCAAGCAAGTCACAAACTCTCTCCCATGCTGAATGGCTTGTGGCAGTGCGATGAGCGGTATAAATTATTTTTTCTCCTGCAACAAGACCATGTAATGTACGAGCTATTGCAACTTCGGATTTCCCGTTTCGGCGAGATACAGCAAGTCCGAACTTGGAATGAACCCAAAGTCCGGACTTGTCGCGAGCCATTATATGATCAAGTAATGCAGCCTGCCATTTTAAAACTTTATTTTTCGATTTATTATATAAAGCGACAGCTTTTTTCCCGTCACTTTTTGAATAAGACAGAATAACAGATTGCGTGGGGAGCTGCCTGCCAAGCTTCTCAGGCATAGATATCTCCTTCCAATATACACAAAAATACCGCGTATAAAACGCGGTATTTGACGGCATGAATTATGCTTTTTAAACAGTAATGCCAATCGTTTAAATTTGCGATTGTATTTTATCAGCAAGCTTAGCATATACATCTGCTTCATAGAGAGAATTGTTTTGAGCAAAGCATATTTCCACATCATGTACGCTATCTAATAATGCAAATGCCTGATCCTCTGTATATTCGGCGTCAGTAGTATAAATTATGCCTTGCCGCTTTAAAAGCTTTATATCTTTATTATTTAAATTTATTTTCATTTTTTAACCTTTCAGCCAATTTGCTATGAGTTCGCCAAGTCGAAGTTGCCACTCCGCTCTCAGGGTTTATTGCCAATGTAGCTTTGCTACCGATTACCGTAAAAGAGGGCCTTCCCCATTCATCATATTTAACTTCTGTCACTTTCAAATAGTGTGTAATAGCATCAACTATGTCGGTTCCGGTAACATTACGCGCAGCCATTTGTTCTATAACGTGCTCCGAAGCAGATGAGATTGTAGCACCGTTTATTTTTAAACCTATAAATTTTCTTGCTTCTATTTTAGCATCATTTTCTGTGACACTCCACTGCTTTGACCAAATATTCTGTTTTTTTACCCCATCTGGAATATAATCGACTGTGCAGCGGCAATTTTCATGACGCCTATAGACATCTTTAGGAACACCAGGGTATTCATATTCGCCTTCCAACCTTGAACACCATTCACAGCATTTATTTTCAGACTTACGCACAATTTTTGGTGTTAATCCTGCCTTGCCCTGAAAATCAGTATTTGTTCTTATACAGTCATCAACTGCACTTAATGTCAAAAGCTTAACAGGTTCATCTAAAATCCATGCTATTTCATCGTAATTAGCTTCATTAGATAAGCGATTTAGAAAACCGTCTATTTTAGCCCTGTCTATTTTGGGGGTTATAGCTTTTAAACCTATATTTGCTTGCCTGTTGAGTTCCTGCTGCACCTTTGCAGCAATTTCAGCCGTCATTTTATAATTATTTTCAAGCGGCGGAGCTATAACTTTTTGTGCAATGTTATAGTACATTTTACCGTTTGGTAATACATCAGATGATAAGCTTTTTTTAAAAGCATGCGCTAAATGGTTACCTAAATGCTCTGCGTAAGTATATGCATCCTCATAAAATATGCTCCCTTGTATGGAACTTTCTATTATTGAATGTATAGTCTTGTCCGATTTGAGTCTAAAATCCAATATTGAGTCAATGGACTCTTTCAGAACGGTCGATATATCTCCCATATCTTAAAACCCCGTGATATCTCGCAATTTTTCCGAAGTGAAATAGTCAGGAAAACTCTGCTGAAGCTTTCCTATAGCATCACCTATGCCAGCAAGTTGCGAAATATCAGGCTCAAACAGAGGCTCCCACTTTGCTTTTGTTTTGTAAAATTGTTGACGCTTATACGGATAATCATCTCTAAGACACGCTGCCAGAAAGCCGATATTAAGAAAATCTCTTCCAAAGCCGCGTTGTGCCTTGCGCGCAGCAAGCCTTAGGTTCTCGTGAGCCGCTTTTATAGCATCCGAGCTCGACGGATTATCAGTAGCAAAACCAAGATCATCGAGCGTAAGCCCTGTTTCACCGGCAAAAAGACCCGCAAACATTTTAAGCTGCGCTAAATGCGGTTCCATGCTTTGCGCTGCAAACTGGCCAACAACAGGATGATCTCCGTCTTCATCTTTTGTAAACGCAAGCATTGCGGCCATTGTAGACTTCCATTTATCCATTCTTTCCGCATCGCTATCTAAGCCGGATACATACTTTTGTGGATAACTAAAAAATTCTGCAGCAATCTCGGAACGCTTAACGGTCCTCACAGCTGAGCCTACTATACTCATACATGCCCTGCTTATGCGACTATGCCCAAACGGACGTACTGCATCCGGTCTGTATATTACAGGCACAAGCAATGGATAACCAACGCTATGTTTCACTATCTCAGGCTTACAGCCTTTACGATAATAGATCGTGGCCTCACCTGTAAAATAAGCCTCCAAAATAGGGTTATTATAATCATCACGTTCTAAAACTGCATACCCTTCGGTAAGGAGACCTGTCACAGGATCTATTTTTCCTGTAGCATTACTTCCGTCTATAGCCTGCAGGCGCGGATAACCGTCTGCATCAGGTGATATATATACAAAATCACAAGCCGATATTAATGCTCCTAAAATGACTGAATCAAATAACGTATCCGGATTATTTAGATTAAATATCTCAGTGAGGTTAAAATTATCCTCGCTAAACTCCCTGAATGATAGCCTGTCGGAAAGGCTATCAACAGCCTTTGCACACCATCCGAGACATCCCATCCATGCCCTCAAATCAGGTGGCGTCGAAATATTAAAATCCTGCACAATATTCTTCATTTCATAGAATTTATATCTAACATTGACACGCGCACGCTTAATAAGAAGCTTCCTGCGCATATATAAAACCCCTTTGTATGTGCTCATTTTGTCCCTTTCGTTTTCATTCTATCTTTCATAGAGAAATTTGTACAATGGATGGCGGAAGGTCAGAGGCCCCCTGCCTAGGGGTGTATACCCCCTATATCGAGCTATTAGAATAAAGAAAACCAATTAAAAGTTAATGGAAGATCTCTATTACTAACAAGACCATCATGCGTGCTTGATATTTTTGTTTCACTATATAACTTATCCCCTTTGGCGCGATTACAACACCTGTGGGCGAGTTGCAGATTATCAAGCTCATTGCTTCCGCCTTTACTAAGAGGTATGATATGGTCCACTGTTGCAGACATAGGATCCGGGGCTTGTATTTTTTTATCTACAGGTCTGCCACAGATTGCGCATATATCCTGAGTTGCAATTATTATTTTCCGGTTACGGTCATAAAGACCGCGCTGTGCTCCATATCTTGCAGGACCACTGTTCGGCAGTTTTTTGCTTGCAGCCATCATTCCATCCCTCTCTTACATAGAAAAGCCGCCCATAAGGGCGACCATATGCTTTATCCTAATTATCTACGATACTATAATAATACGACTTTTAACCCTGTGAGTATCCCTTTTTGATTATTATTCAACTAAGCGGTCCAAGTGCCAGTAGAAGCGACGCCGGGCCATATAGTAGGTCATCTTATCGCAGTGCGCATAACCATGACTATAAAGCCATGCAAAAGTACACCCCTCAGTAGTAACGCCTTTCAAAACTAACTTTTGCATATAAGGGTCGCCATGACACAGGGTTGCTGCGCTCTCCACAATGCGGATCTTTGAAAAATTCCGGAGCCTCAAACTCGCGGTATTACCGGTGGGATCGCTTATATCTGTACCATGTGGCAGTCCGTCAAGTGCAGGCGAAGATATACTCGGAAGCTCGGAAGCCGCCGCTACCCATTGAGGATACTGGAGCGCGAAATTTTTAAGCTCAAGAAAACGGTAAACATTTTCTATTTTGTATTTTTCAAATGACCGACTATTCATTTGGCCTCCTTTAAAGACACCACCCATCCCCGGGCTCAAAGATGTCCCTCTTATTTTCCAGACACGATGCGTCAGGAATCCATTTTGGCGGAGTTGGGGGATCAGGATCCATGTCCCGATTTTTAGGCTTGCGAATATATCTGATATAGTGCGCGCCGGTCTCAATGTTATAGCTCCCGATTTCCTGCACCTCAGCACCGCCGGGGGCTCTAAGCTCGTGAGGGCTTTCAACAATCTTCTCACTTTCAATCACCGGCTTTTTCATGCCACGAGCGCTATGCCACTTCTTTTTGTCTTCGCCAATCACAGCCTGCCTGACAAAATAGTTTGCCAGCGCGGTATAGTCATCTTGTGCTTTCACAGGCTCTACATTGATGAAGCCCCGTCCCCATATATCCTCAAGATCACGGCCGGCGAGCGTGATCGACTCAAGCCCTGTGCCGCTCCAAAACAACTCAAAGCCCTCGCTGCCAATGATCATGTGATGGTGCACCCTGACAAGCTCTCCGGATCGAGGGTCTTTATCCGCTGTGATCCAGACGCCGCGGATTTTATGCCCCAGTGCTTTCAGCACTCTCCATACCTTGCGCCAAAAAAGAGCAAAAGCCTTGTCTGCAGCCGCAGCAATGTCTCCACTCTTGAGCAACTGCTTATAATGTGTTTCGTCATAGGTAGCAGTCACCAACAAATCACCTTTTTCAACATTGCAATTAAAAACCCGTGCGAGATTTCTCACAGCCTGAGTCATATTATTTTCTATCTTGATACGCGAGCTGCTACCTTTTCTTCTGTCCGCGCGCGGCTTCCTGGCTCCGACAAAGTATTGAGCTTTTTCTATAACCTTTCCGCTTCTTGTAGTTCTAATCATCCAGTATCCTCCTTGTGCTTTGTATCGCCTTTTCATAAATACCTCTAATCTGACTAACCTGATTCGCGGTCCGAGCCATCGCTTTACCGTGTAACTAAACATAGGCTCTTAAGGACTACCTTTTCAGGCCGAGGCCTGAAACAAAAATACCTTTGTTGTTAAAGAAATAGATACCCACAAGGTTCTGTTCCAAAGCCGTGTTTTAATCAGCTTTGGAACACAGCCTTGCGGCTGTGTTAAAAGTCTATATCCTCGGCCGTATCAAATCCGAAGATCGACTGTTGTACTCCCCATGTTTCGTTATCTCCCGTTATATCGGCTGCGGTCGGCGCAGCCTTTTCATCTATCGGGGTATTATTCGGGGTATTATTTTTGGAGCTAAACTTGATATCGGCGGCACGCACCTCGGTAACATAAATCGTTTGGCCCTTGCGGTCGTAAGATCTTGTCTCAAGACAACCGTGCACAGTAACAAAAGATCCTTTTGACAAGTAACGGTCCGTAAGCTCGGCGAGGGGGCCCCAGCAGATTACGGCGGGGAAGCTTGCACCAAGATCTCCGTCCTTGCCTTGACCTTTACTAACAGCCAGAGAGAATCTTGCACAAGCTATCTGTGTCTTGGCCGTATACCTAAGTTCCGGATCTCTGACCAAACGACCCGTTAAAATAACTTCATTTATATCTTTATAAGCCATCCCGCCACCTCCTTAATCATTGCTTCTCATCAGATAAAAGCCTTTTCAGCCTTACAAGCTTTTTGTCCTCTTGCAGCATGCAGTCGCCGAATATCAGCCTCAGCTGATCAAACATGATATTGACATCGGCCATCTCTTCCTTTACGGCGCTTAGCGTCTCGCGACAAGCGCCGTGGCGTTTGTATTTGCAGAGGGCTTGTATCAACTCGATAAATTCCTCTATCGCCATATCGATCTGGGGGATTGCGCCGAATTTATAGATTGCATCTTTTAGGATTTTATGTCTTATCCCGGAGGTCGAGCTTATCCCCTGCCTCGTCGCTCTATCGTCCCAGTATTCGTTCGCGAAAACCTTGCGGCTATCACCGCCAAAGTAGGCGGTACATTCGGGCAAGGGCTCATTTACCGCGTCAAATTTAATGCCTTGCTCTTCACATGCTTCGATTGCTGATTGCAGTTGCTCTCCGGTGCGGTTCGTCCAAAGGATCACCTTGCTCCCGGCCTCGATCTCCATTTTGAGGCGTAAGACATTCTCCGTGATGGGGTCTCCGATCAAAGGCCAGGCATCCTCAAAGAGGGTGCCGTCAAAGTCGACGGCAATGATATACGGCAATTTTATCTCGCTCATTCCCCACACTCCTTCACTGTGTCAAACGCCCGGCTGAGCAACGCTTTGAGCGCCTCGCGGAGCTTGCACGCACTTTCAGGATCTGACTCCTGTAGTTTTGCAAGACTGTTTTTCATGTTATTTATGCAGCATTGGGCTTGATCAAAGTTGGCCCTAAACTCCGACAGATCTGTCGATGAGGACAACGCAAGCTGCTTTTTAAGATCTTCGTTTTGAGTCTCCACGAGCTTCAGCGCTTTGACCTCTTCCGCCGCCTTATCCTTTGCTTCCTCGGCTTTTTCTTTTGCGGCTTTGAGCTTTTGTATCTCAGCCGACAGTTCATCGATTCTTTTGTCGAGCTCCTCGATCTGCCTATCAGCTTCTTCTCGCAGAGCCTTTTCAGCTTCTTCAGCTTTGACTGATTTAAGCCTCCAGCTTTCGGCTTCTTCCCGCGCAGCGTTTCGCTCTTTTATAGCCTGCTCGAGCTCTCTTGTGGTCATTTCGTCGATGCTTTTTTCTTCGCCATTTACCTCATGTTTTTCAGCTGCAAATTCCTCGCGTTCAGCCACCGGAAGAGCAAGCAGGCTCAAGGCTTTTGAAACTCCCAAATCCGTCAGCGCTGACGGATTTGAATACTCTTTTGCAAGCCGCATAAAGCGCTGAGCGGAAGCCTCGGAAAACTGCACCTTATCCTCGAGCCAGGGCAGCCACTCTCCATGCGCAAGCTGCTGCTTTGCCTCCATGAGACGCTGCCCGATCTCGACTATCGCAGATCCTGCCATTTGCTTGTAAAATATGATCTCGTTTGTGATTATTTCTATGGGTCTGGGCGCCAAATCCGTCAGCGCTGACGGATTTGAGGGTTCTGTTTTTTCAGTTAAGCTATAATTTTGATACTCCATTTTCTCCTCCTATACTGCCCTTACTTTTAAGGGCTTATTAACTACTTCTCTGAGCCACCTGTTTACAAAATTTTTTACCGCATTATTATTGTCATATGATTCATTGTGTGCGGTTCGGCACTGCACGACACGCCCGCCTTGAAGCTCCAGCGTGAAAAAGCTCTTTTCAGGCTCAACTTTGCGCCTTACGAAAAAGATTGCTGTCTCCTTGTTTGCCATGCGAGTTGCATAGCTCGCTACACAGTGATGATTCGCCTTGCCTTCTGCTATAAGTTCCTTTTGGCTTCTTGCCGGCCGTATAAGCAGATCGCCCGCCTCAAAGCTCAGCTTTAAGAGCTTTTTATAGACGGCGTCAAATTTTTCTTGCAGAGCCTTATTTTCTTTGTACTGCCTCGCCGCTATGGTGCGCCTGTGCGCCGCTTTGAGATCCCTCGGGAAAAGCGCCGCAGTATCGCTGAGGTCATAGTCAAGATCTATACAATCGTTTATGTAGTCTCGATAGGTGTCTTCGCCATGCTTTTTGATATATGTAAGGATTTTGTTTACGGAGGCTTTGCCCCAGATGCCGGCAAACGACTCAATGCTGATATAAGACTCTGCAAGAGCCGCAAGCTCGCCGCCCTTTATCATCCCTTGTTTTCGCAATTTTTCGGCTGCGCGGTAGCGCTCAATTCGGTGCCTTTCCCATACTTCCGGCGGGTAAAGCTTAAGCGTGCTTTTTGACAATCCCGTAGCGCTGTATACATCGCTTTTGCTCCATGAGATCCTTGCACCGATGCCGGCATTTTTCTCCAAGACCAGCCGATAGTACCCGGCCTTCCATAATTTTTCTATTGCCGGATATCTGACCCAGTCGATCAGCATCCTTACTATGTCCATGTAGTAGCTTTTAGTCTTTTTAATCATTGCCGGCAAGTTGCAGTATTTAAGGCATGTATCCCGAAAGAAATCATTCCATTTTTCCGGCATAAAAATATAATCGACGCCGTCATAAATGCGGGTAACATCGCGGCAGCGCTGCCAACTATCAAGCATTACGCGGTAAGATTGATAATAATAATTTTCTTTGGCTTCGCGCTGCCACTTTGCCGCAAAGCCGTCTCTTAGCCCGTAGCGGGCAATTTCTTGCAGGCTGTCTTCTGTAATCTCCTTCGTTTCTCCACGCAGAAGGTGCCACTCTCTGACAAAAATTGTTCTCCCGTCCCGTCCTTTTTGCAAGGCTGCGACATTAGCTATATATCCAGCCTTAAAAGAGTTTCCGCCATCCAAGGCGCAGTTGACTCGGGCTCCGCAGTTCGGGCATGTTGCATAATAGCCTTGGCGGAATCGCTCGCCGGCCGCTCGAACAGCTCGTCCGCAGCTGTAACAATAACCGTGAACATTGCCCTTTTTGTACAGTATGAGCTTGTCTTCAGGGAGCACCTCGCGTCTCAGCCAGCCCATAAAGCCATCAGGAAGCTTTTCGGGGCAGCTTGCATAATCGTCATCATGAAAAGCTCCGGAAGTCTCCTCTTTGTCATAGCGCTCCCTTGCTATAGCCTCCACCATCCAATCGTTAAGCTCCTCCATGCAGTGATTATTGCTTTTCTTAATCTTAAGAAAACGCATGAGACGCTCTTCGCTGTCGGGCTCAAACACCGGGTAACACACCACATGATCCCGGCCCATGTACCGATACATAGCTTCGTGAAGATTTTCGCTTTTCTGCTTCAAGGTCCCGTCAGCGCATTTTATGACAAGCCCGCAGTAACCGCGCTTTTTGCTCAGAACGAAACGAATATCAAGAGGACTGCTTTTCCAAGTAAACCTCGTGCAGTTTCTATTTACGGTAAAAGTTATAACAAGCAGGCGCTCTTTGTTTTCCACTATCTGCAGGCACTGCACGGACATCTGTATAAGAGCTTCCCTTTGATAGCCTTTTGGCCAAGGAAGACTAAGCACCTTTTTTGACAGCCTCATTTTTGCCTCCTACAAAAAATCGGACAGATTGACAAATGCGCCGGAAGTTCCGGAATGCCTCAGATAAGCCTCGACAACACTGTCCGGCAGACCTATAGCTTTGAGCTGCGCCGATACATCCTTGGGGAGACCAAAGTACTTATCGACCTCTCCAAAAACTTCGCCTTCGGAAAGTACGGCGCAGTTACCGCTCTTTTGAGCACGAGCCTTTTCCGTGACAAGGTTAAATGCGCCCTTAAGAGTCTTGTCTTCTTCCAAAAGTTTTACAGCTACCGCAGGATCTGCGGCACGGTCTATAAGATAGTGACCTATTATCTCAAGGTTTCTGTTGCCGGGATCTTCTTGCATTTCGGCATTTATCTTTTCTATCGCGGTCATGTTTTTCCTCCTTGATCTGACATTCCTACTCAAGCGAGCATGCTCTATCCTGAGTTCTTGACACCTTTACGAAGCCCTTTGAAGATCTGCTGAGCTTCGCCGAACCGTTTGGCAGCAGCTTGATACTTACCGCTCCTATCCATCCGTGGCCCACAAGCTCCGCAAGCCGCATCAGTATTTCAACCAGCTGCTCGTCGCAAGGGGGGAACCCTTTGTCCGTTGCGGCAGGGCCGAACAACTCCTTGATATGGCTTTTGGCTCTGTCTATTCGTTCCGATTCCTCGCGCGCATTTTGAGCTGCGCTGCAATTGCAGTGACTCGTCGCCCACTCATCAGCTTGTTCCTGGCTGTCAAAGCCCATGTAGTCCGAGGTGCCTATTTGTCCACAGTGAAGACACGCTCCCGTATACTCTCCCATACTTCCTCCTATCATATTTCCTCCTCATCTCTATCGTCCTCGCAAGGCAGCCTTTGGCACTCGCGCACATACATCACAACAAAAACGACCGAAACGATGAAAAGCACTGCTATGACTGCGAGCATCACGGCGAAAAATGCTATATCGTGGCTTGTCATATCATCAATGAGTGGCATCTTTCAATCTCCTCGCCATCTCGCGAACCTTCGCGAGCTCCTTAAAACTTATTTCCTCTTTACTTTTGACTGTTACATTGCCCTTTTTATCAAAGGTGAATGTCATTTTTAGCGGGATGCCCATTTTTATCTCCCCCCTACAGTTCACCCGAAGATGTTTAAAAGCTTTACGATGAAATCTCCAAGCAAATAGATGCTCAAAGACTTTATTATGAGGCCCGCAAGCAAACATATAAAGCCGGCAAGGACGGCCGAGTTGATTAGTAATATTCCTTTTATTCTGTTCATTTCGCAATCCCTCGTCATTCCTCGGGCCCAGTTAAAAAGTACTCGATTGTCACGCCGAAGTAGTCTGCGAGCTTTTTAAGGTTTTCGACGCTTAAAGAACCGCCTCGGGTTTTCCAAGTAGATATTGTTGATTGCGATAATCCTGTGGCTGCGCATACCTGATAAGTACTTACACCTTTATTCATTAGTAGTTTTTCGTATTGCTTGTACAATGTTTCGCCCCCCTATACAATACTTAGCGGCTTGCTAATACTTCGTAAATGCGTTATACTTTATTTGTTGTTATTAAGTAGTTCGCTTACAAGAAGTATCTTGCTTCTGTTTTACGATGTAATGATACTTCATTTTTCCGTAGTTGTCAAGCGAATTTACTTAGTTTTTTATAAGTATTTTGTTTGAGGCGTGATAAAATGTATGAAATATACGAAAAATTGCTAAAACAAAAGGGTGTGTCAACCTATCAGGTATCAAAAGCCACTGGTATTGCTCAGTCAATATTCAGCGCATGGAAAAACGGAGTAAGCACTCCCAAAAACGATAAAATGCAAAAAATCGCGGATTATTTCGGCGTATCTTTAACTTATATACTTACTGGCGATGGGGGTGGTTTAGAGCAAGAATCCACCTCGGGGCAGAAATACTACTTTGATGATGACACCGCTGAAAAGGCGCAGGAGTTATTTGAAAACTCAGGTATGCGTATACTTTTTGATGCAGCACAAGATAGCCGCCCGGAAGATCTGCAGATGGCGGCCGATCTCCTGAAAAGGCTCAAGGAGACTAATCCCGATGGATGATGTATTTGTCTATTGTGTCAAACTCCCGCACAGAACAAAAGAGATGGTAACGCCCTGCAGCGCGGGCTATACAGTCTATATCAATGAGTCATTGGACTATAGAGAGCAAAAGGACGCCTATGCTCACGCCCTCGAGCATATAAGGAATAATGATTTTGGCAGGCTGGAAGTCAATGAAATTGAATATGCCGCGCATTACAAGGAAGAGGATATATAGCCATGAAAAATGTTATTACATGGATATCAAACAAATGCGCATATAAACAGATCAAAAAATCACTTCCAGGGTGGCCT
This sequence comes from Bacillota bacterium, assembly GCA_041798185.1. Classification (GTDB taxonomy): domain Bacteria; phylum Bacillota; class Clostridia; order Peptostreptococcales; family Anaerovoracaceae; genus UBA1764. Next base: position 27,117 of record JBHCAF010000075.1, read on the forward strand.
GCCAGTAGTTGATATAGAAAGTGATATGGGAGGTGTTTTATGATTTGGCTAATTCTGAGCGGCTTATTTGCTATATCTGCATTATCAAGAATAGCAACTGATATAGCGTATACTGTAGTCGGGCTTGCAATTGCAGTTGCTATATATCTGTTTAAAGGTAAAAAGTACATAGAGAAACGAAAATCTGAAAAAATTTCTGTAAATAAACCCCATTCGCTACCCATAGAGATTAAGTTTACAGTAGTATCTTGGGGCGAGTATTATGACAATATTACAGCATGGCAAAGCGAAAATGCTAAAGACAAGTGGGTTAATGCTGAATATAGCGAAAAGCATTTATATCATTACGCTTGGATGGATAATGTATATGATGTGCGTTTAATACCTGAACCTCAAAATGAATATGATCGCAATGCTATTGCTGTTTATCTCAGCAACTATAAAGCCGGATATGTGCCATCTGGAATAAACATTGACTTACTACCTATAATAAAAAATTCACCTTTAACAACCGCTTCGGTACATGGCGGTAATTTTAAGTATATTGATAAAACGGGCAACATTGTTTTAGAACGAAGAAACCCAGTTGTGGAAATTACAATATATACACTCAAAAATTAGCCATGATTAAAAAATCCGCTGTTATATACGCAAGGTTTTCTTCGGACAAGCAGAACGAAACATCTATAGAAGCCCAAGAGCGAGCCTGCCGGGAGTATGCAAAAGCGCATAATCTAATTGTTACGAATGTATATGTCGATGAAGCCGTTTCGGGGAAAACAACAAACAGAGCCTCATATCAAAGGATGATGAGGGACCTGAAAAAAGGCTTGTACGATGTCGTTTTGATACACAAATATGACCGTATAGCCCGAAATCTCGGAGATCACATAAACCTTCAAAACAAGCTTAGCGAGCAAGGTGTCAAATTGATTGCCGTTGCTCAAGACTTCGGCGATGGCAAAGAAGCAAAGCTGATGCGAGGGATCCAATGGATATTATCGGAATACTATATAGATAACCTTTCCGAAGAGGTTCGAAAAGGAATGAAAGAAATCGCCCTTAAGGGCCGGCACAATGGCGGCGTTGCACCCTTTGGCTATGACATAGTCGATAAGGAGTACAAAATCAACCTCGTGGAAGCTGATTATGTACGCAAGATGTTTGATTGTGCGTTTCATAAAAAGGGATATTCAGATCTATTAAAAGAGATGAACGATAAGGGCATAACGGGCAAACGAGGTAAGCCTTTCAGATATTCAGGAATATATGAAATCCTCCGTAACGAGAAATATACAGGCACTTATATATATTCCCTCAAAGAAGAAAAAAATCGCTCAGACAGGCGAAAAAAGCCCAATGCGATACGGGTAGAAGGTGCGATTCCCGCAATCGTGAGTAAAGAAAAATGGAAAGCGGTACAAGAGATTATGGATAAAAGGAAGCAAACTAAAGGTACTTATAAATGCTCGGGGCTTGTTTATTGCCAGTGCGGCGCTAAGATGTTCGGGCATCCATCAAGGAAAAACGGACACGAATATTTATACTATTCCTGCTCAGATCGTTGCGGGAATAATGTTAAAATCGAAATAGTAGATAATGCGGTCGATTTATTTTTGCAAGAATTGAAAGATAAAAAACTCCGCAAACAAATAACAGATTTTATGGTCGAGTATGCAAAAAATCAAGAAAAGATATTAGCTGATTTCGAAACAACCCGAAAAGAAAAACTGTCCGAAAAGCAGCAAGAGCTTGATAACATCTTGGCCAATATGCGAACGGGGCTGCTTTCTGACACAGTGCTGAAAGTCCTGAATGAAAAAGTTGATTCGATCAACAAGAAAATAGAGGACATAAAAGAAATCAAGCCCTTTACCGACTACAATATTGAGGTAATCAGTGACTGGCTTGATTTTCTTGTAAATGCCTCCGACGACGAACTTCCAAAGCTCCTAATAGAGCGTATCGATGTAACGAACGATTCCGTCACGATCACATCCACTCTATCCGAGCTGATTAAAGAGGTTCGAAATCGGAGTTTCAAACTGGTTGCGGGGGAAGGACTTGAACCTCCGACCTTCGGGTTATGAGCCCGATAAGCTACCAACTGCTCTACCCCGCGATATTATTTATAGGCCCTGCCGCGGACAAAAGACCGAAGCTGAGACGAATGATGACTATGTGGTGCCTAGAACCGGACTTGAACCGGTACGATATTGTGTATCGTGGGATTTTAAGTCCCATGCGTCTGCCAATTCCGCCATCCAGGCATTATGCCTTTTTAAATCAAAGGCGAGGTTAGTGCCTCGCCTTTTTTGTGGCGGGTGTACTCCGACTTGAACGGAGGACCTTGTGATTAACAGTCACACGCTACCACCAGCTGAGCTATACACCCGTATAATAGCAGGAGCCACTTTCGTGTCGCGCTATGCGACCTAAACAGTATACTGCATTACTCTTGATTTTGCAAGATTATTTCACATTTTTTTGCGTATTTAATGCCGTTTTCACCGTCGCCGAGCTCGCCGTATATCTCCGCCAGAGCCTTGCAGGCGTCATAATTCGAGGGCGCGAGCGCAAGAACTTTTTTGAAGCCCTCTATCGCCTCCTCGGGATGCTCAAGCTCTCTATATGTGCAGGCGAGATAGTAATGAAGCGGCCACCAGTTCCGGTATTCGCTTTCGGTATAGGGTTCAAGTATCTTGAGTCCGCCCTCAAGATCTCCTGTTGTGAGCTTATTTATACCCTCTTCGATTTTAACAGGCTCTGCGAGCTCAAGCAGGCGCTCGCTGATCTCTCTGTATTCGGGCTTATCCTTGCACGGGCTTATTTCCGTGAAGCGCGTCCAGATGAACTGGGCCTTAGAATAAAGCGCCGCGTTCAGGTAAGCGAAGCCGAGATAATAATATGCCGGAGCAAATCCGGGATGCTCTATTATGCACCACTCGAAATATTCGGTCGATTCAGCCTTGAGTATTTCTATAAGCTCGGCGTCCCCTTCTCCGCCCTCCATTGAAAGATACCATTCGCGGCAGGCGCAGGCATAGCCGAACATGGCCATGCAGTCCTTCTGATCGAGCATCAAAGCTGCGCGGTAATAGGCTACAGCCCTTAATATATCGGTATTATCCATGAGAAGCTCCGCTCCTCTGGTGGAAAACACTCCTATAAGCTTCTCATTGAAAAATGCTGCCATGTATTTAATATACTTATCGGCATAGGGAAAATTTATATCGGCTCCTATGACTATGGCCATATTGTCGACTATCATCGAGGGGTCCATGCCGCCCTCTTTAAGAGCGGAAAGATCCTCTGCCTTAAAAGGCACCGCTACGCCTTTCATAAATGACAGCTTTTTTTCTTCTATGTATCCCGAAGCAAGCTCATCGAAAATGAAATTCTCCGCCAAGGCCTTCAGATGATCTTTAAGCCTGTCCTCACGGCTGCTGAATACGGGTGCGTTTTCCATATAAATAGCTCCTTATAAATAGCCTCTTTTTATCGATCATGCGTGTACGAACAAAGCGTATGTCTCGGATAAGCTCTGTGAAAAGTCCTGTCTACATTCTCTCCGGAGCTCTGATCCCCAAAAGCGCGAGACCGTTTTTGATGCTCTGCTTCGCCGCCCAGCTGAGAAGCAGCTTGGCGCGTTTTTCGTTCTCGTCTTCCGCGAGTATGTGCTCGTCATGATAGAATTTGTTGAAGGCGCGCGCGATCTCTATCACATGTCTTGTGACTACGGAGGGCTCGTACTCTTCGCCCGCCCTGATCACCGCCTCTGGGAAACGGTATATGAGCTTCGCGAGCTCATAGGCGGCTTCGCCTGTTATATACGAAAAATCAACGCTTTCAAGATCGAGCTTTTCTATATCAAAGCCGGCATTACGCAAAACCGAGGCTGCACGCGCATGGGTATACTGAACATAAGGTCCGGTCTCTCCGTCAAAATTAAGTACCTTATCCCACTTGAAGACATAGTCCTTTATCCTGCTGTTCGCAAGCTCGTTGAATATAACGGCGCCTATGCCTACCATCGAAGCTGTTTCGTCTATGCAGTCTGTGTTTACATTCTTTTCTAAAATTATCTCTTTTGTTTTTTCCACGGCTTTATTCAGAACATCCTCAAGGAATACCACTCTGCCGTTTCTGGTAGACATGGTGCCGTCCGCCATTGAGATAAGTCCGAAGGGAATATGAACGCAGTCAGTCGCCCAGCCGTAGCCCATGAGCTCGAGTATCTTTATCCACTGCTGGAAATGAAGATTCTGCTGAGAAGCTACCACATAAATGCACTTATCAAAATCATAGGTATTTTTTCTGTATATCGCGGCAGCAAGGTCTCTTGTTATATACAAAGACGATCCGTCGCTCTTTGTGATAAGGGCGGGAGCCATTCCGAATTCTTCAAGCTCGACGATCTGAGCTCCCTGAGACTCCTTAAGAAGGCCCTTTGCTCTGAGCTCGTCAAGAACTGCCGGCATCTTATCTGAATAAAACGATTCGCCGGTATAAGAGTCAAAGCTTATGCCGAGCATATCGTAAACGCGCCTGAATTCGCTGAGAGATTCGGCTCTGAAGCGCTGCCACAGCTCCGTTTCTTCCTTTTCGCCGTGCTCCAATCTCGCGAAGGCTGCCCGCGCCTCATCTTCCAAAGAGGCATCCTTTTCGGCCTCTTCATGGAATTTCACATAATACGAAAGCAGAGATTTTATAGGCTCCTGCTTAAGTTCCTCCTCGCTGCCCCATCTTCGGTAGGCAACGATCATCTTTCCGAACTGAGTTCCGTAATCTCCCAAATGGTTTATTCTTACGACATCGTAGCCAAGCGCCTTATATATAAGATGTATCGAGTTTCCTATCACCGTGCTTCTTATATGCCCTATATGAAAAGGCTTTGCGATATTCGGAGCGCTGTACTCGACTATCACCTTCCGGCCTGCGCCAAGATCGGAGTTTCCGAAAGATTCCCCCGCGGCGACAACGCCAGAGCTTATAAGCTTAACGAAGTATTTTTTATCTATGAAAATATTAAGATAAGCATTTACATTTTCAAGCTTCGCAAAGATGTCAGCCTTCAGCTTTTCGGCAAGCTCCGCGGCAATGAGCGGCGGAGCCTTGTGAAGCTGACCGGCAAGTTTGAAGCAGGGAAAAGCGTAGTCGCCCATAGAGCTGTCCTGCGGGATCTCTATCATAGCTTCAATCTCTTCTATGCTTAGAATGTCCACAGCGCTCTTTATAATTTTCGCAATTTCATTTTTGATCTGTATCATTTTTTAAGTGTAACGACTGTTACGCCGTCGCCCCCCTCTTTGTATTCGCCTTTTCTGATTTCCTGTATATGCTTATTCTTTTTAAGCATCTGCCCGAGACCCTCGCGCAGTATGCCCGCTCCGCGTCCGTGTATTATCTGAACGCTCTGAAGCCCCGCAAGAAAAGCGTCGTCTATATATTTATCGACCTCAAGCTCCGCCTCCGCAAGACTTTTTCCTATAACATTTATCGACATCGGAACCGTCATAAGCTTTGTTCTGCTTATCCTTGAGTATTTTGTTTTCTCGCGCTGCTTATCTGTCACATTTTCTTTGACAAGACTGATCCCCGAAAGCTTGACGCTTATCTTCATCGAGCCTATCTGGACGGTAACATTTCCTTTATCGTCGGGCAGGCTGAGAAGCGTCCCCTTTTCGTTTGCCGAAAGAACATTGACTCGCGCTCCCGGTGTAAGCTCATCGGCTGACGGCGGATCGGGATTTTCGCCCGCGCCCTTCCTTGAAGCGTATTTTCTTTTCTTCGCCCTTATCTGTTTTTTGCTTTCCTCAAGCTCCTTGTTGCTCATGGCTCTTTGAAGCTCCTTCGCGCTCTCTTCGGCATCGCTGAGCACGGCTCTCGCCTCGGCCCTTGCTTCTTCAAGCAGCTCTTCTTTCCTGGCGTTGATACGGGCTTCAAGCTCTTCGATTTTTGTTTTCTTTTTTTCTATATCCGCGCGCAGTCTTTCCGCCTCGAGCCGTTCCTCTTTCGCGGCCTTTTTGTCGGCTTCGATAGAGCTCAGGACATCCTCAAAGGCTATATCGCCCTTTTCAAGCAAGCTTCCCGCCTTTGAGATTATATCATCACTCAGCCCGAGCTTTCGTGATATTTCAAAGGCGTTTGATTTTCCCGGCATCCCTATGGTAAGCCGGTAGGTCGGTGAAAGCGTCTCAAGATCGAATTCCATAGAGGCGTTCTGAACACCATCTGTCGTTATCGCGTATTTTTTAAGCTCATTATAGTGCGTCGTCGCTATGGTCTCGGCCCCGGCCGAGTAAAGTCTGTCGAGCACCGCGATCGCAAGCGCCGCTCCCTCTGAAGGGTCCGTCCCCGCTCCGAGCTCGTCAAGAAGTACGAGACAGTCTTTATCCGCGCTCTCGCTTATCTTTACGATGTTCTTCATATGAGAGCTGAAGGTCGAAAGACTCTGCTCTATGCTTTGCTCGTCTCCTATATCGGCGAAAATATTTCTGAATACCGGAAGACTGGTGCCCTCGCCTGCCGGAACAAAAAGCCCTGCCTGAGCCATAAGGCAGAAAAGCCCGACCGTCTTGAGCGTGACTGTCTTTCCGCCCGTGTTCGGGCCGGTCACAACAAGCGTCCGATAGCTTTTGCCAAGCTCAATATCTATGGGAACGACCTTCTTAGGATCTATCAAAGGGTGTCTGCCTTTTTTTATCAATATCTGGCCGTGTTCGTTTATCTCCGGTCTTGAAGCCCTCATATCGCACGCGAGCCTGCCCTTCGCAAAAAGATAATCGAGCTTGAACAGTATCTCCTGATTTCCTTTTATCGCAGGAGCCTCGCATCCGACCCGGGCCGAAAGCTCTTCGAGTATACGCTGTATTTCTTTTTTCTCGGCAAGCTCAAGCCCCCTCAGCTCGTTGTTCATATTCACTATGACCTGAGGCTCTATGAACAAAGTCGCGCCCGAGGCCGACTGGTCATGGACTATGCCGGAGATATGATTGCGGTGCTCGTGCTTCACCGGTATAACATAGCGGCCCTGCCGCATAGTTACTATTGAATCCTGAAGAAAGGCCCTGTTTGCTTCGGAGCTCGCGATAGCCCCCAGCTTGAGCCTTATATCTTCGTTCTGTTTTAATATAGCCCGCCTTATCCTTTTGAGCTCGGGGCTCGCAGAATCCGCGATTTCGTCCTCGCTGAGTATGCACCTTGTTATCTCGTCATACAGACCCCTTAGCGGCAATATGGCCGAAGCAAGCCCGTCTATGCGTAAAAGCTCCGGAAGATCGCTGCTCAAAAAAGCCTTGGTGAGTATCGCCGAATTAAGATTATATGATACCTGAAGCAGCTGCCTTTCCGTGAGTCTGCCTTCTTTTGAGGCAAGTTGCACGAGCCCCGTGATATCATAAAAATGCCCGAGAGGCGGAAGCCCTTTTCGCATTATAACAGCAAGAGCCTCCTCTGTGCCGAGGAGCTCTTCTCTTATCCATACAGGCTTATAGCTCGGGCGCAGTTTCAGCGCCGCGTCCCGCGTGAGCTGCGAACAGCAGCGGGCGGCGAGTTTATCTGTGATCTTGCCGTATTCAAGTATTTCAAGGCTGCGGAGATCCATTATCTAAGCTGTCTTTTCAGGCTCTCCAGTTCATTTTTCAGATGGATATTTTCCATCTGGATATCAAAGAAGCTGCTTTCTATATCCCTGCATTTAGCCTCAAGCTCGCTTATGAGCTTCTGAGATTCCTCAGGAACGCTCTTTGAGCTTTCAAGCTGCGTCGTAAGCTCTTCTATGCGGCTTCTCAGCACCTCGTTATAGCTCGAAGCCTGAGCAAGCTTGCTGTTCATGTCGTCGAGCTGTTTTGCCGTGTTTTCGTTGGATACCAGCTCCGACGCCAGATTCATTGCAGCAAGTACCGCGACAGATGAAACGGAGCCCTTGTAAAAATCGGCGACCTCATGCATTTTTCTGTCGACGATATCGGCAAGCTTCATTATCTCCTCACGCGGCATATCGCCCGAGATCGAATATTCCTGCCCGTAGATCTTTACAGCCACGCTGCTTCTTTCGTCCATAGCTTTTCCTTTCCTTATCACTTAATACTGTTGCGACTTCCTATTTTCCGCCGCCGGGTCCGCTGAGGACCCGGACATTACGGACAAACCGCGCTACATCTCGCGCAGTACGGCGTTATATTCATCCTTAAGAGCGATGAGCATTTTCGAATTCAGCTCGTTTACCTCATCCTCCTTTAGAGTTCTGTCAGCCCGCCTGTACACAAGCGAGAAGGCAAGTGATTTATATCCCGGAAGCACCGGCGCGCCTCTGTAAACATCAAAGAGGCTGACGCTCTCTATCAGAGCCGCCGTATGTTTTCTGATAGCCTTTTCAAGCTCGCCGACAGTTACTTTTTCCTCGACGACCATAGAGAAGTCCCGTACCATTGAGGGATATTTCGGAAGCGGCGTATATCTGTGCTCCATACAAGCCAGCTCCGCGACCGCCGCGAAATCAAGCTCCGCGGCATAGACTCTCGTGTCCATACCGTAGTCTTCGGCGACCTCGGGATGTATCTCGCCGAGCACGCCTATCTTTTTTCCGCCGGATAATATATCGGCGCATCTTCCCGGATGGAAGCTCATATTTTCCTTATCGGCCGCGAAATCCGGATCCTTTATTCCGAGTATGTTCAGAAGCTCGATGACTGCGCCCTTTAAGCTGTAAAACGACTCTTCCTTGCCATAGCAGGCTATACAGAGTATATCTTTCTCTTCGGGAAGCTCCCCGGCCGCTCCTTTGTTTATAAAGGTATTGCCGAGCTCAAAGCCTCTGACCGCCTGGTTCTTTCTGTTAAAGTTCGTTGAAAGAACCTCAAGCAGATTGGGGATTATAGTCGTCCTCATAACGGAGCTCTCTTCCCCGAGCGGGTTTATGAGCCTGATAAAATTCCTCATCTCGGAGCTTTCGCCCACGCGTATCTTATCCACGGATCTCGGAGAAACGAAGCTGTAGGTCTGAAACTCGTCAAAGCCCATGCCCGTGAGAGCGTCCTTTGCCATATTCCTTATGCTTTGAAGATACGAAATACCGGCCTCATCGCTTGTCTTGGGAAGAGTCATGGGCAGCTTGTCATAGCCGTACATTCTCGCGATCTCTTCAATGTAGTCTTCTTCTATCAGAAGATCCTGACGCACGCTCGGAGGCGTCACGCTTATTATATCACCCTCAAGCTGCGCTTCCATCTCAAGACCCTTGAGATAATCGAGCATCACGCTGCCCGAAAGCTCTGTGCCGAGGACTTTGTTTATTCTTGAAACTCTCACCTTAAGAGTCGGCGCCTTTTGCGGAGCCGGATAAACATCGACCTCTCCGCTCAGGACCATGCCGGCGCCGAGCTGCTCCGCAAGATAGCAGAACCTGTCGCAGGCCGCCTTTGCGAGATTCGGGTCTATGCCCTTTTCAAATCTTCCGGACGCCTCTGTCCTGTGATTGAGCTCCTTGCTGCTTCTTCTTATCGAATCTCCGTTGAAATTCGCCGATTCGACAAGCACGGTAAGCGTATCGTCTTTTATGTCGGAATCAAGTCCGCCCATTATGCCGGCTATGGCGATAGGGCCTTCTTCGTCCTTGATCATAAGGATATTTTCAGACAGCTCTCTTTCGACTCCGTCGAGCGTTGTGAACTTCTCGCCGTTTGAGGCGCAGTCAACGATTATCTTTCCACCCTTTACGGTCTTTATATCAAAGGCATGGAGAGGCTGCCCGTATTCGAGCATGACATAGTTTGTTATATCGACGATATTGTTTATCGGTCTCATGCCGGCGAGCATAAGTCTCTGCTGCATCCACCATGGCGACTGCGCTATCTTGATATCCTTGATCACGCGGCAGCAGTACCTGCCGCAAAGTTCGGGTCTTCTGATCTCTACCTTTATGTGATCCTCGGCCTTTTCCGAAGAAGTGTTTTTACATTCGGTTTCCGGATAGCTGAAGCTTTTTCCGAAGGTGGCCGCGCTTTCGCGGGCTATGCCTATCATCGACAGGCAATCGGGTCTGTTAGGAGTTATCTCAAAATCGACAGTCGGAAGCTCAAGCCCCAGAGCCTCGACTATCGGAGTACCGGGAACAAAGCTCTCGTCATCGAGTATCCAAAGCCCGTCCTTATCCCTGAGCGGAACTATCTTATCGGGAAAGCCCAGCTCCCCGCAGCCGCACATCATTCCGTCGGACTGAACATCTCTCAGCTTTCCGGCGCTGATCTTAACGCCGCCCTCCGTCGCAGGCTGACCGTGGAGCGGTCCGGGGACCGTAGCTCCGTCAAGAGCGACAACGACCTTGTCGCCGGTCTTCATATTGTCTGCGCCGGTAACGATCTGAACAGGCGCGTCTCCACAGTCAACGCTGCATACGGACAGCTTGTCGGCATTGGGATGAGGCTCTATCGAGAGTATCTTCCCGACTACGACCTTATCTATATTTTTATCCCAATAGTCCACGGTCTCAAGATTCGTGCCCGAAAGCACCATCCCGTCCACCCAATCCATAAGCGGCATATCTACCGGAGTATATTCTTTAAGCCATTTAACAGGAACTAACATGTTTTGCCTCCTTACTTGAACTGCTCGATAAAGCGAATGTCATTTTCATAGAGAAGACGGATATCGTCAACTCCGTACTTGAGCATGGCGATCCGTTCCACGCCCATGCCGAAAGCAAAACCCGTATATTTTTCAGTATCGATATGCCCCACCTTGAGAACATTCGGGTGCACCATTCCGCAGCCCAGTATCTCTATCCAGCCGCTGCCCTTGCATACATTGCAGCCGCTGCCGCCGCACTTAAAGCAGCTCACATCCATTTCGGCAGAGGGCTCCGTGAACGGGAAGTGATGTGGACGGAATTTTGTCCTGACCCCCGCTCCGAACAACTGCTTGGCGAAGCTGTCCAAAACGCCTCTTAAGTCGGCCATAGTTATACCCTCGCCGACAACAAGCCCCTCGACCTGATGGAACATCGGAGAGTGAGTGGCGTCGGGAGTATCGCATCTGAAGCAGCGCCCCGGAGCGATGACCTTGATCGGAGGCTTTTGCGTTTCGAGAGTTCTTATCTGAACGCATGAAGTCTGCGTCCGCAGCAGGATATCCTCGCTTATATAAAATGTGTCGGACATATCCCTTGCCGGATGATTCGGCCCGGCGTTCAGAGCGTCGAAATTGTTGAAAACAGTTTCTATCTCGGGGCCCTCGGCGACCGAAAAGCCCATATTCATGAAGACTCTTGAGATCTCATCTATCGTTATAGATATAAGATGCCTCGTGCCCAGCTTTCTGATCACGCCGGGCTCCGTAACATCTATGGTCTCGGCCTCAAGCTCAGCCTTCTTTTTAAGTTCTTTGAAATAATTTATTTTTTCGTTTATTTTCGCTTCGATATCGGCACGCGCGCGGTTTGCCGCGGCACCGAATTCCCTGCGCTGCTCGGGCGCTAGCTCCTTCATGGATTTCATAATATCCGTAAGAGCGCCCTTCTTACCTAAAAGCTTTACTCTGAGTTCCTCTGCCGCTTCCAAAGAGCTTATGGCTTCGGCGTTTTTCAAGGCCTCCTGAACTATGCCCTTAAGCTTATCTGTCATTTCTCTGTCTCCTTGCTTCAAACATTATTATTCCCGACGCTACGGCGGCATTAAGACTTTCGGTCTTCCCGTCCATAGGTATGCACAATATCGCGTCGGCCGCGTCAAGTATGCAGCGCGAAGCGCCGGAGCCTTCGCTTCCGACCACTATCGCCGCGTTGCGCGCTATATCCGCTTTATAGTACACCGTGCCGGATTCCATCGCGCTTGCGAACACCCTTTTTCCGTGCTCTCTCATCAAGGAGAGCATATCGCTGTCACTTTGGACAAAGAGCAAAGGGAGCCTCCCGACAGAGCCGCTGGCCGCGCGAACGGCCTTGGCCGAAAAAGGATCGGCGCTGCCCTTTATAAAGACGGCTCCGCCGAAGCCCGCGGCCTCGGCGCTTCTGATCAGCGTTCCTATATTGCCGGGGTCCTGAACACGGTCTATGACTAAAACATTCTTATCTTCACAAGCCCTGAAAAAACTCTCGCAGGAGCTTTCGGGCTTTTCCATGACCGCAGCTATGCCCTGAGGCGCTTCGGTCTGCGATATTTTTTCGAATACCGCCTCGCTGAGTTCGTAGACGGCCAAGCCCCTTGCCTCCGCAGCCTCGGCAATGGATATTGCCTCGCCTGCGGCGGACTCGGCCCTTATAAAGATGAACCGCGCCTTTCCGCTGTTCTCGAGCGCTTCTCTTACCATATCGGGCCCCTCGAGCATATACGCCCCCTCGCGGTCGCGGTATTTCTTTTCCGAAAGACTCGCTGCGAGCTTTATTATTCTGTTGTCCGTAGATATGATACTCTTCATTTTGATTATTCTTATGCCCGGCCCTCTGCTGCAAGCCGCAGAAGAGGTCTTTGCCTGAACGGATCCGGCCTTTTACCACTTCGGTATGCTTCGCGGCAGGCGCGGCCGCTTAACGAAAAATATAGGGGCGGGCTTACCCCGCCCCTAAAGGCTAAGCTTATTTTATTCTAAATTGATCTCCTTGTCCTGAAGGAATTTAGGAATTGGGAAATCATTTTCGGGGTTGTAGCCTGTACCCGCAAAAATATCCTCTGGAGCTTCTTCGGCGGCCTCTGCCTGAAGCTGCGCCGCCTCCGCGGCAGCCGCTTCTTCGCGCATATCCTCGGCAAGCCCTTCCAAATCTATTTCGACCCCGCGCTTTCCGATATTTTCCTCAAAGCCTGTGGCTATGACGGTCACCTTGATCTGATCCGCGAGATCCTCGCGCACCGTTGTTCCGATTATTATGATGGCCTCGGGATCCGCCTCCTGAGCGATGAAGTCCGCGGCGTCATTGAATTCGAGCATACCCAGATCGTAGCCTCCCATCACATTGAGAAGCACAGCCTTCGCACCCTTGACAGAGGTCTCGAGCAGCGGGCTTTCGACC
>JBHCAF010000076.1:0-5897 GCA_041798185.1 Bacillota bacterium
ATCGGCGGCGGTATGGGAACATCTCTCATAGTTGAAAAGTGCTAAGCGATAAAGATCGCCGGGCGCGGTTTTAACAAAAGCTCTCGGAGCCCCTTAACGGGGCTCCTTTTTTATGCGCCGAAAAGCGTTCGCAGGAACTCTCAAAATTCGCGCCGCCTGCCGCAGCTCCCGCGCGCAGCCTAGGCACCGTTTTCTTTGTCTCGCTCGCGGCGCCGGTGAATATCCCGGCCGCAGCTCAGGCGCTGTTTTTGCTGTCTCGCTCCCGGCACCGCCGAATATCCCGGCCGCAGTTCAAGCGCTGTTTTCGCTGTTCTGCTCGCGGCGCTGCCGCAGACCCCGCGTGCAGCTCAAGCGCCGTTTTCTCTGTCTCGCTCGCGGCGCCGGCGAAGGCGCCGCCTGCCGCGAGTAAAAATATTTTGTAAAAGCTATTGACAGAAACGAATGATTGTATATAATTTAATTGTACTAAATCAAATCGGAAGGGAACAATATGAGCATTTACGAATATAAAATAAAAGCGAGAAACGGAGATGAGATCTCCATGGAGGATTACCGCGGCAAGGTGCTGGTGATCGTAAACACTGCTACCGGATGCGGCTTCACTCCGCAGTACAAGGAGCTTCAGGAGCTCTATGAGCTTTATCATAAAGACGGGCTTGAGATACTGGACTTCCCGTGCAATCAGTTTCACGAGCAGGCGCCGGGAAGCGATGAGGAGATACATTCCTTTTGCACGCTGAACTACGGGACCTCGTTTCCCCGTTTTTCCAAGATCGATGTGAACGGTGAAAACGCCGCGCCGCTTTATAAATATCTGACGGAAAACACCGTATTCGAGGGCTTCGGCGACGGCGCGAGCGCGGCGGTGATGAACGAGCTTGCCGAAGCTATGGATAAGGACTTCAGAAATAACGGCCGCATAAAATGGAATTTCACAAAATTTGTGATAGACCGCGGCGGGAATATCGCGTGGCGCTTTGAGCCCACCGGAGATATGGAAGATCTGAAGAAAAGAGTAGAGGAGCTCTTATGAAAAAATATGAGGCGTTAAAGCTTGAAAACCAGCTGTGCTTTCCTCTGTACGCGGCTTCGCGAGAGATCGTAAAGCGCTACTATCCTTATCTCAAGGCCTTGGATCTGACATATACCCAGTATATAGCCATGATGGTTTTGTGGGAGGAAAAGAGCATCAGCGTAAAGGAGCTTGGAAAAAAGCTCTTTCTCGACAGCGGAACTCTTACGCCGCTTCTTAAGAGCCTTGAGAAAAAGGGCTATCTTACAAGGCGCCGCTCTGAAGAGGATGAGCGCGTACTGATCGCGGAGATAAGCGCTGAGGGGACAGCGCTCCGTGACAGGGCCGCGGCCGTTCCGGATAAGATGGCAGGCTGCATGAGCCTGAGTGCCGAGGAAGCCGACAGCTTATACAGGATATTATATAAATTACTCGACGCTGAAAAGCGCGAATAAGAAAGGGGTAAACCAATGCTTAAACCGGGAACAAAGGCTCCGGACTTTTCCCTTCCGGATCAGAACGGAAAGCTTCACAGCTTGAAGGACTATAAAGGGAAAAAGCTTCTGCTCTATTTTTATTCAAGAGACAACACCCCGGGCTGCACAAAACAGGCGCTTGCCTATTCCGCCTATCTCGCGGAATTTCTGAAAAAGGGCATAAGCGTGGTCGCGGTCAGCAAGGACAGCGTGGAGTCTCATAAGAAATTCGAAGAAAAGCAGGGACTCGCCATAACGCTTCTTTCGGATACTGAAAGAAAAACTATCAACGACTATGATGTCTGGAAAGAAAAGAAGCTATACGGTAAAACAGGCTTCGGAGTTGTTCGCACCAGCTATCTTATCGATGAAAAAGGCGTGATAATTTTCGCCAACGATAAGGTGAAGGCCGCGGCGGACGCGGAGCTTATGATATCAAAGGATTTTAACTGAGCGTTCAGCTCCCTGCCGGCTGCGGCGGGATCGCCGCCCGAAGCGGGGCGCACGCTTATTATGAAAGGAGAAACAAAAATGAAGTATGTTTGTGATGTATGCGGATGGGAATATGATGAAGCTCTCGGCTCTCCGGAAAACGGAATAGAGCCCGGAACAAAGTTTGAAGATCTTCCCGATGATTTTGAATGTCCGCTTTGCGGCGCGGGGAAAGATTCCTTTTCGCCGGCGGCCTGAAGACGGGCGCGAAGGCTCACTGTAAAAGAAAGGTAATGTGATGAAGGTTCTTATAGTTGGCGGAGTAGCCGGCGGCGCGAGCGCCGCCGCGAGATTGAGAAGGCTTGATGAGAGCGCTCAGATAATCATTTTTGAACGCTCGTCCTTCGTTTCATACGCAAACTGCGGCCTGCCCTATTATATAGGCGGCGTTATAGAAGACGAGAGCGAGTTAAGCCTTCAGGCTCCCGAAAGTCTTTGGAAAAGGTTTCGCATAGACGCAAGGACGAGACAAGAAGTGTGCGCTGTCGATCCTGCCGGCAAGACCGTAACGGTCTGCCGGCTTGACAGCGGAGAGCTTTATCAGGAAAGCTATGACAAGCTGATACTTTCTCCCGGAGCAAAGCCCGTGAAGCCGGATATGCCGGGAATAAACAGCGAGAAGCTGTTTACTCTGCGCACCGTTGAGGACACGCTCAGAATGAGGCGATATATAGACAGCCGAAAGCCCGGCTCCGCGCTTTTGGTTGGAGGCGGCTATATTGGGCTTGAGCTTGCTGAAAACCTGAGAGAAAGAGGGCTTAGGGTGACCATAGTTCAGCAGCCGGATCAGCTGATGAACACTCTCGACTATGATATGGCTACGCTTGTTCACGCGAAGCTCAGGCAGAACGGCGTTGAGCTCAGGCTCAACAGCAATGTCACGGGCTTTGAGGACAGCGAAGACGGCATAAAGGCCTTTTTAGGCAGTGGCGAAAGCATAAGTGCCGACATGGTGCTGCTTGCTATCGGCGTCAGCCCGGACAATTCCCTCGCGCTTTCCGCGGGGCTTGAGCTGGGAATAAAGGGAAGCATAGTCGTAAATGACAGAATGGAAAGCTCCGTTCCCGATATATACGCCGTCGGAGACGCTGTTCAGATAAAAAATCCCGTAAGCGGGCAGGACGCTCTTATCTCGCTTGCCGGCCCGGCAAACAAGCAGGGCCGCATAGCCGCCGATAATATCTGCGGTATCGACAGTCATTATGCAGGAACTATGGGAAGCTCCGTCATCAAGATATTTGATATGACGGTCGCAAGCACGGGGCTCAGCGAAAAGGCTGCCCGCGCGGCCGGTCTTGAGATAGACAGGGTCGTGCTCTCGCCCTCTTCCCATGCGAGCTATTATCCGGGCGCTAAAAATATGACGGTTAAGATAATATACGAAAAAGGCAGCCTGAAACTTCTGGGCGCCCAGATCATAGGCTATGAGGGCGTCGATAAACGCCTCGACATAATCTCCGCCGCTATGAGCGGAGCTCTTAAAGCCGACCGTCTTAAGGAGCTTGAGCTTGCTTATGCGCCCCCGTATTCTTCAGCGAAGGATCCCGTTAATATGGCGGGCTTCATCATTGATAATATAGAAAACGCGAGGCTCGGGCAGTTCCACTGGGATGAGCTTCCGGGGATTTCGAATGACGGAAGCGTTATAAGGCTGGATGTAAGGACTCGGGCTGAATACGAGCTTTCGCATATAGAAGGCTTCATAAATATTCCTCTGGACGATCTCAGGGAGAGGCTGAGCGAGCTTGAGCGCGGCAAGCCTGTTTATGTAATATGTCAAAGCGGTATCAGAAGCTATATTGCGTGCCGTGTTCTGGCGCAGAACGGATTTGAGTGTTATAATTTTTCGGGCGGCTACGGATTTTACCGGGCTGTCAGCGAGGAGAGGCTTTGCGGCGAAAGCGGCTATCCCTGCGGTATGGAAAAATAAGCGTCGGAACGAAAGGCTGATTTATTATGAAAACAAAAGATATGGTATATTCCGCTCTGGGAGCGGCTGTTATTGCGGCGCTCGGTCTGGTGCCTCCGATCCCTCTGCCCTTTATACCGGTACCGATAACCATGCAGACTATGGGGATAATGCTGGCGGGAAGCTTCTTGGGAAAGAAGCTGGGATTTTTCAGCACTATGCTTTTTACGGCCCTCGTTCTTGCGGGTCTGCCTCTTCTGTCCGGAGGCCGTGGCGGAGTATCGGTGCTTTTCGGTCCGACCGGAGGCTATTTCATAATCTGGCCCATAGCGGCGTTTGTGATAGGACTTTTATGCGAGCATTTTTGGGGAAAGATAAATGTTCTGCGCTATGTCCTGATAAATTTCGCGGGCGGTATACTGCTAATAAATCTGGTTGGAGGGATATACCTTTCCTTTGTTACGGGGATATCGCCTGTCAAAGCCGTACTTTCATCCGCGATTTTCATACCGGGAGATCTTGTAAAGGCCTTTGTAGTATCTCTCATATGCAGCCGGCTCAAATTTATGAGCCCGATGAACGAGCGTTAGCAAAAGCTGAAAAAACCGCGGGCTTTGCGTATGCCGCGAGCACGCTTTTTAAGGCTGCCGCGCGGCTGCTCTTGCAAGCGCGGAAAAAATATAATACAATAAACGCGAAGAGCTTCGGCGAAGCATAGAAGAAACTATGGGTCGCCGGGCTCGTTTTCGTTTGGGGGTCATGATATGAACAAGCTTTATAAGGAAATAGGAACGGATATTCTTTATGAGCTCTTCGGGAATATGCTGATAGCCTTTGCCACGGTCAATATAGCTTCCGGGGCAAATTTTGCCGTGTCCGGATTTTCGGGCATAGCGCTTATTTTGAATAAGCTCTTCGGATTTTCTCTTGGGCTTACGATCTTTCTTATGAATATTCCCTTTGCCGTCATCTGCACGAGGCTGCTCGGCAAGCGTTTTCTTGCAAAATCCGTGAGATGTATAGTGATACAGTCGCTGCTCATGGATCTTGTCGTGCCTCTGCTTCCGGTCGTCAAGGCTGACCGTATGCTCTGCGCGCTTTGCGTAGGGACGCTCTACGGCGTAGCTTATGCCATGATCTATATGAGAGGCTCTTCGACAGGTGGGCTCGATTTTATAATCCTTCTTCTGAAAAACCGCAATCCGCATCACAGCACGGGCAGGATATCCTTTATCCTCGACATAGTGACCATAGCAGCCTACGGTATGCTGTTCAGAGATTTTGAGGCCGTGATATTCGGTATAATAATAGTGTTTGTCTCAGGAACGGTGATCGATAAGATAATACTCGGGCGTAATTCCGGGGTCGTTGCCTATATAGTGACCTATTACGGCAACGGCAGAAATATAGCGGACCGGATAAACAGGCTCTGCGAAAGAGGTTCGACCATACTCGAGGCCCGCGGAGGGTACACCGACGACCGCAAGGAGGTCGTCATGGTCACGGGCAGCTCCAAGGATATATACAGCATACAAAAGCATTTGCGCCAGGAGGAGCCGCAGTCCTTTATGATAGTCATGGATGCGCGCGAGGTGCAGGGAGAAGGCTTTGCAATCACAAAAATAGCCGAGACTTAGCACGGGCTTTAGTCCTTCTGCTATAATGTGCATTAACAGCCCCCGAGCTTTCCGGAATGCGGCAAGCTCGCGCAAGGGCCGAAGAGAGGTTTATGTCTTGGTTGTTTCCGATTTTGTCAAAGCTGTATTCGACGCTATGCATGAGGGTATCGTCATAATCGATACCGAAAGCAGGATAGTGTTTGCCAATGCCGCGTACAAAAATTTTCTGTTTTCGGAGGACGGTACCGATCCCGAAGAGGTCATAGGAAAGAAAATAAGACAGCTGCGCCCCGGAGCGCAGCTGCCGGAAGTCCTTTTGACCGGCAAGGCCGAAATGCAGGCGGAGCGCAAGGAAAGCGCTGATATATATTTTGTTAACATGTATCCTA
>JBHCAF010000077.1:0-10637 GCA_041798185.1 Bacillota bacterium
GCAAAGGACGCTCTTGAGCAGAGCGAGGGCAATGTTGTCGACGCTATAATCTTTATTGAGGACAGTATCGACGAGGGCGGCAAGCCCGGAGATTCAAAGGCCGCGGCAGTCGTGGATTCTATAAAGAATCTTGTTAAGAAGGGCAATGTCAGCAGACTGCTCGTAAAAAAAGAGGGCGAGACCGTTCTCAATCTTCCGTTGAACATAGGCATAATAGGTACGGTCGTATTCCCCTGGGCGATGATCGCCGGAGCTGTTGCGGCTTTCGGAACAAAGTGCAGCGTTGAGATCGTAAAAGATGACGGCGAGATCATAAATGTCTCCACAAAGGCCGGCGAGGTCATCGATGTCGCCAAATCAAAGGGCGGAGTTATAATCGACGAGGTAAAGGACAAGAGCTCTGAAGCTATCGACATAGCAAAGGAAAAGAGCAGGGACGCCTGGGATATCGCAAAGGACAAGAGCCTTGACGCATTCGCGACGGCAAAAGAAAAGGCCGTAAGCGCTCTTAAGAGAGATAAAAACAAGGATGAGCTGAACATGGAAGATTTTGAAGATCTCGATCTTTCATCCGTTGATTTCAGCGAGCTGGAGGTCGACGATGAATAAGGAATTCTCCATGGAGGATATCGTCGCGCTGTGCAAGAACAGAGGCTTTCTGTATCCCGGATCGGAGATATACGGCGGGCTTGCCAACTCATGGGACTACGGCCCTTTGGGAGTGCTTTTCAAGAATAATGTAAAGGCCGCCTGGTGGAAAAAATTCGTTCAGGAATCCCCCTATAATGTAGGGCTCGATTCGGCTATCATAATGAATCCGACCACATGGATAGCGTCCGGTCATGTCGGAGGCTTTTCCGATCCTCTTATGGATTGCAGAGAGTGTCATTCAAGGCACCGCGCGGACAAACTCATTGAGGATTTCGCGCACGAGAACGATATAGAGCTCGGCTGCGGCTCCTGCGACGGATGGTCGAACGAAGAGATGGAAAAATGGATAAGCGAGCACAATGTTCCCTGCCCGGACTGCGGCAAGAACAATTTTACGAATATCCGTCAGTTCAATCTGATGTTCAAGACCTATCAGGGCGTTACCGAAGACAGTAAATCGGAGCTTTATCTTCGTCCCGAGACCGCGCAGGGTATATTCGTTAATTTCAAGAATGTTCAGCGCACGAGCCGAAAGAAGATACCGTTCGGCATAGCGCAGATAGGTAAATCCTTCAGGAATGAGATCACTCCGGGGAATTTTATTTTCAGGATAAGAGAGTTCGAGCAGATGGAGCTTGAATTTTTCTGCGAGCCCGATACGGACCTTGAGTGGTTCGCTTATTGGAAGGAATATTGCAGAAAGTTCCTTGAAGCCCTCGGCATGAATATGGATAAGCTCAGATTGAGAGACCATGCTCAAGAGGAGCTTTCGTTCTACAGCCGCGCTACGACCGACTTTGAATATCTCTTTCCCTTCGGCTGGGGAGAGCTTTGGGGCATAGCCGACAGAACAGATTACGACCTGACGCGTCATCAGAGCACTTCGGGCCAGAATCTTGAGTATATAGATCCTGTGAGCAACAGGAGATATGTTCCCTATGTCGTTGAGCCCTCGCTTGGCGCAGACCGCATGGCGCTCGCTTTTTTGTGCGACGCCTATGAGCTTCAGGATCTCAGCAAGGACGGCAAGGCTGACAGCCGCGTTGTTATGCACCTGCATCCGGCGCTCGCTCCTTACAAGGCAGCGGTGCTTCCTCTTTCGAAGAAGCTGGCTGAGCCCGCCATGGCTCTTTATCAGGAGCTTTCAAAGAGCTTCATGGTCGATTACGATCAGAGCGGCAGCATAGGAAAGCTTTACCGCCGTCAGGACGAGATAGGTACGCCGTTTTGCATAACCTATGATTTCGACAGCGAAAACGACGGCTGCGTTACACTCCGCGACAGAGACAGCATGGAGCAGATAAGGCTTTCGATCTCCGAGCTGAAAGACTATATAGCAAAGAGTCTGGAGTTTTAGAGTTTTTAATAACAAGACCGAACAGTCCGGTATAGGATCAGGGCGCTTTCTTGAACAGGAGAGCGCCTTTTTATTTGTCCGCGGAGTGAATTATCTCTGCGGCAGGCAATTTTTTCGCAAAATATATTTACAAATAATGTAATTTATGTTAAGTTATTACCATAAATTTACATCGCTCCCATGGAGGTTTTGCAGAAATGAAGCGGCTTAGAAGCGTTGCGGGTATTTTGTTGATAGGAGCGGCTCTTCTTTCCATGTATCTTTGGAATCAGGATAGCCGGCGCAGGGCGGCCGAGGCGGCTCAGGGCGCGGCTGAAAGCCTGATCTCCGCGGAGGCGGAGCTGCCCGCGCTGAGCCCGAAGGAAGCAATGCTGCTTGAGGGAAGCTCGAGTTTTCTGATCAGGGACAACTGGATATTTTTCAAAAGCCGTCTTATAGAAAACGGCGATACCGTAGCTTTATATTTCAGACCGAGCGGAGAAAGGCTCGGTGCATACAAGGTCGATTATATAAAGGATAACGAGCTTGAAATAGTGTGCGGGCTTGAAGAATATATAAGGCTCACCGAGCTTGTATACGGCGATCTGAAAGAGCTCTCCGGAAGCGAATTTCCCTTGGAATACGAAAGCCGGTGGACAAGACCTCTGCTGCTGGTTCTGGAGGCGGAGCATGAATAATATTTTCGCTTTTCACGGCTCCGATCATAAGGCAGGCACGACTCAGCTTGCCCAGTGCTGCGCCGAAAGACTGTCTGAAAGCCGAAAGGATATCACAGTGCTTTTAGTACACGGCGACGGGGGCAGAGGCTCTGAATATTGCAGCCATGTATATGAATCAGTTGAAAAACTGCGGCCCTTTGTCGCGAGCGAGCACATAGATATAGAAGAGCTCAAGGCGAGATCGTTTTACAGCAGCAATCTTTATATATGGGGCGGCTATGAAAGCCCCGACGCCTCGGATATATTTACTCCCGATATGGCGGAGCTTCTTCTTGCGGCCGCCGGGCGGCATTTTGACATCATAATAGTCGATACCGGTTCACGGCTCGAGGACGGTCTTGCCCTCGGCTCGGTCTTTGCGGCGGACAGAGTCTATATGGTTTTTAATCAGAGAGAAAGCTCCCTGCAAAGATATGAATGGCTGAGCTTTCTTTACGACAGGATAGAACTCAAGATAGAGGGCTTCATAATAAACAGGTACGAGCCGCAGAGCCTCTACGAAAAGGATTATATAGCAGAACGCCTGCTGATAGACAAGCAGAGGATCCTCACGGTAAGAGAGGACGCCGCGGGCTTAAAAGCGGAGAGCGAGGGAAAAAGCCTGATAGCCTTGAAGGCCTCGAAAGGCTTTGTACGCGATATAGATAAGGTTATAAAGGATATTCTGGATTATGTCCGACTCTAAGATCAATGAATACATCAGAAGAAGAAAAAGCAGACTTTCAGCGCGGGAAAAGGAAGGGCGTGAAAAATATCAGTTCGAAGCCCTCTGTGAAAAAATAAAGGAGGCTTTTTTCGAAGATTGGGAAAAGCGCGAAAGCTCCGGTCTGACTCTTGAGATCCAAAAGAGAGCTATCATAGGCTACGAAAAGGAGAAGAGCTTTTTCAACGACAGAATAGAAGAGCTTATAAGCGAGCTTGAGGCTTTCGGTACGCCTTTTCCTAAATGGTATGATTCTCTTGCGTCCGCGGTCTATCACGAGAACTGGGGGCTTGCGGCTATGGCTGAATGGTTCGGCGCCGGATATGAGTCAAGCAGCTCCGCCAAGATCGTGGGCGAAAATATATTCTTTATGCAAAACGGCACGATGAAGCTCATGCCGCAGAAAATCTCTGAAATGAGAAAGCTCCAGCTTATAAAGGCTTTTCTTTTGTTGAGCCCTGAGGAGCGTATGGATAAGCCATATTATGAGCTCTATCTTCTCGACGGCACGAGAGTCACGATCTTCATAGAGCCGATGGCTAAAAAAGGGCAGTCTGCAATAGTGTTCAGACGCTATATAATCCCGTCGCTTTCCTTTGAGGAGCAGGCTAAAAGAGGCACTGTTCCCGAGGCGATGATACCTCTTTTTAAGGCTATGGCGGCGCTTGGATATAATGTTGTTTTTATGGGCGCGGTGCGAAGCGCCAAGACCACATTTCTGTCTACATGGCAGTCTTACGAGGATCCCTGCCTTGAGGGTGTTATGGTCGAAACGGATCCTGAGATACCGCTGCACAAAATATTGCCGGGAGCTCCCGTGCTTCAGCTTCTCGCCGACGGTGACGAGCTGAAAGCGATATCCAAAAACCTTTTGAGAAGCGACGCCGATTATTTCATTATGGCCGAGGCCAGAGACGGCATCGCTTTAGATACGGTCTTGAGGATAGCAAGCAAGGGCACAAAGCGTATGAAGATCACTTTTCATTCACGCGATCCTTATCATTTTCCGCTCGAGGCGGCCAGTGAGATAGTGAAGTCTACGGGCGGCGATATGAAGCTCACCATGCAGAAAATCGCGGCGAGCTTTGATTACCTTTTTCATTTTATACAGCTCAAGGATAAGAATCAAAAAAGGCTGAACAGCATATACGAGATGAGGCTTTCAGACAGGGGAGATATAAAAATAGAGGAGCTGCTTTCCTACAACGCATCAGACGACAGCTGGCGCTTCACGGGCAGACTTTCGCCTGACAAGGAGCGCTACGGTCTTGAAAGTGACGCCGACAGCTTTTACATTTTCAAAAATGAAATGGAGAAATTAAGTGAACTCGCCGTACTTTATTGAACTTTCGATATATATGATATTCGCCGCAGGCGCGCTGCTTTTCATGTGGAGCGATGTCGAGCTTCTGATAGGAAGATACAGACTGCGGCACAGGCTGCGGGCTGTCAGAAGCGCGGATAAAAAGCTCCCCGGGCCGCTTCGTTATATTTACGGGCTGATAGATGTCAGCTTTGAAAGCGAGGCCGGCAAGCGCTTTTTTCTGATATTTGAGGGTGTGCTGTTTATTGCTTCGTATATTCTGTCTTACAGAAATTATTCCTTTGCGGCAGCGCTTCCCGTTTCGGCGCTTAGCGTGAGTATGCCGGTGCTCGTTCTCGCTTCAAGGCTTGAGGCCGGCAGGGCCGAAGCGAGTCTCGAGGGTATGAGCCTTGTGAGCGAGCTGCACAGACAGTACAGGATAAACGGGTTCAATATATATGAGGCGATAGAAAAGACTGCGCTTTATGAAGGAGGGCACAGGCTGTCGTCAAAGCGTCTTTGCAGTCTTCTTATGAGGCTCAGATCGGCCTGCGGGGCCGTAGAGCTCAGAGAGGCGGTCGACAGATTCGTCTTCTCCTACGGGAGCTTTTGGGCTAAAATGCTCGGTCAGTGCATAAGGCTGTCGATCGAAAGAGGCTGCGATATATCGGCGGCGCTTTCGGATCTTGCCCGTCAGCTCAGAGAAGCAAATAAGCTTGACGAGAAACGGAAGGCTCTCAACGCGGAGGCGAGCCGCATGACTTTGCTGCTGATACCTCTTATGTATCTGGGCTGTATGGCTGTCTCGGTATTTTATCTTGGGATCAAAGCTTCGGCGCTGCTTCGCAATCAGTTTCTGGATCCGACGGGCTTCCTGCTTTTTCTTGTTTGCGCCTTTCTTTTTCTTATCAATATCCTGCTCATATATATGATAAGCAACTCAAGGCTTGATTAGCAGGGTGAAAGGCTGCTCATTATGGGAATAAGAGATATCGTGCGGAGCTTCAGACTTATAAGGCGCTGCGATCTTATGCAAAGAGAGCTTATACAAAGTCTGTATTATCTCAAAAATATGGTGATACTCGGTAAGGGGCGAAGCATGAGCTCGGAGCTTCTGATGGAGGAGCTTGCCGAGATATGCGAGATACTAAAGCCTGCGTTTCAGGATATGGCTCATTATCTGCATATCTATGATAAGGAAAGCGCCGCAGAAGTGCTTAACGGATATTTAAATACGGGATTTTCAAGGGATCTTGGCATAGTGCTGGCGGGCTGGGAGGATATACCGCCGGACGAGCTGCTGGGGACCGTTGAAATATATCTTGACAGCCTGCGCGAGGACAGCCGCGGCAAAAGAGAAAAACGCGATGAGATAATATCAGAGCTGATATATTTTCCGGTAGTCCTCAACGCGATGCTGGTCTTAACGGACTTTGTCTTTGTTGCCTATTTCATAGAGCAGCAGGCTATGTTCAATCAGTTGTTTTAGAAAGGAGCAAACAATGAAGCAATTAATGGTATTGGTCGCGACTATAATTTTAGGTGTCGCCATAAGCGGTACGGTGCTTGGTCTGAGCGGCAAGGCGGATAATATAACAACAAGGATAGATTCCGCGATAAGCGCTTTTGACTCGCAGATCTCGAATGCTATTCCGGCGGCCTCTGGCGGCGGACAGTAATGAAGCAGCTTATGATACTCGCCGCCGGAATAATGCTGGGGCTGGCGATAGCGTCCTGCATTCTTGGTGATAACGGAATATTCGGCGCCATGAAAAGCCTGTGGAGCCATGAGCTTCTTATCAGGAATATGCAGATTGTGCGCTGATGAAGCAGTTTATCGTGCTCTGCGCCGTGCTGCCCCTTATGCTGATACTTATGATACAGTTCGGGCTCGATCAGGTGAACGGCGCCAGGATCAGCGCATTCAATCAGATAGTATATACCGCGAAAGAAGCCGCGCAGCAGCGGGGCTGCTTCACGGATGAAATACAAAAGGATATGCGTGATAGGCTGGAAAGGCTCGGCTTTGCCGCGGAAGATATAAGCATACAGTGCGATTCAGAGCCCAAGGGCAGAGGAGAATATATTTTCTATACGGTAAGCGTGAAAATAAGGCGCGCGGCGCTTCCTGTCATGGCGGCCGACGATTCATACAGTTATGTTATTGACAGCTGCGCCGTGAGCGAGTATCTGGAGTAGAGGCGGAGTTTTTGAAATGAAGCTTTTTATAGTATCGACGGCGCTGATCATCGCGGGCGTCAGCGCTCTTGTGTTCAGCTCTGATATGAATATCTATCTTAATACCCGCGTTCATCTTAAGGCTCTGGACGAGAGCTGCGCGCTTTGCGGCGCTCTTTCCGCTGTTGAGGGAGAGGACGGGGCCATAAGCTTTGATGCTGCGAGCGGCTTTTGCGATATGAGGAATTATCTTGACGCGGCGAGCTTTGCCATGCCTTGCTTTTCGCATGGCAGGATATACATAGACGAAGATTCGGAAAAGAGCTTTTTTGATGACGGCTCCGAGCTTAAAAGCGTGCGGGTCACTCTTATTTACAGCCCGGACCGCGATATATTCCGGCTGCCGTTCATAAGCTGCTTCAGCATGAGCCATCAGTCATGCTATGAATGGGTGCCCGTATCGCGGTGAATATCATGGCGCGAGCTGTTTTTTGCGCAGGCGCAAGGCCTGCTTTTTTTGCGTTTGCTCCGAAAAAATATTTAACAAAAGTGTTGACAGCGTACTATTACAAGTAGTACACTAAAAACGATCTAAATATCAAGGAGGACGATATGTTCAGTTTGGATTTAACTATTAAGAAATCCATATATGAGCAGGTAGTTGACGGTTTTAAGAGCCTTATCATAAGCGGCGAAATGCTTCCCAATGACAAGCTTCCGTCGGTTCGTGATTTGAGTTCACAGCTTACGGTAAATCCGAATACTATTGCCAAAGCTTTTAAGAGCTTGGAATCTCAGGGCTGGATCTATACCATTTCCGGCCGGGGCTGTTTTGTTTCAGAAGTGAAGCAGGAGCCTGATTACAACAGGGCTGTCAAGCTGTATGACAGTCTCCGTTCAATAATCAGAGAGTTGCTTTTTATGGGTATTTCAGATGAAGAGATCTTAGAGAAGATTAAAGAAGTGATCGCAAAGGAGGGAGGCTCGAAATGATAGAAGTAAACAGCTTATCTAAAAGATTCGAAGACTTCGAAGCATTGAGAAAGCTTGAGCTCAGAGTCAATACGGGCTCAATCTACGGGCTTATAGGAGTGAACGGCTCCGGCAAAACAACACTGATCAAGCATCTTACTGGAGTCCTTAAAGGGGATGAGGGCTCAGTCAGGATAGACGGACAGGAGGTTTTCGACAATATCGCAATAAAGGCTCGCGTCGGCTATATTCCCGACGATTTGTATTTCCACCCGGGCTACAGCCTGAAGTCGGAGTCGAGCTTTTACAGGCAGATATATCCGAAGTGGAATCAGGACAGATATCGCGAGATGCTTGAAAATTTCGGGCTCGGCGAGCTGAGAAAGCTTTCCAAATTTTCGAAGGGTATGCAAAAGCAGGCTCAGTTTATACTCACCATGAGTACGATGCCGGACTATCTCATACTGGACGAACCCGTTGACGGTCTTGATCCGATAATGCGGAGAATGGTATGGAAGTATATCGTGGCCGATGTCGCCGAGAGAAATATGACCGTACTTGTTTCATCGCACAATCTCAGAGAGATAGAGGGTCTTGTCGATACAATAGGCATAATGTATAAGGGCAGCGTGAAATTTGTTCATGACGATATCGACGAGCTTGAGAGCAAGGGAGGCCTTATGAACCTTGAAGAGCTTTTCTTTGAAGAAATGGAGGGAGGCAATAAAGATGCGTAGTTGTTTCTCATTCCCTTTGTTTAAGGAGAATTTTAAAAGATTATGGGGCATATCCGCGATAGGCTTCTTTATATATTTTATGTCGGGGTCTTTCGGGCTGATAATGAGCAAGGGCGACTGGCAGTCTTACAATGTAAAGCTTTGCTATTCGACGCAGAATCCCGGATATCTTTTCATGGATGTCATGCTTTCCTGCATAGCGTCCGTAGCGGTTTTTGCCTACCTGAATAAAGTGAACAGCTCCGGAGTGCTTCATTCAATGCCGTTCAGCAGAAGAAGCCTGTTTATCACAAATTATCTGTCGGGGCTCTTCCTTTCGGCGATACCGGCTGCGCTCAATACTCTTGTCGTGCTTTGCATACGCAAAGACTGCTATATCAGCGAGAACGGTATGTTCTCAAGAGTGTTCTCGGAAGGCGCGACCAAAATGTTCACGGTGCAGGATGTTCTGCTTTGCCTGTTTATCAGTCTCATCACAATACTGTTTTCGTATTCGATAGCCACTCTTGCCGGCATTGTTTCGGGGAACAGCGTGATACATATGCTGACCGGACCCGCGTTCAATTTTCTGATACCGATATTTTATATTTCGCTTATGCTTTACGGCGAAAAATATATCTTCGGGTTTTCGTTGAGCTCTTCGATCGCGGATACTGTCACCAAAATGCACCCGGCTATCACGCGCGCGTTTGACGCGATAGGGCCGTACGCCAAGAGCTCTTCCGGCTTGAGCGTTCTTCTGATAGTAATGTATGTGCTCGCGGCTCTGGCTTTGGCGCTGCTCGCGTATTACGCTTACACGAAGCGCAAGCTCGAGAAGGCAGGGGACAGCTATGTGTTCGGCTTTGTAAAATATCTGATCTGCTTTTTCATAGTCTTCTTCATATCAACGCTTACCTCATGGATATTTACGGACGGAGCGCAGACTTACATAGCGCAGTTCATAGGCGCCGTCATAGGCTTCCTTATAGGCTGGATGATAGTGAATAAGACCGTCAGGATATTCAATACAAGCGGGCTGAAGGCTTTTGTTATATACATCGCCGTGATCGTGCTTATAGTTTGCGCCTTCGCTTTTGATCTCTTCGGGTACGGAAAGTATGTGCCTTCTGTTAACAAGATCGAAAGCCTTTCCTTCGATCAAAGCGGCGGCGTCTATTATGACGATCTGAGCATAGAGATCAGATCGCCCGAGAATATCGAGAGACTTACGGCGCTCCAAAAGGAAATAGTTGCTGCCGGGCCTGTCTCCGATGATGATTATGATTCCTATGTGTGGGTATCATTTAACTATACGCTCAAAAACGGCAAGACCGTGGAACGGAATTTCAGCAGAGTGCCCTTGAGCCTCATGCTGAGCTCTGACAACGCGGCGGCTGTATATGAGTCAGATGAATACAGGCACAAATATGACTTTATAAAAGAGTATGATATAAACAGCTGCAGCATATATATATCGTCAACTTGGGAGCTCAACAGATCTGATGACTTTATAAGCTTGCCGAAGGGCTCCTGCAATGATGAAAAGGCGGAGCTTCTTGAGGCGGTATATAAGGATCTTTCAAATATGAGCTATGAGGACAGGTTGTCCGATTATGCTTCGCTGTTCAATATTGAGATAGACAACGGCGTGAAAGACGAGCGAGGATACAGTAAGACGATGACCGTAACTATATCAACGCTTTGTGCGAACACGATAGAATGGCTGCGCGACAACGCTTATCTTGAAAAACTCATAGATGTCGACGGCTTTACAGTAATATGCGCGGATTCGCAAAGCTTTTATTCGCTCTTTAGAGAAAAGCTGTTTGACGGGGGCGGAGATAAAGAGTATATGCTTCATTCCGTTCCTGAGAGCGGCGAGGGTTATTTGATCGTTTCCGACGAGAAGCTTCAGGAAGAGCTTATGGTGAATGCCTGCAAGAAATTTTACAGTGAGCCTGATGAAGACCTTGTCTGGTGCGTATATTTTTCTGACAGAGGCAGCGGATACGAGGAGATCAGCCGATATATGATA
>JBHCAF010000078.1:0-9699 GCA_041798185.1 Bacillota bacterium
CGGCAAACAGGGTCAGAGTGCTCGGCACCGAAAGAACCGGCAGCAAATTTATAAAGACAATAGTAAGACCTATAATATTTAACGAGCGCTTCAGCTTTGTAGAGGTTGAGCTTATAACAGGGCGAAGCCATCAGATACGCGCGCACCTTTCAAGCATAGGCTGCCCCGTGCTGGGAGATCCCAAGTACGGCGGCAATGTAGCAAAAGCGGCTTCTTTCGGTCGCGCCGCCGCTTCAGGGCTGAATACCGCTTCCCGCGGGCGTTCGGCGACTTCAAAGTCTGAGGGCAGGGCGCAGTATCTTCACGCGTCGAAGCTTATAATAGGCGATATCAGTGTTGAGTCGGAGCTTCCTGCGGAGTTCAGGGCAAAGCTGACGGAGCTTTTCGGAAAGGATATGACATATATATGAAATTGAGTGAAAACGCGAAGGAATGGATCAGGGACATAGCGATAGCTATGGCGCTTGCCGCGATGATACTGGTCTTTTTTAAGCCGACAATAGTAAGAGAGCATTCAATGGAGAACACTTTAAGAGACGGCGATTATCTTCTCGTAAGCAGGCAGGCATACAGACTGCTCGGCGGCAAACCCGAGAAGGGCGATATAGTTGTTTTTTCGAGTGAGCTTGAAACCGTTGCAGGGGCAAATAAGCTCCTGATCAAAAGAGTAATAGGCGTGCCCGGAGATACGATAGCGATAAATGAGGGCACCGTATATGTGAACGGCGCAGCGCTTATCGAGAATTATACAAAGGACGGTTATACCGCGTCCGATATGGCAGAGCTCACCGTGCCTGACGGCAGCCTGTTTTGCATGGGCGACAATCGTCAGAATTCGACGGACAGCCGCGACAGAAGAGTAGGCTTTGTGCCTATGGCTGATGTCATGGGAAAGGCGGTCTTCAGGCTTTTTCCGTTCAGCAAGCTCGGTTCTCTTTAGAGGATGCGGGATATTACATTAAAGGAATCTGAATATGAGAGGAAAGCTTATATCTCAAAACAAAAAAGCGCGCCATGACTATTTTCTCGAAGAGATAATGGAAACAGGCATAGTGCTGACAGGCACCGAGATAAAATCCGCCCGAGCGGGGGGGCTTTCTTTGCGTGACTCCTTTGCGAAGATAGACGGCAGCGGCGAGCTTTGGGTCTATAATATGCAGATAAGTCCCTATGAACAGGGAAACAGATTCAACAGCGAGCCCCTGCGCCCAAAAAAGCTTCTTGCTCACAAGCAGGAGATAAAAAAGCTGCAAAGCAAGGTATCCCAGGACGGGCTGGCGCTCATACCGGTCCAGGTATATCTTGACCCGAACGGCAGGCTCAAGCTCGAGCTTGCTCTTGCCCGAGGGAAAAAGCTTTATGATAAGAGAGATACCATTGCCGCACGCGATTCGAAGCGCAGGATGGACAGAGAAATGAAACGGCGCAAATAAAAATTTTTTGCCCTTAGGTTGCCTTCGGGTAACCGCGCGAAGCTCGAAAACAGGAATCGTAAAAAGAGTGATTTGAAAATAAACGCGTGTTTGGACGAAAAAATGTGTGGTTTGAAAACAAACGCATGGCTTAAAAACGCATTAGCTGAAAAATAAAATCGAAGCTGAAAACAAAAGCGTGAAAGGAAATATATATGTTTGACAAAAGACTTATGCGGATATGCCCCGAGAGCAAAAAATATATCGCGGGCAATATACTGCTGCAGTGGCTTGAGCTTGCGATGAACGCTGTTATGATAGCGCTCATTGCCCGTATATGCGAGGGTCTTCTGATGTGGCCGAGCGTGCTGCGCTTATGGCCCTCGCTGATCGTCATAGCGCTGAGCATCGGCCTCAGATTCTTTACGCAGAAGGGCGCTGTAAAAATGAGCTATATGGCGTCAAGAACGGTAAAAAGAGTCATGCGTGAGCGTATTTACGGCAAGCTCCTGAAGCTCGGGCTTTCATATCGCGAGCACGCGGCCACTGCAGAGCTGGTGCAGGAGTCGGTCGAGGGTGTGGAGCAGCTTGAAAGCTATTTCGGTCAGTATGTGCCGCAATTTTTCTATGCCTTTATAGCGCCGCTCACTCTGTTTTTTCTTTTCGGTTTTTCGGGAAGCTGGAGGGTCGCCGCGGTGCTTCTTGTCTGCGTACCCCTGATACCGGTCTCGATCATGCTCGTGCAGAGGCTCGCAAAGAATCTGCTTTCGCGCTATTGGGGGCAGTATACAAAGCTCGGAAGCAGCTTTCTTGAAAATCTTCAGGGCATGACAACGCTCAAGACCTATCAGGCCGACGGATACAAAAACGAAGAGATGAACAGAGAATCTGAAAACTTCCGTGAGGTCACGATGAAGGTGCTTACCATGCAGCTCAATTCAATAATCGTAATGGACTTTGTCGCCTACGGCGGCG
Organism: Bacillota bacterium; assembly: GCA_041798185.1. Lineage (GTDB taxonomy): Bacteria > Bacillota > Clostridia > Peptostreptococcales > Anaerovoracaceae > UBA1764. The sequence goes on from JBHCAF010000078.1 coordinate 2,388, forward strand.
CCGCTGTGGGCATCATCTTCGCCATAGAGGCATTTATAAACGGAAGTGTCACCCTCGGAAGCAGCATCTTTATGATACTTCTTTCCGCCGAGTTTTTCCTTCCCATGAGGAGGCTCGGTAGCTTCTTTCATATAGCTATGAACGGTATGGCGGCGAGCGATAAGATATTCAGATTTCTGAGTGAAGAGGAGCCTGCGGAAAAGGAGGCGCTCATTCCCGAGGGCTGGGGCGATATGAAGCTCTCAGGAGTACATTTTTCTTATACCCCTGATCGAGAGGTGCTGCACGGCGTCTCGATGCAATTTCCAAAAGGCAGCTTCACCGGCATAGCGGGGGAGAGCGGCAGCGGAAAATCTACGGTAGCGGCGCTTCTTATGGGAAAGAGCAGCGCTATTGAAGGCGAAATAAGCATAGCAGGTCTTCCGATAGAGAGCGTGCGCGAGGAGAGCCTTATGAAAAACATAAGCTATATAGGCCTCGGAAGCGTCTTCTTCAAGGGAAGCGTCAGAAAAAATCTTCTTATAGCGGGTAGGCACGCAAGCGACGAAGACCTGTGGCGTCTGCTCGAGCGCTGCGGCATAGCTGATTTTTTCAGAGCCGAGCAGGGTCTTGATACAGTGCTTATCGAAAACGCCTCGAATCTTTCCGGCGGACAAAAGCAGCGTCTCGCGCTTGCAAGAGCGCTGCTGCACGACACCCCCGCTTATATTTTCGACGAGGCGACAAGCAATATAGATATAGAAAGCGAGGAGCTTATACTCGCTGAGATAAAGGCGCTTGCGAAGAGCAGGACTGTAATCATGATAAGTCATCGTCTTGCCAATCTGACGGACGCCGACAATATTTACTGTATGGAAAAGGGGAGTGTCGCGGGCAGCGGAACTCACGCTGAGCTGCTCGACAGCTGCGGCGTTTACTCAAGGCTCTGGAAGACCCAGCAGGCTCTTGAGCTTTTCGGAAAGGAGGCCCTCATATGAAAAATGGCAAGCTTGGAGTGCTTATGCGTATGCTGAGGCTGGTCAGGCCTCTTTCGGGCTTTATGGCTCTTGCGGTCATTATGGGAAGCCTCGGCTTTCTGACGGCGCAGGCTATTCCCATCCTCGGAGCCTGCGGCATAGCTCGCGGCATCGGCTTCAGCGTTCCTGTTTCGCTGAGAACGATATATATCTGCCTGATAGTATTCGCCCTTGCGCGCGCTCTGTTCAGACTGGGCGAGCAGCGGATGAACCATTATATAGCCTTTACTCTTCTGGCTCTGATAAGAGACAGGGTGTTCAAGGCCTTAAGGCGGCTTTGTCCGGCGAAGCTTGACGGGCACGATAAGGGCGATCTGATATCGCTTATAACCTCCGATGTGGAGCTGCTCGAGGTCTTCTATGCTCATACCGTATCTCCGATATGTATAGCTTTGGCTGTCGAGATCATAATGTGCGTATTCATAGGAAGCTTTCATTTCAGCATGGGTATTCTGGCTCTTGCCGCTTACATAACGGTAGGGGTGCTGCTTCCCGCGTTCATATCCGGGCGCAGCGGAGCTTTGGGAGATGAGCTTCGCGCCCAGTCCGGCGAGCTTGCCGCGCATATGCTCGAAAGCATCAGGGGGCTTGACGAGACCTTGCAGTACGGCGCCGGAGACGGACGGCTTCGTGAGATACAGGAAAAGACCGACGCGCTTTCTGAAAGGCAGGGACTTTTAAGCAGGCTCACGGGCACGAATATGGCGCTTGCGAATACTGTAATATTGCTGTTTGATATGGCCATGATGCTGCTCTGCCTATATCTTCATACAAGCGGGCGGTTGGAATTTTCAGGGCTCCTAATCGTTCTTATTGCTTTTATGTCGTCCTTCGGGCCTGTGACCGCGCTTTCCTCTCTCGGCACCACCTTGCAGTCCACTATCGCTTCGGGTGCGAGGGTTCTTGCGATAATAGACGAGGAGCCGGAGACCGAGGATATCTCCGGCAAGAGTGAAATTTCCTTCAGCGGAGCCTCCTGCTCCGATCTGAAATTTTCCTATGGCGGCGATATGATATTGAACGGTCTTACGCTGTCTTTTCCGCAGAACAGGATAGTAGGCATAGTGGGGCGGAGCGGTTCCGGCAAGTCTACGCTCCTTAAGCTTTTCATGCGCTTTTGGAAAGCGCGCGAGGGCTCGCTTTCGATCTCATCGAGAAATATAGAAGATATAAATACAGCCGATCTGCGCAGGCTTGAAAGCTATATGACGCAGGAAACGCAGCTGTTTAAGGACAGCATAGCAAATAATATAAGGATCGCAAAGCTCGACGCGACTCGGCAGGAAATAGAAGACGCCTGCGTCAAGGCTTCTCTTCACGATTTTATAATGACTCTTCCGGAGGGCTACGACACCGAGCTCGGAGAGCTCGGAGATACTCTCTCCGGCGGGGAAAAGCAGCGCATAGGGCTTGCCCGCGCGTTCCTGCATGACGCGCCCTTTATGCTTCTCGACGAGCCTACGAGCAGCCTTGACAGTCTTAATGAGGCCATAGTTCTCAAGGCGCTCAAAGAAGCGTCCGGGAATAAAACCGTAGCTCTTGTTTCTCACCGTCCCTCGACCATGCGCGTCGCGGACGAGACTTTGTGTATGGACAGCGGAAGACTGTCATAGAGCCTCCTCACTTTTACATGTATTTATATAAGCATGAAGCAGCCGGTCATTAAAATGACCGACTGCTTTTTAGATCCTTATGTTGCTTGAGCGCTGTGCAGGGGCTTTTATTTGTTCAGCAGTCTGTAAAGCACCTGCGCCATTTGGGCGCGTGTGCATATTCCTGCCGGATCGAGCTTGCCGCCTGAAGAGACGAGCGTTCCTGTGTTTACCATAGCGCTGAGCGCTTTCTTCGCCCAGTCCGCGACAGCATTTCCGTCGCTGAAATCAGCAAGCGCTTTATCGGTATTTGCTTCGGGAAGCAGCGCAAGGCTCTTGAGAGAATTGTACAGCATCGTGAACATCTCCTGCCTTGTTATGCTCCTGCCTGGCGCGAATCTGTTGTCTCCCACGCCGTTTGAAATGCCAAGACGCTTTGCGGCAGCGAGATAGCCTGTGTAATACACATTGCCTGCATCCGCGAAATTGTCGCTCGCTTCGGCGTCAGCCTTGATGTCATAGGCGCGCATTAGCATAACGATAAACTGTCCGCGCGTCAGGCTTGCTTCCGGGCTGAATTTCCCGTCTCCGGTACCGGTGCTTATATTTCTGTCTGCAATAAAGTTCACAGCGTCATAATACCATGCACCGGGGCGTACATCGCTGAACTTCAGGTCATCGCCCGTCAGCCTTCATTACCGAGCTCATATCCCTGCCCGATATCGAGGAGCTTAAAAGCGGTCGCGTTAAGCTGGCCGTGTCGGATATGTTTAACGGAAAGGAATTGTTCTATACTCCGGATGATTTTGCCGCGCACTTATCACATATCGTCAGCTTGATCGAATCGTTTGAGAATTATCATGTTCGCCTTGTCAAACGCTCCGGTGAAAGTCGCTACACGGTCTATGCGAAGGAGGATACCGGAGTTGTTGTGGCGAAGAGCTCGCTTCCTCCCGCCGTGCTGCTTATACATGAAAGCAATATCACCGCCGCGTTCTGGGATTTTCTGAAAGGCATGACAGATGAAAATTCTGCCGGCACGCAAGAGGGCGCCGACAGGGAAGCCGCAGCCGCGCTGCGAAGGTATATCGAAAAGCTGAAATCTTGAGCCGCAAAGAGCTTTGTTATCAGAAGAACATTATATTATATACGGGTATATAGCTTATTCTGCCGGATATTTTGATGGCTCGCTCATTTGATAACACAAAGGCTTTCTTGATATTATAATCATCATTTTTTATCAAGTTGTTGAGCGCGCTGTGAACTATATAATCTTTGCCCGATTTCACCTCGATCGGCACGGCTGAAAGGCTGTCATAATCGTCAATGAGAAAGTCAACCTCGCCCTTGCTTCTGTTATCGTAATAAAACAGCCTATGACCGTGAGCAATGAGTTCACATGCAACGACAGTTTCATAAACTGAACCGAGATTGATGCTTCTCTCGTTGTCCATAACGGCGCGAATGTTATTTCCGTAGAGAATATTTGTCAGTATCCCTGCGTCATTCAAGTACAGCTTCAGAAGGTTTTTGCCGGAGGATTCTATCAGCGGGAATATCGGATTTGTAATTGCTTGGACATTAAGCGCGATCCCCGCATTGATAAGATATTCAAACTCATCCGCATAATCGTTGAAGGTTTTCCCGCGCTTATTTTCTATACTTTGCGCTACGATCCGCTTCTTTTTATTCTCCATATTGGAGGGTATAAGCTCGTAAATACGGCGTATCTTGAGCTTGCGGTATTCGTCATACTTTGAAGCATCAGCTGCGTAAAACTCATGGATATCGCTTTGGATATCCCTGACCAGTGCGATGTTTTTTTCGTCAATGTAGCTGTTTATTGCATCCGGCATTCCGCCTACAAGCAGATATTTGCGGAACAAGTCCATAATTTTATTGTGGGAAGGCTCATCAAGGGCCTCCAGCCGGTTGAATTTGCTTTTCATTGATTGCACGAAAGCTTCATTTATGCCGTTGGCATAGAGAAATTCTTCAAAATCAAGCGGGAACATCCTCATTTTGCGAATACTTCCCATCGGGATCGAAGTGGTTTCCGACAGAGTAGGCCCGAGCAAAGAACCGCTTGCGATATATGTGAATTTATCATCCTGAGATAAAAATTTTAACAGTGTCAGCAGCTGTGGATACATTTGGATCTCATCAATAAAGATCAGCGTATTTTTCTTTTGTTTCATCTTGTTGCCGGATAGCATGCTGAGCTGAAGATAGAAGTCTTCAACCGTTCTCACTCCGGCAAATAGCTTATCGCCTAAAAAATCTTCCACCATGTTGATCTCAATATAGTTTTCAAACAGCTTTTTCCCGGTATGCCGAATGATAAATGTCTTGCCGACTTGTCTTGCGCCGTCAATAAGCAAAATCTTCTTTGTGTCTGATTTCAGGTGGGCTTCAATTAACTTTTCGATTTTTCTGTATAGCATGGCGAACCTCCCTAATGACTTTTCAATAGAATTATATTCAATAATATATGACATTTCAATATATATTACCGGAATATTTCATGACATTTCAATATCATGATATGGATATCAATATCCGTCGCCGCTGTGATGTTTGTTGATTGAGAAATAATTAAAGCCACCCTAAAAATAAAATGCGGCAGATTTTTAAGGAAAATCTGCCGCATTGTTCGGATCGCATTATATATGAATAAAAAACAGGTTCCGGGGTTAAAATGTCCGCGGGTTCAAATCAACGGACACGGTCACATGGCGTTTTTCTATAAAAAGCAACTCGTCTTTTGAGGGACCTAATTATGATATAACTCAGTGTGCGAGCGAAAGATTCTTTAATCGCTGCATTTCCATAGAAATAGAAACCATCTTATACCCTTCCGGATTTTCAAAGCTAAAGCCTTCCATTATCTCAGGTCTGCCTGCGGTAAAATCTGTAACGAAGATATTTTTACCTTCTCCGCCAGGCAAGGGAATCCCTGATGGTGCACTGAGGAGAACATATCTGTAGGAATCATAGTGGCCCATTCCCACAGCATTTTCTGTATAGAATGCTATGATGGAATCTTCGGCATCAAGGCCGGCGATCTCTATACCATGAGCGTCGTCGGCAGAAAGCAGAACGGCTTCATGCCCGTCGCAGTCAACATTGACGATCGTATCTGCGGGCCTGTAGATGCTTATTATATCTGTGTCATCAGACCATGTAAGAATGATAGATCCGGAAGATTGAGGGCCGGATCTGACAAACAGGAGGTCTTTTACCGGCTTTGAACTGATTTGAACCAGATCGCCGTCCTGCAGGCGATACAGACCGGCAAGACCGCTGTACCATCCAATGTGAGAGTACTCACTCCTGCAAAGCTGCGCATAATACTCTTCACTTCGGACTGCCGTGCGAAAGCTCTTCACCGGATGTCCGTCTGTATCATAGAGTGCGATAACCGTCTGCCCGTTCTCCAACCAAGTATAAATAGAGCTTCCTCTGATGCTGTCGACGATAAACGCATTGGCAGGCGCAAAGTTGTGGTTGCCTATCACGCTAAGCATTTTCACAGCAATTTTTACGGCTTGCTCCCTTGTAAGATGTCCGTTACTGTTAAAGCGGTTGTCTCCTACGCCGTCAATAATGCTTCTTGCGCGCATAAACGCGATGCTGGATATCGCCCGGGAGTCCAAGTTGTCGGCATCATCAAATTGCATAGGTGTTCGGAAGCTGTTTATGAATTCATTTTCAAATTCTGTATCCTTATCAAGCGCCCAGTTCACAAATGTATATTTTTTGTATGCGCGGGTGAGCATGGTTGCGCCTTGTGCTCTGGTCAAATTGCCATTAGGTTCAAATCTGTCAACGGAAACTCCATTTATAATTCCAATGCTTGCAGCTTTTATAATCTCGGGGCTTTCGCAATCCACGAAGCGGATAGCATCTGTATAGGCCTCAATTTTTTGATTGTTGAGCTTCTCGTATAGTTTGACCGACAGTTCCGCAAATTCCTCGCGGGTAATATTTGCAGTTAAGTCAGCCGATTTCAAACTATCAGGGAGAATATCCACCGTTTCGGCTGTTTTGATATATGGTTCTGCCCATGTCGAATAAACTGGATTATTGGCAAATGCCGTACAGGTCATAGAAAAGATCAACAGCAATGTGAATGTGAAAAGTATTATTTTCCTCATACTTACACCGCTTTCCAACAGGCTGCTTAATTACTGACTGTGCTTTGCAAGTGCGAAAGCTTTCTTACCCAGTCTACATTGCCGAGATATTATGTTGTAATTAGTCCCTTTAATCCTGTATTTCATAAAAATATCAAGTTTCATACTAATTGTCAAATTGGGCAATTTTCGATTGGTTAATTTTATGAGTGCGAAGTAAACCCATACCCCACGAAGTAAACCCTGCCATACCGTCTGTCCCATAATCCTTCCTGAAAAGGAAAAAGACCGCCACGGAAACGCTCCGCAAGCAGTATAAATCAAAGCTCTTCATCTTGAAAGCCTTGATTTGCAGGGATTTTTGCAAAGAAAAAAGACAGCAGACATTTATATCAATAGCTGCTGTCTAATCTGGTGAAGGCGGCGAGAATCGAACTCGCGTCCGAAAGCATTTCCACAAGGTTTTCTCCGAGCGCATCCGGTAGTTCATATTTCGGATAAGCGCAGGCCTGCCGGCACGACTGAGTTTATCCTATCTCGTAAGTCCCGCCTTATACCGAGAAATTTA
>JBHCAF010000079.1:0-3724 GCA_041798185.1 Bacillota bacterium
AATTTTGCGGCAAATCTTAAAAGTCTCGGAAAATTCATTACCGGCTCTTCCGGTATCGGGTCGGTAGCGGCTACGGGCGTTATGTTTATTTTCTCGATACTGTTTTTCGGCATTCTTACCGACGCGGGGACTTTCCGCCCGATCATCAGCAAGGTGCTTCGCGCTGTAGGAACAGACCCTGTAAAAATCACTGTCGGTACTGCGTTTCTCGCTTCGATAGTTCATCTTGACGGTTCCGGCGCTGTTACCTTCCTTGTCTGCGTTCCGCCTCTTCTTCCTCTGTATGATTCTGTTGGAATGAAAAGGACTACTCTTGCGACTACGGTTGCGCTTGCCGCCGGCGTTATGAACATCCTTCCGTGGGGCGGCCCTACGGTAAGGGCGGCTACTGCTCTTGGCGAGGCGAGTGTGACCGAATTCTTCATGCCTGACCTGATTGCTGTTATAGCGGGCCTTGTTTCGGTATTCGTGATAGCATTCCTTCTCGGCAGAGGCGAAAAGAAGAGACTTACCGGAAACTCCGGCTCCGAAGCCCTCGTATATGTTGAGCCCGAGCTCAGCGAGCAGGAAAAGGCTCTCGCCCGTCCCAAGCTTTTCTGGGTAAACATAGTTCTTATCGTTGCGGCCGTCGCCTCCCTGCTTTTCAGCGGCTTTGCTCCGGCAGTGGTCTTCATGGTATTTTATGTGATTGCCACATTGATAAATTATCCCGATGTAAAGACCTCAAAGGAGAGAGTGGACGCTCACGCGAAATCCTGCCTTATGATGTGCTCGGTGCTCTTTGCCGCAGGCTGCTTCACAGGCATAATGAAGGGCACCGGAATGATAAGCGCCATGTCACAGACCCTGGTATCTATAATACCGAGCTCTATGGGCAGATTCTTCCCGCTTATAGTAGGCGTTATAGCTATGCCTGCTTCGCTGCTCTTTGATCCTGATTCGTTCTATTACGGCGTGCTGCCTGTTTTGGCAAATACCGCGGCAGGCTTCGGTGTGGCGGCGGCTGATGTGGGCCGTGCGGCAATACTCGGACAGATGACGACAGGCTTCCCCTGCTCTCCGCTCACGGCTTCGACCTTCCTTCTGGTAGGGCTTTCGCAGATCGACTTCGGTGAGCACCAGAAGAAAACTATCCCGCTCGCGTGGCTGGTCAGCATAATAATGCTGGTCGTTGCGATAATAACACGAGGTGTAGCGCTTTAAGCATAAGTTCGCGCGGCCCGGACAGCTGCGAAATACAGGCTGTTTTGCGGGCGGTTTTCAGCAGCCTCTCCGCGCGACAGTATATAGATCAAAGAAAGGTGTAAGAACATGAGAAGTATTCGTATAGGCTCCGGCGCCGGTTATGCCGGCGACAGACTTGAGCCGTCCCTTGAACTTATCGAGAAAGGGAATCTGGATTATATATCATATGAGTGCCTTGCCGAAAGAACCATAGCCATAGGGCAGGAGGCAAAGCTTAAGGATCCGAAAAAGGGCTATAACGGGCTTCTTGAATATCGGATGGAGAAGGCTCTTCCGCTTTGCTGGAAGCATAAGGTCAAGCTCATAACAAATATGGGCTCGGCGAACCCCGAGGCCGCCGCGGAAAAATGCGTTGAGATCGCGGCGAAGCACGGTCTGACAGGAATGAAGATCGCCTGCGTTACCGGTGACGATATACTCCCGATCATAAAAAAATACGACGGAGTTGAGGTATGGGAAACTCACAGACCTCTTTCGGAGCTTGACGGTCAGGTGGTATCAGCTAACGCCTATATGGGCGTTGACGGCATAGTAAAGGCTCTTGAAGCCGGCGCCGATGTTGTGATAACAGGGCGCGTTGCCGACCCGGCCATTTTCATGGCGCCCGCCATATTTGAATTCGGATGGAGCTCCGATGACTGGGAGCTGCTCGGAAAGGGTACCGCCATGGGTCATTTGCTCGAATGCGGAGGACAGGCTACCGGCGGATATTATATGGAGCCGGGAAAAAAGGATGTCCAAAGTCCCGAGCGTCTGGGCTTTCCGATAGCTGAAATATCGGAGGACGGTTCTTTTGTGATAAGCAAGGTCGAGGGCTCCGGCGGCATCGTATCAAGAGATACATTAAAGGAACAGATCTGTTATGAGATCCATGATCCCGAAAATTATATAACTCCCGATGTTATCGCGGACTTCAAGCATATCAAGTTCGAGGAAATAGGCAAGGACCGGATACGCGTTTCGGGCGCGACCGGAAAGCCCAGGACCGACAGCTTCAAGTGCTCGATAGGATATAAAGATTGCTTTATCGGAGACGGCGAGATATCTTACGGCGGCCGAGGCTGTCTTGAAAGGGCTAAGCTCGCTCTTGAGATAATAAAGGGCAGGCTCGAGCTTGTCGCTCCCGGGAGCTTTGATGAAATGAAGTACGATATAATAGGCTGCAATTCTTTGTATTGGAACCCCGATAATATAATGCCGTCCGAGCCCTGCGAGGTACGCGTGCGCGTCGCGGGGAGAGCCAAGACAAGAGCGGTCGCGGATCTCGTTCCGAATGAAGTCGAGGCCTTGTATACCAACGGGCCGGCCGGCGGCTGCGGCGCGGTAAAACGGACCCGCGATATAGTTTCCGTCGCGTCTATACTAATCGACAGAAAAGATGTAAGGCCCGAAGTTTCCATATACACAGTGTAAGAAAGGATAAAACCATGAAGCTATATGAGATCGCTCATTCACGCACAGGTGATAAAGGTAATATTTCAAATCTTTCCCTCATACCCTATGACGAGAAGGACTACGAAATGCTGAAGGAAAAAATAACTCCGGAAAAAGTGAGGGCGCATTTTAACGGTATGGTAAAGGGCGAGGTGGTTCGCTATGAGCTTCCCGATATATGCTGTTTGAATTTTGTTATGCAGGCGGCTTTGGGCGGCGGCGTTACCCGTTCTTTATCGGTCGATATGCACGGAAAAGGATTTTCTTCTTATCTCCTCGAGATGGAGATCTGACGCTTATCCATACGGACAGCTCCCGCAAAGCGGGAGCTGTTTTTTGATTTTTTGTATTTCGAAAAGCCCGGGCCGCTTTGCCCGGCAGGGCCCGCAGATTGAAGAAAAGCTTTTGCAAGGGTATAATAACTGTAATTAAAATCTTGCGCGCGCAGAGCCGGTCTTTGCGCAGCGCATAAGACAGAGGCGGAATATGGGAAGAGAAATCAACATGACGGCGGTTTACATCGCTAACGCCATCGGCGTTATTTTGATAGCCGTCATAGTTGCGTCCAACAAATGGAGAATAAAAACGCGCGGAAAGGAAAGCTTCAGCATAAAGTTTATCATGGTGCTTACCTTTATTTCGTGTTGTATCGATCCTCTCGCCTTTGCGCTTGACGGCAAGCCCGGCGCCGTCGTCAGGATGTTTCTTTATGCAGAGAGCTCCTGGCTTTATCTCGCGAATATCGCGGTGTCGCTTGCATGGATACATTTCATAGGGATACATCTCAACGGCAGGATAGCTGAGGGACACAAGCTTATGCTGCTCAGCATTGCCGCCGTCGCGGCGCTTTTGATCTTCGTGAACTTTTTCTATCCTCTGGTTTTCTACATAGACGAGCGCAATTTTTATCACAGGCTCGATATGTACAACTATTATATTTCGGCCGCGCTGCTGTTTATGACTGATGCGGGGCTCATGTATTATACCGCGCGCCGAAGGAGCGGCGAGCTTAAGTATTTTCCGCTCGGGCTTTATATAGTTCCGG
>JBHCAF010000080.1:0-9109 GCA_041798185.1 Bacillota bacterium
TACAACAACGGAATTTCACTTTTTGCCAAAGAATACAAAAAACGCTGCAATCTTTATAGCTGCAACACTTCTTCTTGTTTTAGTAAGATATAACTGCATACATCACATAGTATTACGGAAAATAAATCGTAGTATTTGTATTTTTTATATATTGTTCGTATAATCGAATAATATATAAAATGATACGATGTAATAAGGAGGATGTAATGGATTACATTTCATGTTCAGATGCTGCTAAAAAATGGGGAATATCAGAAAGACGAGTGCAAATTCTTTGCAAGGAAAATAGAATTGAGGGTGCTTTCAAAATTGGTTATATGTGGCTATTGCCACGCTATACGACAAAACCATTGGATAAAAGATATAGAAGTAATAAGAATATGGAGGCACAAACTAAATGAATTAATAAAACCGATAAATTTGGTACGAAATTTATCGGGCAGATAATGAGTAAAAAGTTTAAAATGAGCAAGGAGGGATTAGTAATGACAATAAATATACTAAAAAAATTCAATCTAGCCATGGATTATATTGAAAGTAATTTAGATTCAAGGATAGATGAAAATGAAATATACAATATAACGACTTACTCATATGTAGTATTCGCCAGAATTTTTTCTGTATTGGCGGGCTTGCCACTTGGAGAGTATATCAGGAATAGAAGATTAAGTAAAGCTGCCATTGAGCTGAAAAGCAAAAAAAAAATCAGTAACAGATATTTTCTTTAAGTACGGATATAGTTCACCAGAAGCGTTTTCATATGCGTTCAAAAGATTTCATGGTGTGAGTCCAATAGATGTCATTAAAGGTAGAAATCTTGAGGTGAAAATATTTCCATTGATGAAATTTTCTGTTACTGATAAAGGCGGTGAGGAATATAAAATTACACTAAGAAGTATGAATCATATGGAGTTTATTGGACTTACGAAAAAAATTTCGCCTGAAATGATGAAACAAGAAATTTGGGAAGAAATGCTAAATGAGATAAATCTGTACGATCCTATATTCTATAAAAATGAGAAAATTTATGGAATGTTTTACATAGATAAGGAAGATAATGATTTTCGATATACTCTTGGATACTTACTAGAAGAAAATGGTAAAAAATATGAACACCTTACGAAAATATCAGTTGATGCCAATGAATATGCAGTTGTAGAGATAAAAGGTAATACGCCTAGTGCGATACATGGCGCATGGGAATATTTGGTTGGATCTTTTTTGCCAGAAGAATCTTTGGCGTATTCTGGTGATATTGATTTTGAAGTGTTTTCAAATACTGATAAGGGATATAACGTTGAATTATGGGTACAGGTAAAGTCGGTTTTAGAATGAAAATAACTTTAAGAATGGAGTTTAGTTTTATGAATGTGATTGAGATAACGGCATTAAACAAAAGAGTTGAAGAAAAGAAAATATTAGAAAATGTAAGTCTAAATTTAGAGGGTGGACGCGCATATAAATTACTGGGCGGAAATGGATGCGGAAAAACAACCTTAATAAAATGTATTTTGGGAATTTTGGAATATGATTCTGGAATTATTAAAAGGTACGTTGGAACACAAAATTACGAAATCAGACAAAAAGAATTGTTTAAATATTTCTCAGTATATTTTGCAGATACAGCATTACCTAAAAACTTAAAAGTACGTGAGTGCATTGATTTCCTCTAAAAACAATGCCGTTGATATCGCCTGAATTAGTGATGCTGAGGCTTGCGGCGCTGTCTGAGCTGACGGTTATATTTCAGCCCGTCATATTGCTGAGGCTTCCGCCTGTTATAGTGTTTGCTCCTATGAGCTTAACTGTAAGGTCTTTGGCCACGCTGCCGCTTACGGCGATAGCTCCGCCGTTATAGCCGTTCAGGCTGAGAGTTCCGGACACAGCTTCAAAATGCGCCGTGCAGCCGCCGTTTCCAAGGACTCCGGCAGCTCCGGGCTCTCCGTTTACAAGATACGGAGAAGAAGAGTCGAGAGACTTCTCCGTTCCGCCTACGCTGAGCGTTACCTGCTCCGCCGCCGGATTTGCCGCAAATACGGGCACGGCAGCCATGGGCAAAAGCCCTGCAAGCAGCGCCAGCGTCAGCAATATGCCGAGCAGTCTGTTCTTTGTGTTGTTCATGAAATAATTTACCCCCTTTTTGTTTATCTGATCTGTACTGTCCGCCGGGGATATGTGAAAGGCCGCAGCCTTACATAAAAAGCGTCGGATGAAACGGCACAATATCCGTCACCCGATGCAGAATTCGATCGAAAAAGTATCGTCGGTCCCGAACCGAAAGTACAAATTCACGCGCTACAGTATAACAAAGCACCCTGCCTATTGCAAGCGCATAAACGATACGACATATGATTTAATAAATGCGTCTTTAGAATCGGAGCTGCAGTCGGTTTTGGATAATACTTTTAAAGCAAAGGATAACGAGGTTCATGTAGGAACAACTTCAGACTTCCTTAAAACCGTAATAGGAATAGAAGATCTAAAAGTGCTTATGCCTTCCGAAAAAGCCTATGCTTCAATGGTTAGCAAAGAGCAAGCGCAGCGTGAAAATAGATTTAAACCTAAGCTAAATTATCACAATTTAGGAAAACAGGGGCTAATTGATGCATTAAACAGCGCTGAAAACCCTTTATTTGCTTACACTCCATTTGATAATAGGATTGTTTTGGTTACCGACCGCGTTGACCCAAGCGGAGCTCCGATTGTTTTGATTGAGGATTTGGAAAGTTACGGACAAATAAGCGGCAAAACAATTAAGGCGAATAAAGATATTACAGTATATGGGAGAAATCAAATTAGTGATGATATAAACAATGCTGTACGCGAGAATAGAATTTTATATGCAACGAAAAAAGGAAGCCAAATGCTATCCGGTCTCACAAGGGTTCAATTCCCAAGTAACCTTGATGCAATTGACTTCAAGAACAATATAGACGATTTTCTCTGGAAAGTCAATAGCAAAAATGGTATTACTTTAAGCTCCGGTGACAACAATACAAAAAACGCCATGCAAACAGCTTTTAAGAAAGCTTATGAATTTGAAAGGATGCGAGTCTACTCATTTTGTGGAGTGAAATACACAAGATCCGAACCCGTTTCCGAGTTTTGTGGAGTGAAATACACAAAATCCGAACCCGTTTCCGAGTTCGGATCTGCACATCGTGGTGGACGATAGGGGGATCGAACCCCTGACCTCAAGATTGCGAACCTTGCATTCTCCCAGCTGAACTAATCGCCCCGGTGATATATTTTGAGATTTTGAGATAACAGCTCTCAAATGTCCCTTTGTAGTATAGCACCGCTTCCCGCTCTTATCAAGCTAAAGTCGGGCGGCATTAAAAAAACGCGCAGGCTCAAAATACTTCCGGCAAACTAATTGCCGCTCAGTACATCAACAGCCTTTTTCAGCTGCCTGTCATTTATCAGCACCATGTTTTCATCACGGTCCTCATCGAGTATCTGTTCATAAATATCAGGGTGGACGCCCTCGCCGTTCACTCTCGTGCCGCTCGGCCCGAAGTATTCCCACATGGTCAGCTTAAGAGCCGTGCCGTCCCTGTACTGCTCCGCGGTCTGGATTATGCCCTTGCCGAAGGTGTCGCTTCCTATTATAAGCGCTGCGTCGTTTTCCTGAAGCCCTACTGCCAGTATCTCGCTGGCCGAGGCTGAATTTTCATTGACAAGAACAACAAAGGGCTTGCTCCAGAGCTTTCCCTTTTTTGTCTTGAAAAGCTCCTTGCTGCCGTTGTGATCCTTTACATAAAAAAGTGTCGCGTCATCCATAAAAAAGTCCGCCATATCAACGGCCGCGTCGACCAATCCGCCGGGGTTGTCTCTGAGATCCAATATCAGCGAATCAGCGGAGCTGAGGGCCTCAAGTGCCTCTTTGAAATCCTCGACCGTATGATTCTCAAAGGAATAAACAGCTATGTAGCCTATATTGTTATCGAGCATATGATATTCCACGGTCTCCGCAAATATTTTAGCCCGCTTGAAGCTTCTTTCTATGAGCTCGCCGTCCTTTTTGAAGGTTATGCTCACGCTGCTGCCCTTTTTACCGCGTATTGCGGCCGCGCAAAGATCCATATCGCTGACATCGTATTCAACTCCGTCGACCTTTACTATGTATTCCCCTATGCCGACGCCGCCCTTTGCCGCGGGAGAATTCTTTGTAACGGAGAGAACTCTTATTCCCTCTTCGGTCTGGACCATCGTGATCCCGACGCCTTCGTATTCTCCTGTGAGAGAGACCATGAGCTCTTTGTATTCTTCCTCTGTGTAATAAGCTGAATAAATATCGCCGAGCCCGGCCACGAGCCCCTTGAGCATAGAATCCTCAAGAGCCTGATCGTCGACCTCGGTGTAAAAGCCCTCGGATATCTGAAGTCTTATATCCTCCACCTTCGAGTATCTTTCATACATATTTATGAGCATATCATAATCTTCCGCGCTCACTGTCACTCTTCCGTCAGAGGACAGCAGACCGAGCACGCTCGGGTTAATGAGTATAAAGGCTGAGAATCCTCCGGCAAGCATTGCCGCTACGATTATCAGCACAAGAAATGTTCTTGTGATCGAAAAGCGTTTCAAAACAGACTCCTTCTTATATCTTTAACTATCATCTGCAGTTTTTTCCTGCCGTTGTATTCATTTATGCTCAGCTCGCCCGCCACATCCACAGAATGTCCCGAGCCAAGCAGCTCGCCGTATTTCGGCGCGTGCTTAAAGACTATGCAGGCGACCGAGACTCCGTCGTCGCTCTTTACCGAAAATCTGGCATGCTGGCGCTCCTGCCCCATAAAAGCGAGCCCTTGTACCGACGCGCCCAAAATGCAAAAGCAAGGCCTCGGATTAGCTTCTCCGAACGGCTCAAGCTGTTCAAGAGCCTCCGCAAAGGCTATGCTTTTTTCGGCGTACGAAAGCTCTTTTTCTATGATCAGATTCTCACTGAGTATATCGGGGCAGGCCTCAAGCAAAAGCTTTATTTCCTCCTGCATCGCGCTTCTAAGAAGCGGCAGATCTTTATCGCGCATCGAAAAACCGCAGGCTCCGGAATGACCGCCGAAGCGTATGAACAGCTCGGAGTGCTTTGCCATGAGCTCATGCAGATTTATTCCGGCTATGCAGCGTCCCGTGCCCTTTAACAGGGCGTTGTCTCCGGGGGTGCATATAAAGACCGGCCGATAATATTTTTCCTTAAGATTTCCCGCGACTATGCCCGCGACGCCCTCATGGGCGCCGGGAGCTCTGATAACGAGAAAATACTCGCCGCAGTCCTCTGTTTCAAGCTGCTCCGCGCAAATGGCTGTCGTTTTATCCTGTTCGCGGCGTCGGCGCTTATTGTTTTCCGCCATGTGAGTTGCAAGAGCGTAAAGCTCGCTCATGCTCCTGCTGCTGCCCTCAAGAAGCTCGACGCCGTGCTCTGCCGTATCCATCCGGCCGAGGGCATTTATATTCGGCGCAAGTATATAGGCGACCTCATCGCTGCTCACTCTGCCTTCTATGTCAAGCACATCAAGCAAGGCCGCAAGCCCGCGGCGGCGCCTTTCGTTTATCACATGAAGTCCGTATTTTACAAGGGTTCGGTTCTCACCGAGCAGAGGGACGACATCTGCTATGGTAGATATCGCGACCAGATCGAGCTGCGCGTTCAGCTGAGTCTTTGTAAAGCGGGAATCATCCTTCGCCGCGCATATTCGTTCTATACCCTGCGCGAGCTTGAACGCCACTCCGCAGCCGGAAAGATCCTTAAACGGATATTCGTTCTCGGGGAGCTTCGGATTGAGTATAAGACAGTCCGGAGTTTTTCCGTCCTCGAAATTATGATGATCCGAAACGATTACTTCAAGCCCGAGCGTCTTCGCGTATTCGACCTCGGCTCCCGAGGTGCTTCCGCAGTCTACGGTAACTATAAGACAGCCGGGATGCTTTGCGGCGATCTTATCAAGCGCGCTGCAATTAAGTCCGTAGCCGTCCGCGAATCTCGACGGTATATAGAAAAACACCTTGAGAGAGAAATTCCTGAACACGCCGTATAAAAGCGAGGTGGCGGTGACGCCGTCAGCGTCGTAGTCTCCGTAGATGACTATATCGCGGCCGGTATCAAGAGCCTTAAGTATTGTCTCCGCAGCTTCGGAAACGCCCTTAAAAAGAAAGGGATCATAAGTCTGAACCGGCGTCCGGGAAAGGAAATCCTCAAGCTCAGCCTCATTTATTCCGCGCCTTTCAAGTATTTTTCGTACAGCAAAAGGGACTCTCGAGGAGTCCCCTGCGGGTGCGCTATGGCTGCTGTCCTGAATTATCCAATTTGCCATTCTTATTTTCTGACGCTTGCGGAAATGTAATTCAAAGGATTCTGGTACTTTCCGTTGACGCGTACCTCAAAGTGCAAATGATTGCCCGTCGACATTCCGGTAGAGCCGACAAGAGCTATCGCCTGCCCGCGCGACACGACATCGCCCTTTGACACTAAAAGCTTTGAGGAGTGAGCGTACAGCGTTACTATCCCGCCGCCGTGATCCACCATCACCATATAGCCGTAGCCGTTGTTCCAGCCCGCGGCTATAACGATCCCGGAGTTCGCGGCCAATATATTGGTCTTGCTCGCGGCCGCTATATCTACACCGGTATGCAGCTTTCTCACCCTGAGTATCGGGTGTATCCTGTATCCGAAAGACGATGATATCTTAGTGCTCGCCTCAGCCGGCCAGCACATAGTGCCGCCCACATAATCGCCTGCGCCCTGAAGGGCGAGTATCTGGGCGATCAGAGCGTCGGCCTCCTTGTTGAGCGCGTCTATCTGCTCGGAAAGCACGGCGTTGTCGGAGTCTATGACCGCTTTTTTATTCTTTACGGTATTCTTCGTGTCGGCAAGAGCCGCCTTTCTCGCGCTTACATCGGCCTCCTGCGCCTCGAGCTTTTCCTTAAGAGCGACAAGCGCGTCTTTTTCATCCTCTATTATCTTGTACTGCACCTGAAGCTCCGCAAGCATATTCGCGTCGGCGTCATATATTCTTTCGATTATGTCCATATTGGTCATAAAATCGGACATGCTTGCCGAACCCAAAAGCACGGAAAGCATACCGACATCGCCGCTTTTATACATGGCGCGCAGTCTTTCATTGAGATCGTTGTTCTGAGAGTTTACCTCTTCCTTCTTGAGCTCAAGCTTTTCAAGAGCCGTTACTATTTCCGCTTTTGTCTCGTTTATATTGTGCTCGAGAGCATTGATCTCAAGCTCGGAGCTGTATATCTGTTTTTCGAGCGACTTTATCTCCGATGAAAGCGCGTTTGATTTCGCCTTGCCGTCGGAATACTGCTTGTTAAGAGCGTCTCTTTCCCTTTGTATAGCCTTAAGATCATCCTCCGCGTTGCCGGCAAAGGCAAAAGGCAGCGCGACAAAGCTGAATACAAGGCTCAGTACCAATAGCCATATTACCCTTTTCACGCTTTTTCGTATTTTCCCCTTAAGCTCCATAGCTACCCCTTTCTGATAAGCTGCCGTTTATTGTCGTGCGCCCTGTTGTTTAAGCCTTAAGATAACGCCTCATGGAAATTATCGAGCCCACGGCGCCTATGGAAACGCCAAGCGCCGAGAATATCCATATAAGACTCGTCGTCATATATTGCTTGTCTACCATTTCGGACGAGACCAAAAGCATGATCTGATATCCGAAAACATCGACCAGCCTCGCGTAGGCTACGGACACTGCGGCAAATGAGATCACTGCGGAAACAAGTCCTATCAAAACGCCCTCGCTCAGCATCGGGCCTCTTATGAACCAGTTTGTTGCCCCTATATATTTCATTATTATGATTTCGCCTTTTCGAGCCTCGACTGTTATCTTTATTGTGTTCGATACTACTACCACCGAAACTATCACAAGAAAGGCTACAAGTATAAGAGCTATACGCTCTATGGCTCTTGTGACCTTGAGTATCTTGTTCACCTCGGTCGCGTAATAGCGCACATCCTCGACGCCGTCCATGCTGCGGCATACCTCGGCTACCATCTCGCCCTTGCTCAAATCATTGAGCTTGACTCTGAGAGCGTCAGGCAGCGGGTTCTCCGGCAGAGCGTCAAAAAGATAGGCGTTTTCACCGAAGCGCTGCTTGAAATCCTTAAGCGCCTGCTCCTTTGAGATGAACTCCGTCGAATCGACCTCGTCCATCGAGCTTATGCTGTTTTGCATTTTATTTATCTGCGACGAATGAATATCCTCGAGCAGAAATACCTCTATTGTATCGAACTGATTTTTTATCCCCTCGGTCGCGACATTCACATTCACCGTAAGTATAAAAAAGACGCCGAGTATGAGCAGCATGCAGGTGATGGAAAACATCGAAGCAAAACTCATTACCTTGTTTCGCCATATCTGCCTGGCCGCCTGTTTTACGGAGTAAGCGAGGCTTTTAATCATCGTAGCCGTACTCTCCTTCCTGCGCGTCTCTTACTATTCGGCCGTGGTCTATGGCGACCACGCGCTTTCTCATCTCGTTCACTATATCCTTGGCGTGAGTCACCATTATAACGGTAGTGCCGCGCTGATTTATCTCGTTTATGAAACGCATTATCTCACGCGCGGTCTCCGGATCGAGGTTTCCTGTCGGCTCGTCTGCTATCAGTATCTCGGGAGCGTTTACTATCGCTCTTGCTATCGCGACTCTCTGCTGCTGCCCCCCCGGAAAGCTCTTTCGGGAACTTGTCCGCCTTGTCCGCTATGCCCATCATTGCAAGCGCGCTCGGCACCTGCCTCTTTATAGTGCGGACCGGAGCGTGCAGCACCTCCATCGCAAAGGCCACATTTTCAAAAACCGTTTTATTGGGAAGCAATCCGTAGTTCTGAAAGACCGTGCCTATGGCTCTGCGAAGCTGCGGCACCTCTCTGTTTGAAAGCGTGGTGATATCCTTTCCGTTTATGAGTATCTTTCCCTCGCTCGGAAATATCTCACGCAGGATAAGATTTATAAAGGTGGACTTGCCGGAGCCCGTAGGCCCAACTAAAAACACGAACTCACCCTTGTCGATGTGAATATTCGCGCCCTCAAGCCCGACATTGCTGCCGTCGTATATCTTTGTTACATCAATAAAATCAATCAAAGCCTCGTA
>JBHCAF010000081.1:0-4363 GCA_041798185.1 Bacillota bacterium
GCTGAGCGCCGCCGCGTTTTATTTAAGCCTGCCGGTATTTGCCGAGCAGTGTGAACATATTTTTTTTGTATTCTTCAACTCCGGGCTGATCGAAGGGGTTCACTCCCTGCATATAGCCGGATATTCCGCAGGCCGCCTCGTAAAAGGCTATCAGCTCGCCGAGACTCTCGGCCGAGGGCTCGTCCGCCTTTATTTCTATCACCGGTACGCCGCCGCTTATATGAGCCTTTTTAACGCCGTCCGCCGCGGCGTTGAATACCTCGCTGTATTTTTTCCCGGCCACATAATTCAGCCCGTCGCCGTTTTCCTTGTCAAAGGGTATTTCAAGCTCATCGAGCTCTTTTTCAAAGCGCAGGATGCTTTCAAAAAGCAAGCGTTCTCCGTCCTGAATATATTGCCCCAGCGAATGAAGATCCGCGCTGAGCTCGCATGAGCAGGGGAATATGCCCGTATGCTCCTTGCCCTCGCTTTCGCCGAAGAGCTGCTTGAACCATTCCGCCATGAATCTGAAGCGTTCTCCCGGGTAGGACAACAGCTCGAGCTTTTTCCCCGAGGCGTAAAGAGCCTGACGCGCGCAGGCGTATCTGAGGGCCGCCGAATCCGTTTTGCCGCTCAGGGCTTCCTTCATCGAGCGTGCCGCGCCAAGCATGAGCTTTTCTATGTCTATTCCGGCCGCGGCTATAGGCAGCAGTCCTACCGCCGTAAGAACGCTGTACCTGCCTCCTATATCGTCAGGAACGCAGAAGCGCCGGTAGCCTTCGCTGTCCGCGAGGCTCTTGAGAGCGCCGCGATTTTTATCGGTGGTCGCGAATATCCTTTTTGCCGCCTCGGATCTGCCGTATCTGTTTTCCATATATTCGCGCAGCACTCTGAATGCAAGAGCAGGCTCGAGCGTTGTTCCGGATTTTGATATAACATTGATATAACAGCTTTTGCTTTTTATTATATCGAGCAGCTGCTTGAGCTGCGCGCCGTCTATTCCGTTTCCGGCGAAATATATCGCGGGTTTATCTGTTTCGTTGTGGCGAGGTGTTTTAAGGAGCTCTATGGCGGCTCTGGCGCCGAGATAGGAACCGCCTATGCCGACTACTATCAGGGCTTCTGCTTCTTTTTTGATTTTTTCGGCAGCCTTTTTGATCTCTTCAAATTCTTCTTTATCGTAGTCAAAGGGCAGACTTGTCCAGCCTGTGAACTCGCTTCCGGCGCCGCTTTTATTTTTCAGCATGGATACTGCTTCAAGGGCTTTTCCGGTATCAAGCGCGAGCTCGCCGCACCCCTCAAGATTTACTTTTATCATTTTCAAGTCTCGCTTTCTGTTTCAAATAAGAGCGGCGGCCGCCGCGCCTATAAGGTTTTTATTTCTTCCGTCAAGGAATTCATAGCTGCAGCATAGGCTGTCAAGGGCTTCCTTTATCATCGCGCTAAGCCCCGGCGCTTTGTAGAACACGGAGCCCTCGGCGGCTATTTTCATGTGCTCTATACCCGCGTATCGCGCTGTTCCGAAAAGCTCTGCCGCCGCTATTCTTGCGGCGCGCATATAAAGCTCGCGCGCGCTTATTTTCCCTTCGAGTTTTTTTATCAGAGGCATAAGATAGGCGCCGCCCGCCTGCATTTCAGCGAGCTCTCCGAAATCGAAATCCTCCGCCGGAAAATCTCTGCTGCGCCCGCATTCCGAATTTATTATCATTCCGTCCATGCTGAAGCTTATATTCATGCCCGTGCCGAGCACGAGCGCCATGTTTGCGCCGCGGGTCCCGAGCTGCACGGCGACGGTATCGTTTACGGTCTTCAGCTTTATTATTTTGCTCTCTGCGCCTCTTATTTTTATCTCCTTTGAAAAGCTCAGTATCTCGGCGCTTCCGTCTTCGAATATACGCGCCGGGTATGAGAAGCTGAGTCCGGTCAGCCCTCCGCCGTACTCCTTTCTCATGCCTTCAATGAAGCCGAAAAACTCGTCAGAGCTTATTTCTTCGTTCAGCCCGGGCATGGGAAAGCTCTTGAAATCTTTTATAGAGGCTTCTCCGCTCCCGTCAAAGAACACTCTTCCTATCCTGAAATTGCTGCCGCCTATATCCATGGCGAGCGCCGAGGCGTTTTCGGGGAAAGGGGAGTCCGCTTTTATAAAGCTCTTTATATTGGCGTTATTTTCAGGCCTGAACAGCCTTATATATTGTTCTAAGTCCGGGAACGGCATATTCTATTCCTTTGAAGCTTACGCGTTTTTCTTCGTCCGCGCTGTTGGCAAGCACCAAGAGGCGCTCTGTTTCGTTTTCTCTTATGAAAGAAAATATCTCGTTGGCAAGGAAGACCGGCTGAAAGCTTCCGTCCTTAAGGGCGCTGTGTCTGTGATAATCCGCGCAAAGAGTTTTGAAAAATCCGAGCAGCTGCATATCTTCCCGTCCCCAGGGGTAGGCTGCTCTGTTTGCGGGGTCTCTTTCTCCCTCGAGCCCTGCCTCGTCTCCGTAATATATGCAGGGGACTCCCGGCATACAGAACATCAGCGTATAGAGCATTTTCATTCTTTCCCGGTCTTCGAGCAGAGTCAGTATTCTTTCTCTGTCATGGCTTCCGAGAAGGTTCATCGCCGAATAAAGAGCTTCCTTCGGGTAGTTTTCCATGAGCTTCATAAAACGCTTTGTTGCCATAAAGGCGTCGCAGCGCTTCATGGCGAAATCTATCAGTATTTCCCTCAGCGGATAGTTCATTGTGCCGTCAAGCTCTTCACCCATGAGATATTTTCTTCTCTCGCCGTGGCTGAATTTATTTGACGCGTCCTCCCAGACCTCTCCTATGATAAGGGCGTCGGGCTTTTCAGCCTTTACGCGCCTGCGCAGCTTTTTTATGAAAGCGTCGGGCAGCTCGTCCGCGACATCGAGCCTGAAGCCCGAGGCGCCGAGCGATAGCCACTTGTGCAGAACTCCGTCTTCACCGCAGATATACTCCGTAAACGAAGCGTTGTTCTCATCGACCTCGGGGAGATCCTTGACTCCCCACCAGCACTTGTAGGAGCCGTCTTCGTTAAAGCTGAACCATTCGCGATAGGGCGAGCCCTCTTCGAAATATATGCTGTGCCTTCCTGTATGCGAAAAGACGCCGTCGAGGATTATTTTTATGCCGAGCCTGTCAGCCGCGCCGCAGAGCGAAACGAAGTCCTTCTCGCTTCCGAGCAGGGGATCTATTTCGCGGTAGTCAGCCGTATCGTATCTATGATTGGACGAAGCCCTGAATATCGGATTGAGATAGATATGTCCAATGCCGAGCTCCTTAAGATAACAGAGCTTTTCTTCTATGCCCTTAAGGCTCCCGCCGTAAAATACCCATTCTTCGATATCTCCATCTTCGTTTTTGGTATAGCATGGGGGCTGATACCAGTCTTCTGCTGTCTTTTTACCTGCTATCCTCGCGTTTGCTTCAAAATCGGAGCCTCTGCAGAATCTGTCGGGGAATATCTGATACATAACGGAATTTTTATGCCAGAGCGGAGCCTCAAAGGGTTTATACACGCTTATCTGATATGATCTGGGGCTGTCCGTATATTCCTGACCTATCCCGCCAAGCTCATCCGCGGGAGCTCCGTAAAGACAGCTTTCGCCGCCGGGATAACGGATTATGAAGTGATACCAGAGCAGGGTGCCGTGATCAGGCATTACTATCTCGGCCTTAAAATCGTTTTCCCCGTCTTTTTTCATGTCCACAAGAGCTTCACCGTTTTCTTCCGTCCAGAGCCTCAGCACTGCGGCGCAGGCGTGATCGGCCGTCACTCTGAGCGTCACGGCTGACGATACCGGCGCGGCACCGAAAGGCGAGCGGCAATATAGGTCTTGTGAATCGTGATGGATCATTTTTATTTACCGACAAGCTCTCTGTAAAGCTTTCGATAGATCTTGGCCGAGCTGCGCCAGGAGAAGTCTTGTTTCATAGCCTGCCTTTGCAGCCTGAGCCATATTTTAGGCTCATCGTACCAGAGCTTAAGAGAGCTTTCTATTGCATGAAGAAGCTCATGCGCGTTGAAGTTCGCGAAGGAAAAGCCCGTTCCCTCACCTGTAAATTCATTATATGCGAGCACGCTGTCTTTCAGCCCTCCGGTCTCCCTTACTATCGGAAGGGCGCCGTATCTCATCGCTATCATCTGCGAAAGTCCACAGGGCTCGAAGCGCGACGGCATGATCAGCGCGTCGGCTGCGGCGTAAAGCCTGTTTGAAAGCGCGGGGTCGAATCTGAATATGACCGCCATTTTATCTCTGTGCCTGTCAGCATGCCATGAGAGGGCCTCTTCGTATTTTCTGTCGCCGACGCCGAGCACGACGAGCTGCATTTCCGCGTCCATAAGGCTCGGCAGTATATAGCTGACAAGGTCGAGGCC
>JBHCAF010000082.1:0-5155 GCA_041798185.1 Bacillota bacterium
AAGCGGCGTCGACGCCGTCATGATAGCCCGAGGCGCGATGGGCAATGTATGGATATTCAGATCCGAAAGACCCGGCTGGGAGGAAGTCCGGCAGCTTCTTATGAGACATGCCTGCCTTCTTGTTGAAAGCAAGGGCGAATATACAGGGATAAGACAAATGAGGGCCCACGCGGGCTTTTACATAAAAGGCATAAAGGGCGCTTCCGAAGCGCGGGCAAAGATAAACCGCTGCGAAACGCTTGAGGAATTGTTGAAAATTATAAAGGAGATATAAAATGGGCGAAGAAATTTTATTAACACAGGAAGGCTATGACAAAATAGTCTCGGAGCATGAATATCTGGTATCCGTACGCCGCGAGGAAGTTTCGCAGCATCTGAAAGAAGCAAAGTCATACGGAGACCTTTCGGAGAATGCGGAATACGACGCGGCTAAAAATGAGCAGGCAGAGCTCGAGGAAAGAATCGCAAAGCTCGAGTATATGATGCGAAGCGCAAAGATAGTTGCAGAGGACGAGCTCACCGGTGAGCATGTGAATTTAGGGCTCACCGTAAGAGTAAAGGACCAGAAGAGCGGCAGACAGGCCAAGTACACCATAGTCGGGATCACCGACGCCGATCCGTTCAGCGGAAAAATTTCAAATGAATCGCCTGTCGGAAAGGCTCTTCTCGGCCGCGCAAAGGGCGATGTTGTCGAGATCGAAACAGAGTCCGGAATGCTTTATTATAAGATTATGGAGATTATTAAGTAATGGCTGACGAAAAGGTGATCAACGAAAGCGAACAATTTTTAATCAGAAAAGAGAAGCTTGATAATCTTCGCGCCGAGGGCAGCGATCCGTATGCGATAACAAAATTCGAGCAGAGCGATTTCTCCGCCGATCTCAAGGAAGAATTTAGCGAGCTCGCGAACGAGAGCGACGCCGGAAAGAGCGTGAGCATAGCCGGCCGCATGATCTCAAAGCGCGTGATGGGAAAGGCAAGCTTTGCCCATGTGCGCGACGACAAAGGCGATATACAGCTCTATGTGACAAGAGACTGTCTCGGAGAGGAAGCGTACGCGGCTTTCAAGAAGCTCGATATAGGCGATATCATAGGAGTAAGGGGTGAGGTATTCAGGACCAAGACCGGAGAGCTTTCGGTCAGAGCGGAGCAGCTCGTGCTGCTCTCCAAGTCTCTTCATCCTTTGCCTGAAAAATTTCACGGGCTTTCGGATATCGAAATGCGCTATCGCAGGCGCTATGTGGATCTGATAGTAAATCCCGAGGTCAAGGATACCTTCAGAAAGCGCTCTAAAATAATCAACGAAATAAGAGCCTATCTCGACGAGAAGGGCTATCTTGAAGTGGAGACGCCTATATTAACGCCCTTTGAAATAGGAGCGGCAGCAAGGCCTTTCATAACTCACCATAATACACTTGATATGGATATGGTGCTCAGGATAGAAACCGAGCTTTATCTGAAGAGACTCATAGTCGGCGGCATAGACAGGGTCTATGAGATAGGCCGCATTTTCAGAAACGAGGGCATGGACCCGAAGCATAACCCCGAGTTCACATCAATAGAGCTCTATCAGGCCTATACCGACTTTGAGGGTATGATGGATCTCACCGAGGAGCTTTTCAAACGGCTCGCCGACAAGGTCTGCGGCACAAGAAAGATCAACTATCAGGGCGTTGATATCGACCTTGATAACTGGACGCGTATGACCATGAGCGAGGCCGTGAAAAAATATTCCGGCGTTGACTTTGACGCGATAGCAAGCGATGAGGACGCTATCGCCGCAGCTAAAGCACATCATGTAGAGCTGCCCGAGGGAAAGCCGACAAAGGGCTCTATTCTCCCTGCGTTTTTTGACGCTTTTGTCGAGGACAAGCTGGTGCAGCCGACCTTCATATATGAGTACCCTGTTGAGATATCTCCGCTCGCGAAGCGCTGCCCCGATAAGCCCGGATTCACGGAGCGCTTTGAATTTTTCATAAACTGTATGGAATTCGGCAACGCCTTTTCCGAGCTAAACGATCCGATAGACCAGAAGAGCAGATTCGAGCGTCAGGTCGCGGAGCGCAAGGCGATAGAGCCGGGCGCAAAATGCCTTGTCGATTACGATTTCGTAAACGCTCTTGAATACGGAATGCCTCCGACCGGAGGGCTGGGTATAGGAGTCGACAGGACTATAATGCTGCTTACAAACTCCGCGAGCATAAGAGATGTTTTGCTCTTCCCGACAATGAAGCCCGAGAAGAACGCTAGTGCGGAGGGCTCCGATAATGCTTTTGGCAAAGCGTCCGGAGAATTTAACGGAAGCTGCCCGAACTGCGGCTATAAGAATGAAAAACCCGATTTCAGCAATGTCGAGATCGAGCCGCTCTTCGCGGATCTTGTTGATTTTGAGACTTTCAGCAAGAGCGATTTCAGGGCGGTAAAGGTTCTGGAGTGCGAAGCAGTTCCCAAGAGCAAGAAGCTTCTTAAATTCACGCTGGATGACGGAACAGGCGAAACACGCACCATCCTGAGCGGCATACACGCTTATTATGAGCCGGAAGAACTGATAGGAAAGACCTGCATTGCAATCACCAATCTGCCGCCGAGACCGATGATGGGGATCGATTCCTGCGGAATGCTGATCAGCGCGGTCCACAACGAAGAGGGCGAGGAAAGACTTCATCTGCTGATGGTGGATAACCATATACCGGCAGGGGCGAAGCTATATTGATCGTTGAACTGTTTTCGGATAAAAACGGCTGCTTGCGTATGCCATATGCCAATTTTTATGCCGTTTCATAGCGCGCTCATAACAATGTTGTTTTTGAGATATCAAAACTTGAGCAAATCTTTTATTTGACCCAATTGCGGGCGGCATCGCAGATATGGATTCTGCGGTGCCGTTTTTATAATTATTCAGCTGGAGTTTAAGGAACGAAGCATTGTACCAAAATTGACCCGCCCATTCGTGGTACAATGTCAAAAAGACATGGTGAGCGAGGATTATGATATAAAAACAAAAGGAGCTGATATTTATTATGGAGAGCTTTGAACCGAAAAGGCTGGCGCTGATAAGGATATGGCAGATACTGAAGGAACATAGTGATTGCAAGCATCCGTTGGCGCAAGGGATGATATCAAACTATCTTGAGAGGGATTATGGCATTGCAATAGAGCGTAAGGCCATAGGCCGCAATATATCTTTGTTAAAGGAGGCGGGAATTGAAATCGAAACAGGCAGTACCGGAAGCTATCTGTGCTGCCGCGATTTTGAAGATTCCGAGCTGCATATGCTGATTGACAGCGTGCTCAGCAGTAGACATATTACCGCCAAACATTCAAAGGATCTGATCGAGCGGCTTTGCGGCCTTTCTAATAAGTATTTCAAATCCAGCGTCAAGCATATCTGTTCCGTCAATGATTGGGGCAAGACGGACAACCAGTCTCTGTTTTACAACATAGAACTCATCGACACTGCAATTGAAGAAGGCCTGCAGCTCCTTTACGATTACAACAAATACGGCGCGGACGCAAAGCTGCACAGCAGAATGTCAGTCCGTATCAGATGATCCTGCATAATCAACGCTATTACCTTATGGCCTACAACGAGCACTGGCACGATATGGTGTTCCATCGCCTTGATCACATCACCAACATGACCGTTACTGATAAAAAGCTCACGCCGCTAAGTAAAGTGGATGGTTATGAGCATGGCATCAATTATAAGGAGCTTGCTTCCAATATGCCGTACATGTATACGGATCGGCAGGAACGGATCGATTTCATTGCGGACGCAGCTATCATCGACCAGATCGTTGACTGGTTCGGCAGTGGTGCCCGCATCATAAAAATCGAAGATGAGAGCAAAGTCAAGGTCAGCATAAAAGCAAGTCGGAATGCTATGAAGCACTGGGCAATGCAATATATCAATCATGTTGAGATAGTTTCTCCCGCATCGTTTAGAACTCGGATAAAAGAGACTCTTGAGAAAGGTCTAAATAAATATAAATAAAAGCAATATTTATAGAAAGAGATAGTGAGGTAGCATTATGTCAGTTCCTTTAGCACCTAAAATAAACGAATCCTGCAGACTTAACATCACAGTATACAGCGGACATTATAGCCTGAATCTTCAGTTCAATTGCCCTCAGGAAGAGAGGAAAGCGAACGAAAACGGCTATAAAACACTGATGTTTTTGATGGAATATATTTTGCGAGTGAGATATGACGCATCCGAGGGCACTTTTTATAAGGTCCGTAAATTTAATAATCAAACCGGGTTTCGCCTTGTTATCGAGTGGGAATATATAAACACCAAAGAAGAGGCGCTTAAGGTCGTGAATTATATTTTTGAACGAGTTTTGACATTTGATCTCAAGGCTGAGGGCAATACTGATGAAGAACCTAGTGAAAATGCAAAAATCAATATTGCGGCAGCAAAAGAGATGGCCGAAATCTTCAAAAATGATATATTTGGGAAGCACAGCGTTGATTTTTATGAAACTTTCTGGGATCCGTGGAGCCGAACAACAGCAGAATGTAATATATTTAGCTGTTGTGGCGCGTGATTGGGGGCGAATATACTTGAGAGATATAATTGATGAGATCGTCAATATTAAATATTTTATGTTTGACCGCTTAAAGGGGGATAATTTGTGAAATCGTATATCGAAGCATATATAAGTTCAAAAGCTTGCGATGGGCAAGCGCCTGCAACGCCCGAAGATATCGTTGATATTGAGATAAAGGCGGGCGGTAAAGCAACGGCAATAAATAATGCTGATGAAAAATTGCGGTCTTTCTGTACGGCGGGCTTAGCAGAGAAATACGGAAATAATGTCTCGGGATTTATTTCGGAGCGATATGAGTCGGAGATAAACAGTATTATTTTAAAAGGATTGTCATCAGATTATCTTCGCGCATATATGATAGCGGAGAAATGCTTGGAGTTGGGCTGTTTATATGATCTTGGCGTCTGCGCCGGAGGATCGTTCGTGCTTTATCTAATGGGTATCTCGGAGCTTAATCCGCTCCCGCCGCATTATTATTGCAGGAAATGCAAGCGAGTTGAGTTCGTTGACGCCGAAGAGTATCCTTCAGGCTTTGATTTGAATACTTGTGATACTGCGAGAAAAATTTGTCCTTGCTGCGGCGATCCGCTTGTGGGTGACGG
>JBHCAF010000083.1:0-2661 GCA_041798185.1 Bacillota bacterium
GTACATGCCCCATGTGGAGCTTGCCGCTGGGATAAGGAAACATCTCAAGACAATAAAACTTTTCCTTTGACGGATCCTCGTTCACATGAAATATATTTTCGTCCTCCCAGGACTTCTGCCATTTTGTTTCTATCGCTCTGAAATCGTATTGTTCGTTCATTTATCTTATGCCTCTTAAAAATCCGTACCGTTCGGACGCGCCTCGCTTGAATATTCCCCGCTGTCAGGCTGCGCCTCTTCAAAATCTATGCTGCGGCAGTCGCCCCAGAGCTTTTCAAGCCTGTATTTATCCCGGGCCTCCTCGCTGAATATGTTTATTATCACATCGCCGTAGTCCATAAGTATCCAGCCCGATTCGCCCCTGCCCTCTATATTTCTGGCGATGAGCCCCGCTTCGGAGAGCCTGTCGTCAAGCTCGTCGGAAAGGCTGTTCATGTGGCGGAGAGACGAAGCGCTCGCCATCACAAAATAATCGGCAAAGCCGCTTCTTTCCGCTATATCTATAACGGAAATATCAAAGGCTTTTTTCTCGCTCAGGCTTTTAGCCGCGAGCAGCGCAAATTCCCTGTTATCCATTATCTACCCAATTTCTCCTTAAGTTCATTTATGGCTTCGTCCGATACCGGACTGAAGCTTGATCCTATGCCCGTCACATACTCTCTTGTGCGAAGCATGAGACTGTAAAGACATTCGTCGATATCGGCGTACATTATTTTTCTTAGTTCATCCACATGAGGGAAATCTCTTGAAGGCTCAAGACTGTCCGCTATATATATCACCTTGTCAAGCAGGCTCATTCCTGGATGACCAGTTGTATGGTTTCTGATAGCCTCGATTATCTCGGGATCGTCCACGCCGAAAAGCTCCTGTATCTTTTCGGCCGCAAGAGGCCCGTGCTCAAGATTGCCGGCAGACCTGAAGGCGTCATGAAACCATGCCGCGATCTCCGCCTTTTCCGGATCCGCCCCGTATCGGACGGCAAGCTTTACAGCAGTATTTACCACGCCCTCTGTATGCCTGAATCTGTCCGGCTTAACATTTGCTCTCACAAACTCTCTGAGCCGCGGCACGAGCGAGCCGTACAGTCTGTGCTCTTTTATATATTCTATGCAGGGCTCCGGCAGCAGATATCTCACCGATTTTCCGGCTTTCAGCTTGTTTTGTATGACATATGACGATATGTCCATCCCGCCTATGTCGAAGAACTCTACCGAAAGAGCTCTGAAGCGCTGCAGGAGCTCTTTTAACAGCGCGAACATCGCCCTGGTGTCAGAGCCGGGTCTTTTTCCTATAAGAAACTTGTTTTCTGAAAGGAAGCTCTCATAATTATGCCATTTTTCTATCCTTAAAAAAGCGTCCTGACCGCATACCACATAAAGCTCATCATCAGGATATTCAGACCTTAAAGCCTTCATATCCTCATCCATAAAGCAAAGCTCGCCCTTTCTGAGCTCTATATCCGAAAGCCCGAGCCTGTCATTGCCGGCTATCGCAAGCTCGATGAGTCTGTATCTGTGCTCCGCCGAGGCCTTCATACTGTGAGAAGCGTTCGGAGAAATAAAATTCGGAACAAACACGACCTTATCAAGGCCGGCCTCACAGGCAAGCTGATCCGCCAGGATAAGATGTCCGTAGTGTATGGGGTCAAAGCTCCCGCCTATAAAAGCTATTTTCATAAGGCCGTTTTTACGCTGAGCGCATCAAGCTCCGCTGATGAAACGGCGGTCGGAGCGTCGCTCATGACGCACTGCGCACTCTGATTTTTCGGGAAGGCTATAACTCGTCTTATATCGTCGGTGCCAAGCAGCAGCATACACAGTCTGTCAAGACCGTAGGCAAGCCCTCCGTGGGGCGGAGCGCCGTAGGCAAAGGCCTCTATAAAGAAGCCGAATCTTGCTTTGATATCCTCCGCGCCGAGCTTCAGCGCCTCGAATATTTTTTTCTGAAGCGCCCTGTCGTGTATCCTTATAGAGCCTCCGCCGACCTCATAGCCGTTTATCACTATGTCATAGGCGTCGGCATATATCTTTTCGAGCTCTCCGCTTTCAAGATACTTGATATCTTCCTTTTTCGGAGCCGTGAACGGATGATGCATGGCGGTATAGCGATTTTCTTCGTCCGACCATTCGAACATGGGAAAATCGGTGACCCACAGCAGCTTGAACTCGTTCGGATCGAGCAGACCGAGCTTTGCCGCAAGATCTCTTCTTAAAAAACCTAAAGAAGCCCATACGACTTCCTGCTTGCCGGCGCAGATAAGTATGAGATCGCCCGCGGAAGCGCTGAAGCTGTCTCCTATTTTTCTGAGCTGAGCCTGATCAAAGAATTTATTAACGGAAGATCGTATTTCGTTTTCCTCGAATCTTATCCATATAAGACCCTTGGCTCCGAAGCTTTTTATGGCCTCGCCCATCTTGTCCGTATCTTTTCTGCTGAAGCTCGGGCTTGCGCCTTTGATATTTATGCCCATCACACGGCCGCCGTTATTCAGCGCGTCGCGGAAGACCGGGAATTCCGAATCCTTGACCGTCTCCGCTATATCGTGAAGCTCAAAGCCGAATCTGAGATCCGGCTTGTCCGAGCCGAACCTGTTCATAGCCTCATCCCAGCTAAGTCTCGGAAGAGGAAGCTCAATATCTATCCCTCGCATCTCCTTGAAGA
>JBHCAF010000084.1:0-3904 GCA_041798185.1 Bacillota bacterium
GCAGAGGCTGGCGCACCTTTATCCTTGATTTTTCTCTGACGCCTCTTACCATGGCAACTATATCTCGCACCAGATCCATGCGCCTTTCGAGCGCCTTGTCTATAAGAGCTTCATCTGCCTTCGGATAAAACGCGGTATGAACGCTTTCTTCACCCGTGAGAGCCTGATAAAGCTCATCACTTATAAACGGAGCGAAGGGCGCGATCAGCTTTGAAAGCCCCACAAGCACCTCGTAAGTAGTGCTGTAAACAGCCTTTTTGTCATCCTGAAGAGACTCCGCATAAAACCTTCTTCTCGCGCGTCTTATATACCAGTTCGACAGATACTCGTTCACAAACTCGCTTATCAGCTTAACGGCCTTGTTATGATTGTAGCCGTCCATGGCCTCGCAGACATCCTTCACGAGCTGATTGTATTTTGAAAGTATCCAGCGATCAAGCTCGGGACGCACGGCAAACTCAACGAAGCATTCCTTTGCGTCTATGTCGTCGGTATTTGCATAGAGCGTGAAGAAATTATAAACATTCCTGAGAGTCCCGAAGAACTTGCCCTGCACATCTATAAGACCGTCCTCGTCAAATTTCGTCGGCAGCCATACCGGAGATACCGACAGGAGATACCACCTTACGGCGTCCGCCCCGTATTTATCAAAAAGCTCAAAGGGATTTACGGTATTTCCCTTGTGCTTGCTCATCTTCTTGCCCTCTTTATCAAGGATAAGATCGTTTACAAGAACATTTTTATAGGGAGCCTTTCCTTTTATGAAGGTCGATATGGCGAGCAGCGAATAGAACCAGCCTCTTGTCTGATCTATGCCCTCGCTTATGAAATCCGCGGGGAAGAATTCGCTGTCAAAAGCTTCTTTGTTCTCAAAGGGATAGTGCCTCTGGGCAAACGGCATCGCCCCGCTGTCGAACCAACAGTCCATGACCTCCGGGATCCTGCTCATGCTCTTGCCGCAGCTCGGGCAGCGCAGATGTACCTCGTCGACATACGGTCTGTGAAGCTCGATGTCCTCGCTGATATTTTCCAAAGCCTTTTCCGCAAGCTCGGCCCTTGAGCCTATGGACTCAAGATGTCCGCATTCGCAGCGCCAGATATTTATCGGTGTTCCCCAATATCTGCTTCTTGAGATCGCCCAGTCCTTGACCTCGGATATCCAGTTGCCGAAGCGCCCTTCCCCTATCGCGGCGGGATGCCATGATACAGTATTGTTGCATTCGACAAGCTTATCCTTGAGCTTGGTCATTTCTATATACCACGAAGGCTTCGCGTAGTAGACCAGCGGAGTATCGCAGCGCCAGCAATGAGGATAATTATGCGAAAGCTTCTCCTTTGCGTAAAGCTTGCCGCTGCCAGCAAGATACTTGATGATATCGACATCAAGCCCCTCTTCCATTATGAAGCGTCCCTGCCACGGAGTTGCGATATACTTGCCCTCCTCGTCAACAGGGTTTACGACCGAGACCCCGTATTTTCTTCCGGCATTGTAGTCGTCTTCGCCGAAGGCCGGAGCGCAGTGAACTATGCCCGTGCCGTTTTCGGTCGAGACATAATCGGCGCAGCCTATGAAAAACGCTTTTCCGGGAACCTCAACAAAGGGCATGAGCTGTTCATATTCCATGAACTCAAGCTCTTTTCCCTTCATTTTTTCAACTATATTATATTCACCGTTCTTGCCGAGGACCTTGTCGGCAAGGCTTTCCGCAAGATAATAGAATTTACCGTCCTGCTCAGCCTTTACATAATCGATCTCGGGACCGACCGCCAGAAATTCGTTTGCGGCAAGCGTCCATGCCGTAGTAGTCCATGCAAGAAAATAAGTATTCTCCTCGCCCTTCTTTTTGAAGGGAACGGTGAGAGTTATAACATTTACATCCTTGTAACCTTGGGCGACCTCGTGAGAAGCAAGCCCCGTTCCGCAGCGCGGGCAGTATGGGATCACCTTGTGACCCTCATATATGAGCCCCGCCTTAAAAAACTCCTTAAGTATCCACCAGACAGACTCTATATAATCGTTGTCGAGAGTTATATAGGGATGATCCATATCAACAAGATATCCCATCCGCTTTGTCATATCGCGCCACATGCTCTCATAGGTGAAAACGGATTCTCTGCATTTTTCATTAAACGGCTTTATGCCGTAGCGTTCTATATCCTGCTTGCCGTTGAAGCCGAGCTGTTTTTCGACCTCAATCTCAACAGGAAGACCGTGAGTATCCCAGCCAGCCTTTCTTGTGACCTTATATCCCTGCATGGTCTTATAGCGGCAGACAGAGTCCTTGAGCGTACGCGCGATAACATGATGAATGCCGGGCTTGCCGTTTGCCGTGGGCGGCCCCTCGTAGAAATTAAATAGAGGCGAGCCTTCTCTTTCTCTCACACATTTTCCGAGAAGATCCTCCTTATCCCATTTTGCAGCCTGCGCATTCTGTACTTCCGCAATAGCCCTGTCTGATAAATTTTTGTACATCTATATATCCTCCCGACCCGAGCGTTCTCTGTACTCAAGTCAACAAATCATTATAACCCTGCTCCCGCAGTCTTGCCAAGACATCATATACGGTTTTTGCAGCAAAACCCCTGTATGACAGCCGGCGGGCTATCTGCTCACGACTTTTGCCCTCCATAAGAAGCGCAAGGCTCATTGCCTTTTCGAATTCCCTTTCAGGATCGGGCTTAGGTATAAGCTCCGGAGCAATGCCCTCAAGTCTTAATTTCTGCTTTATGCAGCCATAGCCTTTTTTGGCGTCCTCCGCGTAACGGCTCGCATAAAGCGCATCGTCTATATATCCGAGCTCGGTGAGCCGCGCTATGCTGCTGCGGACTTCGTCCTCGGGATAGCCCTTCTCCCGCAGCTTTTTTGAAAGCCCGAACGCCGGATAAGCCCTGACGGCAAGAAGCCGCGCGGCGCAGTCCATACAGCTCTCGGCGAGAGAACCGGCATATTGCAGAACTTCAAGCTCATAAAAATCATCCTGCGTTATCAGGCAGCCCGTAAGCGCACGGTCTTCAAAATAAAAGATATTGAAGCCTTCAAAGCTTTTTTTGTAGCCGAGATCCTCTTCTAAAGCGGAAATATCCTTAAAGCCCTTGGCGTTCAGCTTAAAGAGCGCTTCCTTGGCCGTCCATATCCTGAGCAGCTCCCGTGTATGCTCGGAGCTTTCTGGCTCAAGCGCGGCAAGATAAGTCTGTTCGAGCCTGTGAAAGGCTCTCGCAAGAGAAGGCTTTGGCCTGCGATTTTTCTCTTCTATGTCAAGACCGCAAAGCCCGACGGCGCACGCCCAAAAGTTTTTCGTGTCGCTTATCGAACAGCCTATAGGCTTTCTGCCGTCATATCGCAGCTCAAAACCGAGCGCGTTTTTACAGATATCACGGCTCTCGTAAATATGTCCCTTTTCTTTTTTGATAATGTAAAGCTTCATATCTTGATTATTATACACCTTTTGCTATAATATTATTGCACTTGCACACTAAAGCGCAAAAGCGTAAAAGCACGCATTCAGTATAATGCAAAGTTTTCAAAAGTGAGGAAAGTTATATGGGATATGTATCAAAGCTTCAGTCAAAGGATATAGACGATCTTTTTAAGACTGTTATGAATCTCGGCAGCAGCGAAGAATGCTACCGTTTTTTTGAGGACCTCGTTACCGTCAAGGAGCTTCAGGCTATGGCTCAAAGGTGGCAGGTCGCGAAATGCCTCGACGCCAAGATGACCTATGTTGAGATAGAAGAAAAAACAGGAGCCTCCGCCGCGACTATATCGCGCATAAACCGCTGTATGACATACGGCAGCGAAGGCTACAAGCGCATGATAGATAAAATGAAGAAATAAAGGAAAGTGTCAGGAATAAATCCGCCCGCCAGATGCGTCAATGCGCGTCGGGCGGTTCCTCAAAAATAC
>JBHCAF010000085.1:0-9822 GCA_041798185.1 Bacillota bacterium
AAGCAGGCGCAGGCTATTTTGGAAATGCAGCTCAGAAGACTGCAGGGTCTTGAGCGCGACAAAATCGAAGATGAATACAGAGAGCTTCAGGAAAAGATCAGGCGATACAGAGCCATACTCGGCGACGAGAAGCTTTTGATGGAGGTAATAAAAGAAGAGCTTTCCGAGCTCAGAAACAAATGGGGCGACAAGCGGCGCACCGTCATACAGGCAAACGACGAGGAATTTGAGGAAGCCGATCTGATACAGGAGGAGAATGTGGTAGTCACGATCTCTCACCTCGGCTACATAAAAAGAATACCGACCGACACTTACAGAACGCAGAAGCGCGGCGGAAAAGGCATCACCGGACAGAGCACCCGTGAAAACGATTTCGTGAAGCATTTGCTCACGACCTCGACACACGACTATATGACCTTCTTCACAAACTTCGGAAAAGCCTATAAAATAAAGGGCTTTGAGATACCGGAGGGCAGCCGGCAGGCAAAGGGCGTACCGGCGATAAACTTCCTGAACCTAATGCAAAGAGAGCGGATCAACGCGGTGCTGCCCGTTCAGGATTTCGGCGCCGACAGATATCTTATACTCTGCACCAAAGAGGGCATGATCAAAAAGATGAGCATCAAGGAGCTTGACACCAACCGTAAGGCGGGGCTCATAGCCATCAGACTGCATGAGGGAGACGAGCTGATAAGCGTAAAGGAAAGCTCCGGCACAGGCAATGTGATAATAATAACCGCGCGCGGCAAGTGCATATGCTTCAGTGAAAACGATGTTCGGGAAATGGGAAGAAACGCTGCCGGAGTAAAGGCTATAACTCTTGAGGCCGGCGATCAGGTCGTTTCAATGGAGCTTGCGGAAAAGAAGGAGCAGCTTCTTGTCGTGACCAAAAAAGGCTTCGGCAAGAGAACTCCGGTCAAAGAATATAAGGTTCAGGCGCGCGGAGGCAAGGGTCTTCTCACCTATGACAAGAGCAAGTTCGACAAGACCGGCGAGCTCATAGGCGCCATGGTCGTAAAGGATCAGGACGATGTTTTCCTCATAAACAGCGAGGGGATCATAATAAGGATCAACGCGGGCGAGGTGAGCAAGCTCGGAAGAACGACTCAGGGCGTTCATATAATGAGAACGAACGAGGGCGAAGAAATAGTGAGCATGGCCAAGTGCCCCAGCGAAGAGCTGGACGAGGAAGCCGGAAAAGAGCTCGAAACAGAAGAACAGGTGGAATTGATATAAAATGAAAAGAGTATTCAGCGGCGTTCAGCCTACAGGGAATATTCATCTTGGGAATTATCTCGGAGCCCTGAGGCAGTTCGTGGAGCTTCAGGATGAAAATGAGTGCATATACTGCATAGTCGACGAACACGCCATAACGGTCCCGCAGGATCCTAAGGAGCTGAGAAAGCATATACTTGATGTCGCGGCGCTTTATATGGCCATAGGCGTGGATCCGAAAAGATCCATAGTATTCGTGCAGTCTGCTGTAAGTCAGCACGCGGAGCTCGGCTGGATACTGAACTGCTGCGCCAATACGGGCGAGCTTTTCAGGATGACGCAGTTTAAGTCAAAGGCCTCCGGAAAAGAATCTGTCGGCGCGGGGCTACTCACTTACCCGGTGCTCATGGCGGCCGACATACTTTTGTATGACAGCGATATAGTACCGGTCGGAAACGACCAAAAGCAGCATATAGAGCTTGCCAGAGACCTCGCGATAAGGGTCAATCATAATTACAGGCAGACCTTTACCGTTCCCGAGGGGCGTTTTCTCAAGGCGGGCGCGAGAGTCATGGCTCTTGACGATCCCCGTTCGAAAATGAGCAAATCCGCTCCGAACGAGCACAGCAGGATATCTCTGCTCGATACGCCCGACAAGATAAAAAAATCGATAATGAAGGCTGCTACCGACAGCGAGGGAGTGATACGCTTCGACACGGAAAATAAGCCGGGAGTTTCGAATCTTCTCGGCATTTATTCCGCTTTCACCGGCAAGAGCACGGAAGAGCTCTGCGCCGATTATGAAGGGCAGGGCTACGGTGCTCTCAAAAAAGATCTTGCAGAACTTGTTACCGAGGCTCTTCGCCCGGTGCAGGAGCGTTACAGCGAAATAAGGGAGAGCGCGGAGCTTATCGAAAGCCTTAATGATGGGGCGGCCCGCGCCCGCGTAATCGCTGAAAAGACTATGAAGCGCGTGAGAGACTGCTTCGGGCTCGGACTTGATCAGTAAGCTCTGATAAAAAGCTTTTATGAAAACGGTATTTGTAAAAACTGAAAAGCCCTATGAGATATTGATAGAGCACGGCATACTTGACAGATGCGGCGAGATAATCGCGAAGGACAGAGCGGAAAAGCTTCTCGATTCCGACTATTCCGAGGGCGAACTCATAGCTCCCGGGAAGATATGTATAGTTACCGACCGCAATGTTGAAGGCCTTTATCTTGAAGAGGCGAGAGTCTCTTTCAGGTCGGGAGGCTTTGAGGTATGCAATTTTGTGATAGAAGGCGGCGAGAGCTCAAAGACTATGGAGGTTGCTTCGTCGCTTGTTGAATTTCTTGCCGAGATGAGATTTACGAGAAGCGATATGATAGTCGCTCTCGGTGGCGGAGTAGTAGGCGACCTCGCGGGCTTTGCCGCGGCGATCTATATGCGCGGCATAGATTTCGTGCAGGTCCCGACAACGGTGCTCGCGGCGGTCGATTCAAGCGTAGGCGGTAAAACGGGAGTGAATCTGAAAGAAGGCAAAAATCTTGCGGGCGCTTTTCATCAGCCTGTTAAGGTGATAGTGGATCCCGGAGTTTTCGATACTTTGCCGCTTGAGGTCTATAATCAGGGGCTTGCGGAGAGCATAAAATGCGGTATCATCGCGGACAGATTTTTGTTTGAATCATTTGAGCTTGGCAGCTTTGACATAGAAGAGATCATAGCCAAAAGCGCGGCTATAAAAGCCCGGCTTGTGAGCGAGGACGAGAAAGACAGGGGAACACGCCGGCTCCTGAATCTCGGGCATACCGTCGCTCACGCCGTTGAAAAGGCGAGCGCCTATGAAATATCTCACGGTGACGCTGTGGCCATAGGGCTTTATACCGTGAGCAGGGCGACAGGCTCCAAGAAGCTTTGCGAAAGAGTTTACAGAGCTCTCACGCTCAACGGGCTTCCTTATGCCTGCGATATACCTAAAGAGGATATACTCGCTCAGATAGCGCTTGATAAAAAACGCAAAGGAAATATTATAAGCCTCGTGCTTCCGGTGAGGCTCGGCGAATGTGAGATAAAGGAATTCAGCCTTAAAGAGGCAAGAGAATTTTTATTAAGAGGATTGGACGGCGAGGCCTGAAGGCCGCAGCAGGATAATGATATTTATAAATGATTTTCTCAAAATCAAATGCTTCGGCGGAACTCATGAAAAAGAGGTCGGGGCGGAAATAGAAGGTTTTCCGGCAGGCCTTGAGCTTGATATGGATGATATACTCGAGCAGCTTGAAAGACGCAGACCGTCGTCATGCGCGCTCGTTTCCCAAAGAAAAGAAGACGATCTGCCCATAATAACAAGCGGTATAAAAAACGGCGTTACAAGCGGCGAGATCATAAGAGTAAGCTTCGAGAACAGAGATCTTAAGGACGCAGCCTTTGATTCAGACTTTATACCGAGGCCCGGTCACGGCGATTACAGTCATTACAAGAATAGCGGCCGCTTTATTAAGGGTGCCAGCTCCGCCAGAAGCACGGTGGCCGTCGTTTTTGCCGGCGCCTTGTGCAGACAGCTGCTTTCAGAGAAGGGTATATTTATTTCAAGCTGCCTGCTTTACCCCGACGAAAAGCGTATAGAAGAGGCTATGCTTGACGGCGATTCCGTGGGCGCTCTTGTCAGCGCCCGGGTACACGGGCTTTATGCGGGCTTCGGAAACCCTGAAGAGGGCAGGCTGGAATCCGTGATAAGCTCCTGTATATTCAATATCCCGGGCGTCAAGGCTCTTGAATTCGGAATGGGTATAGAAGCCGCTTTCATGAAGGGCTCGGAGTTCAACGACGCTTTTGTTACCGACGGAAAAGGCGGCGCGACGATTGCCACAAACCGCTGCGGAGGTCTTTTGGGAGGCCTTGCCTGCGGTACTCCGCTTGAACTTAAGGTAAGCTTCAAGCCGACCCCGAGCATACACAAGGAGCAGCAGAGCGTCGATCTGAAAAGCGGCGAAAGTGTTAAGCTGAAGCTGAACGGGAGATACGATCCCTGCATAGGGCTGCGCGGCAGAGTCGTGCTTGAGGCCGCTATAGCCATAGCGCTTAGCGATGTTATTTTGAGCAATGGCTGAATTCGGACTTTTAGGAAGAAAACTTAATTACAGCCTCAGTAAAAAAATACACGAGGCATACGGGCTGTATGACTACGAGCTTTT
Organism: Bacillota bacterium; assembly: GCA_041798185.1. Classification (GTDB taxonomy): domain Bacteria; phylum Bacillota; class Clostridia; order Peptostreptococcales; family Anaerovoracaceae; genus UBA1764. The sequence continues at coordinate 4,393 of JBHCAF010000085.1, forward strand.
TGAGCGTGAGGCCGATGAGCTCGACGACTTTTTTGAGAACAGATGCTGGCGGGGCATAAATGTTACCATACCATATAAGCTTGCCGTTGAAAAATATTGCGACATAAAAAGCGATATAGTAAAACGGACAGCTTCTGTTAATACGATTTATGAAAGAGACGGAAAGCTCGTTGCCGACAACACAGACTTTTACGGCTTTTTGCATCTTCTGAACGCTTCGGGCTCTAATGTACGCGGAAAAAAAGTGCTGATACTCGGCCGCGGCGGAGCCGCAAGGACTGTGTGCGAGGCTATGAAGGAACGCCGCGCGGCCTGTGTTCGGCAAAGCTCAAGGCAGGAGCTCAAAGATCTTTCCGCCATGGCTGACGCGGAGATCATCGTAAACGCGACTCCCGTAGGTACCGCGGGAACGGAGCTTGAGGGCATGAGTCCATGTGATCTTTCAGCCTTTCCAAAGCTTGAGCTTGTTATAGATCTTGTTTACCGGCCCGCTCTTACGCCGCTCTTAAAGCAGGCGAAAAACAGAGGAATTCGCTTCGCCGGCGGTATGGAAATGCTGAAATTTCAGGCGGAAAAGGCGGCCCGCCGCTTTATGAGCACCAAAAGGATTGTTCTCATAGGCATGCCCGGCTGCGGCAAGAGCCATGTAGGAAGACTGCTTGCGGCGAAAAGCGGAAGAAAATTTTTCGACAGCGATATGAAAGTAAAAGAGTTTACCGGAAGCTATCCGGCGGAGCTTATAGCAAGGGACGGCGAGGAGGCTTTCAGAAAAATCGAAAGCAGAGCGCTCGCCGAGCTTCTTAAAAATGAAGCCGCCGTGATAGCGACGGGCGGAGGTATACTCGGCCTTGAGGAAAACCGCAGAGCTCTGAGAAACGAGCTTCTCGTATGGCTGCGCCGGGATCTGGACAAGCTTTCGGTAAAGCGCCGTCCGCTTTCCGGAGATCTCGAAAAGCTCTATGAAAAAAGGGAGCCTCTTTATGAGAGCTGCGCCGATGTGACAGTAGATAATAACGGCACTCCCGAGGAGTGCGCGGCAAGAATAAAGAAAGTGTGCAAAATATGAAACCTGCTTTACTCATAATGGCGGCGGGCATGGGCAGCCGCTACGGCGGTCTCAAGCAGATCGACCCCATAGGCCCTAACGGCGAGATCATAATAGACTATTCACTCTATGACGCGAAGCGCGCCGGCTTTGAGGATGTTTATTTTGTGATAAAGCACGATATAGAAAAAGAATTTCGGGAAATAACGGAAAACGGCGCGGGCAAGGCGCTCAGGCTCCATTATGCTTTTCAGGAAAACGACAAGCTTCCCGAGGGCTTTTCCGTCCCCGAAGGCAGAAACAAACCGTGGGGAACAGGGCACGCGATACTGATGGCAAAGGATATGATAGAAGGCCCCTTTGCCGTTATAAACGCCGATGATTATTACGGCGCGGGAGCTTTCAAAAGCATTTACGATTTTCTCTCCACGGCGAAGGACGGCGAGAAATACGATTACTGCATGATAGGCTACAAAATCGAAAACACTCTGACCGAGCACGGCACGGTAGCGCGCGGCATATGCAGAGAAAAGGACGGTTTTCTTGAAAAGATCGATGAGAGACTCAAGGTGGCGAGCATAAACGGCAGGATAAGCTTCAGCGAGGACGACGGCGCAAGCTGGACGGAGATCCCTGCAGGAAGTCTGGCGTCCATGAATATGTTCGGCTTTACTCCCGGAATAATGAAGGAGCTTGCGGAACGCTTTCCCGCGGAGCTCGAAAAAATACTCAAGACCGACCGTCTTAAGGGCGAGTTTTTCATTCCCAAGGTGGTCGGAGCTTTGGTCGATGAGGGCCGGGCAAGCGTAAAGGTGATACCGAGCGCCGAACGCTGGTACGGGGTCACCTATAAAGAAGATAAGCCGGCGGTCGTCAGGGCGATAAGAGAAAAAATAGCCGCAGGGCTTTACCCTGAACGGCTTTGGTAGATAAATACCGTTTCCGGCATTTATATTATTTATATTTTGCCTGTTCGCGCTTTGAGAGCTCCATTATTGTTTTGAAGAGCTCTCTGCCGCAGACGCCGCAGCGCCGCTCCGCTTTTTTCATCACCTCTTCTTCTCTCACCAGATCAAGGGTCTGAAGCCCGGCGGCTTTTTTGATTCCCGCGATCTTGGCGCTGAGCTTTTGTCTGTCGCAGAACAGCTCCGCTATCCTTTCGTCTATCGCGTCTATCTGAAGTCTTGCAGCTTCAAGCTCCGGCAGAAGCTCACGCTGCGCCCGTTCAGTTTTTTTTATATATCTTTGCTTTTTCAGGGCTTTATTATTTGCGGTATCAGTCATCTTTTCCCCCGGGAAGGCTCCTTAACGCCTTTGTTTGTTATGCTATACTGTTCAGATGTCGTAATATGCTTTAGATATCGGCAAGCTCGCGGCTGAGTCTTTCAAAATTTTTAGGAGTCAGGCTTTGCGCGCCGTCGGACAGCGCGTGCTCGGGGTCGCAGTGGACCTCTATCATAAGACCGTCGGCTCCGGCGGCAAGGGCCGCTTTGGAAAGCGGGATCACATACTCCCAGTTTCCGGCCGCATGGCAGGGGTCGACTATTATATCAAGGGCCGAGCGGGATTTAACTACCGGAACGGCCGAGATGTCCAAAGTAAAACGGGTGCTGTCCTCAAAGCTTCTTATGCCGCGCTCGCAGAGTATTACCTGTTCGTTTCCGCCGCTTATTATATATTCCGCGGCAAGAAGCCATTCGTTTACGGTGTTTGCGAAGCCTCGTTTTAATATCACAGGCTTATCCTGTTTTCCGAGAGCCTTCAGCAAGGTGAAATTCTGCATATTGCGCGAGCCTACCTGAAGTATGTCTATATCCCTGAAGCTTTCAAGCTCGGAGGCGTCAAGTATCTCCGAAGCGGAAAGCATGCCGTTGGCCTTTGCCGCCTTTGACAGCATCTTCAGCGCTTCCGCGCCGAGCCCCTGAAAGGTATAAGGAGAGCTTCTCGGCTTGAAGGCTCCGCCTCTTAATATATTGGCTCCCGCGACCTTTACCGCCGCTGCCACCTCTTCTATCTGCGCCTTCGATTCGATCGCGCAGGGCCCCGCTATAAAGTATTTCATAGTTAAAAAACCATCTGGCCGCAGGAGTATTCAAGGCCCACGGCGCCTACGGCTTCCTTTGCCGCGTTTGATATATGATAAGAAACGGTCGAAGCGTCGAGCTTGAAGCCGAAGCGTTCCTCGGAAGCCTCTTCAACGCAGTACATTGCTTCCTTGATCATATTCCAGAAGAACTGATAGTCGTTTCTTTTCCCCGCCTTAAAGCCCTCGGCGCATATATTGACGCAGCGCTCGAAGCGCGCCTCTGAAAGCTTTCTGTTTCGCATATTTATATCGTTCATAAGCTGTTCTCGGATCTCGTTTTTTCTGTCGCCGTCAAGCTCCTGCTTTGCAAGAGCAAGCTGTATAACGCCCTTTATCACAGTATCGCAAAGCTCGTCCGCCGTGATATCGGCGGTATCGCTTCCTGCCGCTTTAAGCGCTGAAATAAGCTTTCTCGCCGAGCTTACGGCGTGCATTCTGTGGTCAAAATATCTGTTGTTCATCTTACCGTTCCTTTTTGCAGAGTTTTGTAATATCGTTTGAGCTGTCCGCTATATCCCGTAATATATCTTCGCTCCGAGCCAGGTGCAGTCCATAAGAAAGTTTATGCACGATTTAGATACGCATTCCGCGCCTTTGACGGTGACTGGCTCGTTGCAGATCTGCGCCGCTATACAGGCTGCCATCGCTATTCTGTGATCTCCTCGCGGATCGACGAGGCCTCCTTTAAGCCCCGCCTCGCCGTGTATTTTTATGCTGCTGCCGTCCGTTTCGGCGCGGCCGCCCAGCGAGTTTATCATAGATACTATATTTTCAATGCGGTCGCTTTCTTTGAATCTCAGCCTTTCGCAGCCCGTCAATATCGTATCTTTTTCGCAGCCGCAGGCCGCAACAGCAAGCAGTGGCGCTATATCCGGCGTTTCACCGACATCTATTTCCGTGCCCAGGGCTTTGAGCTTTTCATATATGGCCTTATCGGGCTGAAGACTGCTCTCATTTAAGCCGTCGAGCTGTATATCCGAGCCGAAGCTGTTTGCTGCTATGTAATTTGCGGCAATAGACCAGTCGCGCTCGCATTTTATGCCGCAGCCCGGCGAGACAGGCTTGGGGCGCTTTTTATATTTGCGCTGAAATTTCAGCTTCGCAAAGTCAAGAACCTCCTGCGGGGGCAGGGGAAGCACCGGCTTTTGATTGCCTTTTATCTTCCATTTTCCGAACTCTCCGTCTATCTTTATCTGAAACTCTTCAAGACATTTGAGCGTTATTTCTATATATCCTCTGCTTTTTGCGGAGCCGTTTATATCAAGGCTCGAATCTCCGTCAAGAAGAGGAAGCGCGAGAAGAAGTCCCGATATATATTGAGATGTCGTATCGCCCGACACGATGTAGCTTCCCGGCAGCAGCTTTCCCGATACCGTAAGAGGGAGCCTGTCTCCTTCTACTGTCATACCGTGAGCGCGAAGAAGCTCCAAAAGCTCTGCGACCGGTCTTTTCGCGAGCTGGTCCGAGCCTTCAAAGCGGATATTTCTTCCGCTTATCCCCGCCATCGGAAGCAGCAGCCGAAGAGTCGCTGCGGAGTCTTTGCAGCGGCAGTATCTAAGCTCGGGCTCTTCTTTCGGATAGCTTCTGAACATAGAATATGCCGCGTCAAAGCTTGCCTTTGTATCGTCGCATTCATCCGCGCCGTCTATGCGCCCCGCGTTCGCAAGAGTCCCCAATATTATTTTTCGGTGCATTTCGGCCTTGCATGAGGGTAGCTTCACGCTGCCCCACAATTTCCCCGGTTCAATGCGTATATCCATTGTATATGCTCCTTTATAGCTTTGTCTGATCTTTCAGCAGATATTCGATGGCCTCTTTGTAAGAGCTTATGCCTTTGCCCGAAAAGGTCTTCTCGCAGGCAAGAGCCGTATAGTCGGTTTTTCTGAACTCCTCGCGCAAGCGGGGCTCGCTTATATGCACATTTACCGCTCTTATTTTTACCGCCTTGAGGGCGTCCGGTATTGCTATGCTGCTGTGAGAATACGCGGCGGCATTTATAACTATGCCGTCTATATTGTCCTTCGCCGCTTTTTGTATGACATCAACGATATCGCCCTCGTGATTGCTCTGAAAGCTTATACATTCCGCCCCGAGCTGCCTGCAGCTTTTTTCACAGAGCATCAGAAGATCTCTGTAGCTGTCGCTTCCGTATATTTCGGGTTCTCTGCTTCCGAGCAGATTTATATTCGGTCCGTTTATCAATAATATCCTCATGATCTTTTCCTTTCGCAAATATTATAACATAAGGCGCATCCGCCCGATGAAGCATCAGAGCGCGTCATTAAGCAAAAAATCCTCT
>JBHCAF010000086.1:0-8591 GCA_041798185.1 Bacillota bacterium
AAAAAACCCGGCTCCAAAAGGGAGCCGGGCCGTACGCGTCGCCCTGCGCGCAGCTGCCTTTCGGAGCTGCGCGGACGAACAAATTAGTACTTGAATACGCCTTCGCCTGTCTTGCGGCCGAGCTTGCCTGCGCGAACATACTTTCTGAGCAGCGGGCAGGGACGATACTTGCTGTCGCCTGTTTCTGTATAGAGAACATTCATTACAGCAAGAACTATGTCAAGACCGATAAGGTCGGAGAGCTCGAGGGGTCCCATCGGATGGTTGCAGCCGAGCTTCATCGCGGTATCGATATCAGCAGCAGCGGCAATGCCTTCCTGAAGAACGAAGAAGCCTTCGTTGCAGTAAGGAATGAGTATTCTGTTTACAACAAAGCCGGGAGCCTCGTTAACTTCTACGGGAACCTTGCCTATATTCTCTGTTGCAGCCTTGATAGCGTCAAAGGTAGCCTGCTGTGTGTTTGCTCCGCGGATGATCTCAACAAGCTTCATTGCGGGAACAGGGTTGAAGAAGTGCATGCCGATGAAATCGTGCTTGAGGCCTGCGCCTATCTCTGTGATCGAAAGAGAAGAGGTGTTGGAAGCGAATATAGCTCCGTCCTTTACGATGCCGTCGAGTTCCTTGAAGAGAGCCTTCTTGATGTCCATAACTTCAAGAGCAGCTTCAACTACGAGGTCAACATCAGCGATATCCTTCTTTTCGGCAGGGATGATGTTCTTCATTATGGCGTCCTTTGCGGAAGCTTCCATTCTGCCTTTTTCGATCTGCTTGTCAAAGCCCTTGGCGATCTTAGCGATAGCGCCGTTTACGATATCAAGATTAAGGTCAACGAGCTTAACCTCGTCTCCAGCCTTTGCAAATGTCTGGGCAATGCCGCTTCCCATTGTGCCTGCGCCGAATACAGCTACTTTCATTTTTCTTTTCCTCCTAAAAAATTGATTTATGTGATTAACTGAATATAAACACTTATCAGTGCGGATCCCCGCCTGTGTGCGGACCGCTACTTATTTACGAAGGGAGCGTGCTCTCTCTTCTCGAGGAAGGCTGTCATAGCTTCCTTCTGATCTACGCCGAAAGTTCTGCCGAATACATTGGCTTCATATTTAACGGCGCTGTCGATATCGACCTGCATTCCTACATTTATAGCTTCCTTGCATGCGCGTACAGCAATAGGAGCGTTGGAAGCGATCTTGTTGGCAAGCTTAATAGCGTTGTCCATAAGCTCTGCCTGGGGATACACATCCTGAACGAGACCGAGAGCCAAAGCCTCGGGAGCCTTTATGTTCTTGCAGGAATAAATTATCTTCTTCGCGTTTCCGAGACCTATATGTCTTGCCAGTCTCTGAGTGCCGCCGAAGCCCGGCGTTATTCCGAGACCTGCCTCGGGCTGTCCGAAGAGAGCCGTGTCAGCAGCAAGTCTTATGTCGCAGCTCATCGAAAGCTCGCAGCCGCCGCCGAGAGCAAAGCCGTTTACCGCAGCGATAACGGGAATCGGGAAGTTTTCGATCTTTCTGAAAACAGCGTTTCCGTGAAGAGCGAAATCAACACCCTGCTGAGCGTTCATAACAGCCATAGATCCTATATCAGCTCCGGCAACAAAAGCCTTTTCGCCCGCGCCTGTGAGAACGATACAGCGTATAGCTTCAAGATCCACCGCGTCAAAAGCAGCCTCAAGATCGGAAAGAACCTCGTCACTGAGTGCGTTGAGAGCCTTCGGTCTGTTGATCGTGATAACGCCAACCATGCCCTTAACTTCATAATCTACATAGCCCATAGTTTTCCTCCTAAAAACAACTATATGCATCAAGGGTACAAAAACCCCAAAATACCTGTGCATATATTATACTCTCAGACGAGTCAAAAATAAAGTTAAAATTTTAACAAAATGCCCTCTATCCCTGTAAAAATAAAAATCGCAGCCTTTTCAGGCTGCGATCGACGCTGTCTAAACATAACCCTGCGCCATCATGGCGTCGGCTATCTTGAGAAAGCCCGCTATATTAGCCCCGGCGACAAGATCGTAGCCGAGACCGTATTCTTTCGACGCGGCGGCCGAAGCGTCGTGTATGCGCTTCATTATGCCCTCGAGCTTTTCATATACCTCCTCGCGCTCCATTGGATATTTTCGAGCGTTCTGTGACATCTCGAGCGCCGAGCAGGCGACCCCGCCCGCGTTGGCGGCCTTTGCCGGAGCTATTATCACGCCGTTTTTACGCAGATATTCAAGAGCCTCGTTCGTGGTCGGCATATTTGCGCCCTCACAGTAAAAGCGGCAGCCGTTTTTAACTATCTTCTTCGCCTCGGTCATATCGACATCGTTTTGAGTCGCGCAGGGTATATAGATATCAGCCTTTACTCCCCAGGGCTTTTCGCCCTTGAAGAATTCGGCCGTCTTAAACTTTTTGGCGTAGGGACTGCAAATATCCTTGCCAGAGTTTCTGAGCTCAAGCATGTATTCGACCTTTTTGCCGCTTATTCCGTCACGGTCGAGTATATAACCGTCAGGTCCGCTGAAGGCTATAAGCTTCGCTCCCATTTTTTCAAGCATTTGAGCCGTACCCCAGGCAACATTCCCGAAGCCCGAAATAACAACGCTCTTACCCTCTATGCTTTCGCCGTTGGCCTCGAGCATATCGCGCAGGAAAAAGCATATACCGTAGCCCGTGGCCTCGGCCCTTCCGGGAAGCCCTCCGTAGGAGAGACCTTTTCCGGTGAGAACGCCGCTGCTGTAGCTGTTTGCTATACGCTTATATTGACCGAAAAGATAACCGAGCTCCCTCGCGCCTACGCCAAGATCGCCCGCCGGAACATCCGTATCCGGAGCTATATGTCTGTAAAGCTCTGTCATAAACGCCTGACAAAAGCGCATTATCTCGCTGTCGGATCTGCCGCGCGGGTCAAAATCAGAGCCGCCCTTGGCTCCGCCTATGGGAAGCCCCGTGAGGCTGTTCTTGAATGTCTGCTCAAATGCGAGACATTTCATTATGCCCTGATAAACGCCGGGGGCAAATCTGAGCCCGCCCTTGTAGGGCCCTATGGCCGAGTTGAACTGAACTCTGTATCCCCTGTTCACATTGACCTGCCCTTTATCATCCTGCCATGTGACCCTGAAGCTTATTACCCTTTCCGGCTCGATCATACGCTCTATGAGAGAAGCTCTTATGTATTCGGGATGCTTTTTCAGCACAGGCTCAAGCGAGATCAGGACCTCCTCGACCGCCTGATGAAATTCAGGCTCCGCCGGGTTGTTCGCCTTTGCGAGCTCTATATATTTTTTGCTTATTCCTTCCTCCCGCGGCGCGGAAGAGGCTTTCTGTCCGTAAACTGCGCGACCTGCCATGAAGATCCTCCCAAACTGTATACAATATCAAGATATGTATACTAAATTTCCGGCTGTATACAAAATTTTGTTTATTATAAGCAAAAAGGCCTGCCTGCGCAAGCCTTTTTCTTAATTTTTTCATTTTATTTGCCAATTTATAGGCTCTTGCCCCGATTTTTCAAGCAATTCATTGCATTTACTGAAATGTTTACAGCCAAAGAAGCCGTTATACGCACTGAGAGGACTGGGATGAGGAGCCTCGAGTACATGATGAACGGGATTTGTTATCAGAAGCTTCTTGGCCCGCGCATTGGCGCCCCATAAAAGAAATACCACAGGCGAGGACTTTTCGTTCACCAACTCTATGACCCTGTCGGTAAAGCTTTCCCAGCCCTTTCCCTTGTGGCTGTTCGCCTGATGAGCTCTCACGGTCAGCACGGCGTTGAGAAGCAGCACGCCCTGCTCTGCCCAGCTTTGAAGAAAGCCGCTTTCGGGTATCTCAAAGCCGCGTATATCGCTTGCGAGCTCCTTATATATATTCTTGAGACTCGGCGGAGCTTCGACTCCCGGCTGCACGCTGAAGGCCATGCCGTGTGCCTGCCCGGGTTCGTGATACGGATCCTGCCCTATGATCACGACTCTCACGGTCTCGTAGCTTGCCGCTTTCAGGGCGTTGAAGATATCGTGCATATCAGGATATATCCTGCGCGAGGAATATTCGCTTTTGAGAAACTCCCTGAGCTTCAGATAATATTCCTTTTCAAACTCACCCTTCAGTTTATCGTCCCATGAATTTCCTATGTGTACCATTTGATCCGCTCCGTATCGTAATTACTGATTACTGATTACCCTGCCGCGGCCGATTTGCCGAGCCGCAGCGCTTCCTCATATCATCGTTATCTAATATCCTGCCGCGGCCGATTTGCCGGGCCGCAGCGCTTCTTCGCATCATCGTTCTCTAATACCCTGCGCGGCCGATTTGCCGAGCCGCAGCGCTTTCTCATATCATCGTTATCTAATATCCTGCCGCGGCCGATTTACCAGGCCGCCTCATAATCATTCCCCTAATATTTTGCCGCAGCCGGGCCGCCGCGCACTCCAAAAGGAGCCGCTGTCATAAATAGCGGCTAATAATGAAGAGCGCAGTCAGAGCCCTCGCCGCCCTCGCACACTCCGTCAGCCATATCGAGTATATAGCCGAGCATATCTTCCCACACGGTCTGTTTATCAAGCTCGTTGAGTATCTCATGACGCATTGCCTCATAAAGCACGAGATTGATATTGCAGCCCTCGGTCTCGAGCCTGTCCGCGATCTCGGCGGGGCCTTTGCCGTAATTTCCGACGGGATCGTCCCAGCCCGAGCAAAGCAGTATGGGAAGCTCGCGCGGAACGCTTTTATACCACTCTTCAGAGCTGATATAGCGAAGCAGCCTGAACATATCCTCGTAGCCCGCAACTGTGAAATTGAAGCGGTAAAGGCTGTCCTTCACGACCGAAAGGCAGATATCCTCATCGCGGCTCAGCCACGCATAGCTGTTTACAGGGTCTTTGATACGCTTGCAGTAGCTTCCGAAGGCCATCGAGCTTATGAGCCTGCTTCTGTGTCGCTCGCCCTTCAAGGCTCTTATAAGCCGTGTCAGCAAAAGACCGGGAGCAAGCATAGGATTGCTGCCCGCGCTTCCCATAACTATGCTACCCGAAAGGCCTGAGATATCCTGCGTACTAAGATAGGCCCGCATCAAAAATGATCCGAAGCTGTGGCCGAGCATTACATAAGGTATCCCGGGATATTCGGACTGAAGCCTGAGCCTCAGATCGTGCTCGTCCGCAACCATATTGCACCATCCGTTCGCCGAGCCGAAAAAGCCGAGATCCTCTCTGCTTTCAACGCTGTGACCATGCCCTATATGATCATCGCCCGCGACCAGTATGCCGTTGGCGCAGAGCCATTCCGCAAAAGGCGCGTATCGGTCTATATACTCGTTCATGCCGTGTATCACCTGAAGCACGGCGCGGACTTGGCCCTCGGGGATCCATTTGCGGCAGTACAGCGAGCTTTTGCCGTCAGCCGAATCCATTCTGAAAACTTCCATAAATGCTTTACCTCCGCAATATCTTTTTGAGGAACTGTCCCGTATATGAGCCTTTCACCTTAGCGACCTCCTCGGGAGTTCCCTCCGCTATGACGAGGCCGCCCTTGTTTCCTCCATCGGGCCCCATATCTATTATATGATCGGCAGTCTTTATAACATCAAGATTGTGCTCAATGACTATGACCGTATTCCCGGAATCCACGAGCCTTTGTAAAACTCCTATTAGCCTGTCGACATCTGCAAAATGAAGACCCGTAGTCGGCTCGTCGAGTATATAAAGCGTCCGGCCCGTGCTGCGCTTTGAGAGTTCGGTGGAAAGCTTCACTCTTTGAGCCTCGCCTCCTGAAAGCTGCGTAGAGGGCTGTCCGAGCTTTATGTATCCGAGCCCGACCTCCTGGAGAGTCTTTATCTGCTTTGCTATATTCGGTATATTCTCGAAAAATACCATAGCCTCATCGACCGTCATATCGAGAACATCATATATGCTTTTTCCGCGATACTTGACCTCGAGCGTTTCCCTGTTATACCGCGCCCCGCCGCAAAGCTCGCATGGGACATATACATCGGGCAGAAAATTCATTTCAACCTTTATTATGCCGTCTCCCTTACACGCCTCGCAGCGCCCTCCCGGTATATTAAAGCTGAATCTTCCGGCGCTGTAACCCCTTATCTTGGATTCATTAGTCTGAGCAAAAAGCGCCCGTATATTTGTGAACACTCCGGTATAGGTCGCGGGGTTCGAGCGTGGAGATTTTCCTATCGGACTCTGGTCTATTCCTATTATCTTATCGATGTTATGAACGCCCTCGAGCCTTTTATGCCTGCCGGGTCTGGTCTTCGATCTGTAAAGCTCCTGTGAAAGAGCCTTATAGAGTATGTCGTTCACGAGGCTCGATTTTCCGCTGCCGGAAACGCCGGTAACGCATATGAATTTGCCAAGAGGAAACTCGACATCAAGACCCTTCAGATTGTTTTCCGAAGCCCCCCTGACCCATATCGAGCTGCCGTTTCCTTGCCGCCTTGTTTCGGGAATAGCGATCTGCTTTGCGCCGGAAAGATATTGTCCTGTCACGGACTCTTTGCAGCGCTTTATTTCCTCTATATCTCCCTGCGCCACAAGATAGCCTCCGCCGAGGCCCGCGCCGGGCCCTATATCTATTATCTGATCGGCGGCCTCCATAGTCTCCTGGTCGTGCTCGACGACAAGCAGAGTATTTCCGAGCTCGCACAAATTGCGAAGAGCCGCAAGCAGCTTTTGATTATCCTTCTGATGCAAGCCTATCGAAGGCTCGTCGAGTATATACATGACGCCGACAAGATAGGAGCCTATCTGAGTCGCGAGCCTTATCCGCTGGGCTTCTCCGCCGGAAAGACTCGCCGAATACCTCGCGAGAGTCAGATAATCAAGCCCCGTATCTATAAGGAATTGCAGCCGGGCCTTTATCTCCTTGAAGACGAGCCGCGCTATTGCAGTCTGTTTTTTATCAAGACTTTTTTCAAGCTTTACGCTGAATTCCAGCGCTTCGTCTATGGACATACGGCAGAACTCATCTATATTTTTGCCTCCGAGAGTCACGGCAAGTATCTCCGGGCGAAGCCTCCTGCCCTTGCAGGCGGGGCATACATCGACGGACATATAATCCTCGATCTTTTCCTTTATGGCCTCGGAATTCGTCATGCCGTGCCGCCTCAGAAGATTGGGTATGATCCCTTCAAAGCTGTCATGCCTGTGAGAGAGGCTTCCGTCGCGCCGTTCATAGTAATAATCTATCTTCCTTGAGGCGGTGCCGTTCATAAGCTCATTCTTGAAGCTTTTCGGAAGCTTTTTATACGGAGTGTCAAGATCGCAGCCGTGCTCCTTTGCGAGACCTCCTATGAGCTGCTTGTAAAAGCCCGAATATTCCATGCTGGCAAAGGCCTTTGCGATGGCGCCGTCATTTATGCTGAGCTCCTCGTCCTCGACAAGAAGCTTTTCATCCATGCTCTCGACAAAGCCCAGACCGTTGCATTCCGGGCAAGCGCCGAAGGGCGAGTTGAAAGAAAAGTCACGCGGCTCAAGCTCCTCTATGCTTATGCCGTGCTCGGGGCAAGAGAGCTTGGTGCTGTAAAGCTCCTCGCGGCTCTCCCCGCCGGGCAGGCTGATCAATGCCCCGCAAAGCCCGTTTCCGTGAGCGAGACTCAGCTCGACGCTTTCCGCAAAGCGGCTTGTCCGTCCGCTTTGTACCACAAGCCTGTCCGTCACTATCTCAATGCTGTGCTTATAGCTTTTCTGAAGCTTTATCTCATCTTCTTCTAGATTATAAATCTCGCCGTCTACGCGAACGCGCACGAAGCCCTCGCGCCTTATACGCTCGAGCACCTTTTCGTGGCTGCCCTTCTTGGCGCGTATCACGGGAGCGAGAAGTATTATCCTGCTTCCTTCCTCAAACTCTAAAAGCTGGTCAACTATCTGATCCGCACTCTGGCTTGAAATCTTTCTGCCGCATACAGGGCAGTGAGGCTCTCCGATACGAGCGTAAAGAAGCCTCAGATAGTCATAGACCTCGGTCACCGTGCCTACGGTAGAGCGCGGATTTTTGCTCGTGGTTTTCTGATCTATGGAAATAGCCGGAGAAAGCCCTTCTATGGACTCGGCATCGGGCTTGTCCAAAAGCCCCAGAAACTGCCTGGCATAGGCGCTCAAAGATTCAACATAGCGCCTTTGACCCTCGGCGTAGATGGTATCAAAGGCCAGTGAAGATTTGCCGGAGCCCGACAGGCCGGTTATAACGACGAATTTATCGCGCGGTATTGTTATATTAAGATTTTTAAGATTGTGCGCCTTCGCGCCTCTTATTACGAGATCCTTCTGCATTTCCTTATTTCTTTGTATCATTTTCCGCAAGCCCTGCTTCGGGCCTGCTCGCGCTCATGAATTATTTTATCGCTCGCCGTCTGCCGCACTTTGCCGCGGCACCGACATCCTTTGCGGCAAGCTTGCCGCTATTTTCCGCTGGCCCGCCGCACTTTGTCACGGCTCTGATAAGATTTGAGATGGTTTTTATATTTCCGCTCTTATCTCAAGAAGACGGTCACGCAGCAGCGCCGCTCTTTCGAACTGCAGCTCGCCCGCGGCTGCGCGCATTTCCTTTTCGAGCAGCTTGGCGTAGTCTCTGAGCTCGCTTTTGGTAAGCTCA
>JBHCAF010000087.1:0-21320 GCA_041798185.1 Bacillota bacterium
AGGTTTGCTCCGCGCCGTGAAATCGGCGGCGTATGGAAAATCGGCGGCTATTGATAAACGGAAAACAGTATGGACGCACAAAAAAGAATCGAGGAGCTTTACGAGCTCATCGCCTATCACAATAAAAAATATTACGACAACGACGATCCGGAGATAAGCGACTATGAATATGACAGGCTCTCTCTTGAGCTTCGTGAGCTTGAGGCTGAATATCCCGAGCTTGTTCATGCCCAAAGCCCAAGTCTTCGTGTCCACGGAGAGGCCAAGCGGGGCTTTAAGAAGCTCCTGCATGATGTCCCCGTGATATCGCTTCAGGATGTGTTTACAAAGGAAGAAGTATTCGCCTTTGTGGACAGGGTCAAAAAAGATATCCCGGGCGCTGTCTTCGCAGTTGAAAAAAAGATAGACGGGCTGACTCTGGTTTTAAGATACAAAGACGGAAAGCTGACAGAGGCTATAACGCGGGGCGACGGAATCACCGGAGAGGGCGTTTATGAAAACGCGCTTGCCATAAAAAGCGTTCCTAAAAGCATAAATGAAAAGCTGCCCTACCTTGAGGTGCGCGGCGAATGCTATATGTCCACAGAAAGCTTTGAGGCTGTCAATAAAAAGCAGCTCGAGGAGGGCAGAAAGCTTTATCAGAACCGGCGAAATTCGGCTGCGGGCACTTTGCGTCAGCTTGACCCGGGGCTCGTCGCGGAGCGCGGGCTTGATATATTCATTTTCAATCTTGAGATAGCTGAGGGCAAAAGCTTCAGCTCTCATATAGAAAGCCTTGAATGGCTGAGATCTCAGGGCTTCAGCATTTCCCCGGGAATAATCAGGGCGGAAAGCGCCGAAGAAGTATGGGAGGCCATAGAAGAAATAGGACGCGTACGCTGGAAGCTCAATTACGCTATCGACGGCGCGGTCGTGAAGCTCGATCCTCTGAACGACAGAAAGCTCCTCGGGATGAGCTCTAAAACTCCCCGCTGGGCAGTCGCTTATAAATATCCGCCAGAGCGAAAGGAAACGCTGCTTGAGGATATAATAGTGCAGGTCGGGCGCACAGGGCGCATGACGCCTCTTGCGATACTTTCCCCGGTGAGGCTTGCCGAGACTACAGTTTCAAAGGCTACACTGAACAATCAGGATTACATAGACGAAAAAGATATAAGAATAGGCGACCGAGTCATAGTTCAAAAAGCCGGGGATATAATCCCCGAGCTGCTGAGCGTGGTCAAGGAAAAAAGACCGCCTGGCGCAAAGCCGTACCGTATGCCCGAATACTGTCCGGTTTGCGGCGCGAGGGCTGAACGCGAGGATGGCGGAGTACATCTGCGCTGCAGCGGAAAGAGCTGCCCCGCAAAAGACGGCAGAGCCATGGCTTATTTCATAAGCAGGGACGCGATGAATATGGAGGGCTTCGGCCCGGCAGCCATAGAGGCGCTGATATCTGAGGGATATATAAAGAATATCGCGGATATATACGAGCTTTATAAGAACAAGGAAAAGCTCATAGAAGAGGGCATAGTAGGAAAAAGAAAAAGCGTCGAGAATATCCTTTCAGCTATCGAAAGATCAAAGAGCAACGGCATCGACAGGCTTATAACCGGTCTTGGTATAAGAAATGTCGGAAAGCAGTCCGCTAAGACGCTTGCCTCGGCATATGCCGATATGGACGAGCTTATGAACGCGAGCGAGGAGGAGCTGATGCGGCTTCGGGATTTCGGAGAGGTTGCCGCCTCCGATATAAAGGCCTTTTTCTCCGAGCCGGAGAATATAAAGCTCATAGAAAGGCTCAGGGAGCTCGGCGTAAATATGAAAAGCAGTCTTCCCGATAAAAAGGATGAGCGTTTCGCAGGTCTCAGCTTCGTTCTTACAGGCACTTTGCCCGGCATGACCAGAGACGAGGCCTCGGCTTTGATAGAAAGCTTCGGAGGCAGGGCGAGCGGCAGCGTTTCGCGGAAAACAAGCTATGTGCTGGCCGGAGATGAGGCCGGAAGCAAGCTGGATAAGGCCCGTTCGCTCGGCATACGCGTGATAGACGAGGCGGAATTCAGAGAAATGATAAAATAGCTGATATAAACGGAATTTAATAGTATAATCAATTGGTTTGCTTTACTTTTGATACGGAACAGAAAGAGTGATTTTTATGGACAAAAAAGTTTTAAGTATTCAGGATATATCCTGCTTCGGACAGTGCAGCACGACAGTCGCGCTTCCGGTGATCTCGGCCTGCGGAATAGAATGCGCCATACTTCCCTCGGCGGTGCTTTCAACTCACACGGCCGGAAAGTTCAGAGAGACGGGCTTCACCTGCCTCGACTTAAGCGGCGAGTTCAAGGCTATAGAACAGAAATGGGTAGAGGGCGGCATAAAGTTCGACGCGGTATATACCGGTTATCTCGGCTCGGTCCCGCAGATAGAGCTTGTCAAGAGCATAATGAACAGCTGCCTTAATGAGGGCGGCGCGAAAATAGTGGACCCGGCTATGGCGGACGACGGACAGCTTTACCCGGCCTTCGATCAGGAATATGTCGATGCAATGAAATCGCTCTGCGCTTACGCGGATATAATAATACCTAATATCTCCGAGGCCTGTTTTTTGACAGGCTCTGAATACAAAGAGGAATATAACGAGGGCTACATAAGAGAGCTGTGCTATAAGCTCGAGGCCATGGGCTGCAAAAATATAATCATGACCGGCGTAGGCTTCAAAGAGGGTAAGACAGGTGTCGCGGTATACGAGCAGGGAGAGTTCAGACACTATGAGCATAAGAGGATCCCGAGATCCTATCACGGCACCGGAGATATATATTCATCGGCCTTTGTAGGCGCTAAAATGCGCGGGCTTGACAACTATCTCGCCGCGGGGCTTGCGGCGGCCTATACCTGCGGCTGCATAGAAAGAACGGTAGGCGACGAAAGCCATTGGTACGGAGTTAAATTCGAACAGGCTCTCGGCGATCTGCCTCAGGCCATAAACGCCATACTCGAAAAAAGATCCTGATAAGTAGCTTTGTAAAAAGCCTTGAGCAAGGATCAAAACTGAATATAGGCTATCGGCAATAAAAGTAGTATAATAAATTAATATTGCGGTCAGCCCGTCTGATGAGTCCGGGTCCTGCGCAACGGGAGGCTGTGAACCTCGTCAGGTCCGGAAGGAAGCAGCGATAAGCGGACTCTCCTGTGTGCCGCAGACCATCCCGGGCTCATCAGGCGGACTGACTTTTAATTTAAGGAGAAGCTATGTATCAGGCATTGTACCGGGCTTTTCGCCCCGAAGTATTCGAAAGAGTTATCGGGCAGGAGCATATAATTAAAATACTTGAAAATCAGATAAGAACTGACAGCGCCGGGCATGCCTATCTTTTTTGCGGAACGAGGGGCACCGGAAAGACTACAACCGCGAGGCTGCTTGCGAAAGCCTTCAACTGCGATTCCCCGAGAGATTCTCTGCCCTGCGGCGAATGCGAAAGCTGCCGGGCCATAGCGGCAGGCAATCATATAGATGTTATAGAGCTTGACGCGGCCTCGAATAATTCTGTCGAGGATATAAGAGATATAAGAGAGAGCGTAAACTATCCCCCGGCATCAGGCCGAAGAAAGGTCTATATACTTGACGAGGCCCATATGCTCACCGGAGCGGCAGCGAACGCTCTTCTGAAAACTCTTGAGGAGCCTCCGGAGCACGCCGTTTTCATACTGGCCACGACGGAGCCGGAAAAGCTC
Organism: Bacillota bacterium; assembly: GCA_041798185.1. Classification (GTDB taxonomy): domain Bacteria; phylum Bacillota; class Clostridia; order Peptostreptococcales; family Anaerovoracaceae; genus UBA1764. The sequence continues at coordinate 3,715 of JBHCAF010000087.1, forward strand.
CCGCAGACTATACTTTCGCGCTGCATGAGACTTGATTTCAGGCGTGTGCCTGAGGAGAAAATAGTTTCTCATTTCAGGGCTGTATGCGACGAGCTCGGAGTGCGGGCTGATGACGACGCGCTCAGGCTTCTTGCTTCAAACGCCGACGGATCCGTGCGCGACGCGCTTTCGCTTTTGGATCGCTGCATATCGGGCTCGGAAAGCCTGAGCCGCGACGATGTGCTTTTCCTTTTGGGAATGACGGGCACCGAAGCCTGTCTGAAAATAAGCGACGCTTTGATCTGCGGGGACGCGGGAAGAGCGCTTGCGGCTCTCAACGCTCTTTTGACCAACGGTAAGGATGTCGGGCAGTTTACCCGCGATTTTCTGGAGCATCTGAGGAACCTTTTGCTTGTAAGATACCTTGAAAAGCCCGAGGATGTTCTGAATCTGAGCCTTGAAAATATATCAAGGCTTAAAGAGCAGGCTTCAAAGGCCGGCTTAAGAGAGCTCGACAGATACATAAGGCTACTTTCTGAAGCTATGCAAAGCGCGCGCTGGTCTCCGAGGCCGAGGGTGCTGGTAGAGCTGGCGCTTATAGAAATGGCCGCAGGCAGCTCAGGAAGGCAGGGAGCCTCCGGCAGCCGATGAGTCCGGATTTTTCTGTGAATGTCAAACAGCGCAGTCTCTCAGAGGATCTTTTAAGATCCGTATAATAACTGTAAAATATAAGCTTTGAAAGGATATGAAATGGGAAAAGGAATGAAAGCAGGCAAAAAGCCTCACGCGCCCAAGCAGGATATGCAGGCGAAAATGGCGCAGCTCCAGTCAATGCAAGCTCAGATGGGCAGCATACAGGAGAAAATAGACGAGACCGAGATGGAAGCAAGCGCCGGCGGCGGAGCCGTGTCGATCACGGTGAACGGCAAGCATGAGCTTGTTTCCGTTAAAATAGACAAGGAAGTTCTCGACGATCCTGAAATGCTTCAGGATCTTATAATCGCGGCTTCAAACGAGGCAATGCGCCGTATAGACGAATACGCCCAAAGCGAAATGAACAAGCTGAGCGGAGGGCTCGGTTCCTTAGGACTCGGCTTCTGATCATGAATTATTACGCTAAACCCTTAAGCAGACTGATAGCGGAGCTCGGCAAGCTTCCCGGAATCGGCGGAAAAACTGCGCAAAGACTTGCTTTTTTCATACTCTCGATGAGTGATGATGAGGCAAATCAGCTTGCCGACGCCATAAAAGAAGCGAAAAGCGGTATGAAATATTGCAGCGTTTGCGGCAATCTGAGCGATGTAGACCCCTGTCCTATATGCGGAAGCGACAGCAGGGAGCATTCAATTATTTGCGTTGTTGAAAGCCCCAGAGATGTTCATGCCATGGAAAGGATAAGGGAGTACAACGGCTTATACCATGTGCTGAACGGCGCAATATCGCCAATAGACGGGATAGGTCCGGATGATATAAATCTCAGGTCGCTTATCCTGAGATTGCAGTCAGAGGATATAAAAGAGCTCATACTTGCCACCAATCCGAACATAGAGGGCGAGGCTACGGCTATGTATATAGCCAGACTCGTAAAGCCTGCCGGGATAAAGGTCACAAGGATAGCTCACGGCATCCCTGTGGGCGGGGATCTTGAATATGCCGACGAGGTGACTCTTTCAAAAGCCCTCGAAGGAAGAAGGGAGCTTTGATCATGGGATGGCTTCCTGTGCCTGATCCCGTAGCCTTCACGGTCTTCGGGGTCGAGATAAGATGGTACGCTATATGCCTTACATCCGGCATGCTGCTCGCGCTTTGGATGTGCATGCTCAGGGCGCCGAAAAAGGGCTTGTCAAAGGACAGGCTTCTTGACTTTTTTATTTTCTGCGCGCCTGCCGGAATATTGGGCGCCAGAGCCTATTATGTGATCTTCAAATGGGCTTATTATAAAGAGCATCTTGATGAGATACTTAATTTCCGCGGAGGCGGACTTGCAATTCATGGAACCTTGATAGGAGCCTTTGCGGCGCTTTTTCTTGTGGGCAGACATTACAAAGAAGACATACTGTCATGGATAGAGCTTGTCGCGCCGGCCTGGCCGCTCGCGCAGGCGGTGGGGCGCTGGGGAAATTATTTCAACAGTGAGGCTCACGGCGGAGCCACTTCTCTGCCCTGGGCTATATATGCGGACGGCGAGTGGGTACACCCGACATTTCTTTACGAATCGCTCTGGTGCTTTCTGCTCTTTTTGTTCCTGCTCTGGCTCGATGAAAGCGGACGGGTGAAATTCAAGGGGCAGCTCATCTGCCTTTATATGATACTTTATTCTGCGGAAAGATTTTTTGTGGAAGGCTTAAGGACAGACAGCCTCTACATCGGCTCGATAAGGCAGGCGCAGCTTCTGAGCGTCGTTGCCGCGGCCGCCGGAACAGTTCTTTATTTTGTGTTTAGGAGACAAGATGAAATTAGGAATAATAGGGCTTCCTAATGTAGGGAAGAGTACACTCTTTAATGCTATTACTAAAGCCGGCGCTGAGGCGGCCAATTATCCGTTCTGCACGATAGAGCCAAATGTTGGTATAGTCGCGGTGCCAGACAGGCGCATAGATAAACTGCACGAGGTCTACAACTCAAAAAAGACCGTTTATGCTGCGGTCGAGTTCTGCGATATAGCAGGTCTCGTAAGGGGCGCTTCAAAGGGCGAGGGTCTTGGCAATCAGTTCCTCGGACATATACGCGAGGTCGAGGCGATAGTTCATGTAGTAAGATGCTTTGACAACGAAAACATAGTTCATGTCGACGGAAGGATAGATCCGTGCGCCGATATAATGACCATAGATACAGAGCTGATACTGTCCGATATGGAGATACTCGAAAGACGGATAGGAAAGATCAGATCCTCTATGAAGGGCGGGAGCAAGGCTCCTCAGGCAGAGCTTGAGCTCTTTGAAAGACTTCAGGCTCATCTGGAGCAGGGCTTGAACGCGAGGCAGTTCAAAACGGAAAGCGAAGAAGAAAGAGAGCTTATCAAAGCCGCAGGGCTTCTTTCATATAAACCCGTGATATATGTCGCGAATGTTTCGGAGGATGAGCTGTCGGGCAACGCCTATTCAGCAGCCGTTGAGGCTCATGCGGCAGAGGAGGGCTCAGGTATAGTTACGATCTGCGCCGGTATAGAGGCGGAACTCGCCGAGCTTTCGGATGAGGAAAGAACCGCGTTTTTAGCGGACATGGGAGTTGAAGAAAGCGGGCTCGGGAAGCTCATAAAATCGAGCTACAGTCTCCTTAATCTTATATCTTTCCTTACGGCCGGTGAAGACGAGTGCCGCGCATGGACAATAGCTGACGGTACAAAGGCGCCTCAGGCTGCGGGAAAGATACACACGGATTTTGAAAGAGGCTTTATCAGAGCCGAAACCATAAATTATGATAAATTCGCGGAAATGAATTTTTCGATGCAGACAGCTAAAGAAAAAGGCCTGCTGCGTTCCGAGGGCAAGGAATATGTAATGAAGGACGGGGATATAGTGAATTTCCTGTTCAATGTATAGCTTTTGAGCAGCCTCGATAGTTTGAGGGGTTTCAGCCTCGGGAAATTTATCATGTCTTTGTTTGCTGTAAGAATGGCGAGGCTGTTGTCATTCAGATAGAATCATATGACTGATCGGGTTTCGAAAGGAGCGTTTACTATGTTGGGAGCGATCATAGGAGATATTTGCGGTTCTGTTTATGAATTCGATAACTGCAAGGACTATGAAAAAATCGAGCTTTTCAGGCAGGACTGCACATTTACGGATGACACGGTAATGACAGTTGCCGTGGCGCAGGCATTGATGGACGCGGAATACATTCGTAAATTTCACGGTACATGGGGAGAGGCTTTTGAAAGACTTCTTATAAAATCAATGCGTTATTTCGGTGAACTGTTTCCGAATGCCGGATACGGAGGGCGCTTTGCGGCTTGGCTGAGGACTTATGCTCCGGAAGCGTACGGCAGCTACGGCAACGGATCCGCGATGAGAGTGTCTCCTGTCGGATGGCTGTTTGACGAGCTTGAAGCTACTCTTAAGGCTGCCGAACACAGCGCGAGAGTGACTCACGATCATCCTGAGGGGATAAAAGGCGCAAAGGCTGTTGCCGGAGCGGTCTATCTCGCAAGAAAGGGGTGCTCCAAGGATGATATCCGCAAGTTCGCCGAAGAGCTCGGATACAGGCTCGACTTTACGATCGATGAGATCAGGGCTTCGTATCTGCACGATGAGACTTGTCAAAATTCTGTACCTCAGGCGCTTGAATGTTTTCTTGAAAGCACGGGCTTTGAGCAGTGTATAAGGCTTACATTATCACTCGGAGGCGATTGCGATACAACTGCCGCAATGTCGGGAGCGATAGCGGAAGCCTTCTACGGGATACCTGATCGTATGAGCGAAAAAGCGCTTGCGATGCTTCCGCCGCCGCTTTTAGTTCAATGCGAAAGGTTTATTGCTCGCGCAGCAGCCTGCGGTCAAGGCGTTTCGAGTGAGCAGTGATAGAAGATTCTGACAGGCTATGCTTCAGCTGTCCATAACAACTTCAGTTGTTTACGGCGGCAAGGCTCTCCGCGCGGAATATCCGGCGTTAAGAGCGGCGATTTTGCGATATTTCATCAGCGGGTTCTGTGCTATAATACCAGTTAATATAGCCGATTCGGCTTAAAAATACATCTGTTGACAGGAGAATAAGGACTTGGAAAAGCTTGAGCTTCTCGCGCCCGCAGGGGACGCGGAGAGTCTGAAGGCGGCAATAAGATTCGGGGCGGACGCTGTTTACTGCGGCGGCCCTTTTATGCAGCTGAGAGCGGATTCGGCAGGCTTCAGTCTCGAAGCGCTTGCGGATTCGGCTTCGGCGGTCCATGCCGCGGGCAGGAAAATATATGTGACGGTAAACAGCTTCGCGAACAGCGATGAGATAGCGCTCATCGGAGGCTACGCGAAGCAGCTTTATGCTGCGGGAATAGACGCGGTGATAGTTTCAGACATCGGGGCGCTTGCCGCCGTCAAAGAAGCCTGTCCCGAGCTTGATATACATATTTCGACTCAGGCCAATACCATGAATTATAAGGCTGCCGAGGTCTATTACAATATGGGGGCGACCAGGATAGTTCTTGCCAGAGAGCTCAGCATAGAAAAGATCGCAGAGCTTCGCGCCGGGGCCCCGGAAAAGCTCGAGCTCGAAGCCTTTGTCCACGGAGCTATGTGCATGAGTTATTCAGGCCGCTGTCTTTTGTCATCTTATCTTGCGGGAAGAAGCGGAAACAGGGGGCAGTGCGCCCAAAGCTGCAGATGGAACTATTATCTGATGGAGGAAAAACGGCCGGGTGAATATTACAAGATCGAAGAAGATGAACACGGCAGCACTATCCTCAGCTCAAAGGAGCTTTGCGCGATAGAGCTTCTTGATAGGCTGAAGGAGGCCGGCGTAAGCTCCTTCAAGATTGAAGGGCGCATGAGAACGCCTTTTTATACTTCAACAGTTGTCAATGCCTACAGGCTCGCGATAGATAAGGCCTTTGATCTCGGCGCGCTTCGCGCCGAGCTTGATACCGTTTCTCACAGGCCCTTTACAACGGGCTTTTATCTCGGAGATAAAAGCGGGCTTCAGCCGGACGGCAGCGGATATATAAGAGACTATATGTTTATAGGTACTGTCACCGGAAAAGCTTCCGCAGGAAGAGCTCTGATAGAGACAAGAAATCCGTTCAGGATAGGCGATGAGCTTGAGCTGCTGAGTCCGGGCAGGCTCGGACTCGGCTTTAGGCTTGAAAGCATAGTGAATAGCGAGGGGGAAGCGATCGAGCGCAGCAACACGCCTATGAGGCTCATGAGCATCAATATGCCCTACGAAGCCGCGGAGGGGGATATCATAAGAGCAAGGATATCCTCAAAAGCGAAATGAGGCCGGAGATACTTGCTCCCGTGGGGGGCGAAGAGCAGCTTCTGGCGGCCGTGAGGTGCGGCGCCGACGCGGTATATTTCGGGCTGAAGAATTTCAACGCGCGCAGGAACGCGGATAATTTTGAGGGCGAGAGGCTTCATAGCGCGATAAAATACTGTCATGAGCGAGAGGTCAAGGTATATATAACCGTAAACACTCTTGTTATGGATAAAGAGCTCACGGCGGCAGAGCGCGCGATCGATGAGGCTGTTTCTGCCGGAGCGGACGGGCTGATAATCCAGGATCTTGCGCTCGCTTCTTATGCGCGTGGAAAAATAGCTATGTCGGCCTCGACCCAGCTTGCCGTTCATAATGTTTCGGGCGCGAAGCTGGCGGCCGAGCTCGGTTTCAAAAGAGTTGTTCTCGCAAGGGAGCTCAGCTTTGATGAAATAAGCAAAATAGCCTCCTGCGTCGATATAGAATGCGAGGTATTCGTGCATGGCGCGATGTGTGTGAGCGCTTCCGGCAACTGCTATATGTCTTCACTCTTCGGACAGCGTTCCGGCAACAGGGGCCTGTGCGCCCAGCCTTGCAGACTCGACTGGAGCTGCGACGGCAGGAGCCGCGCGCTGAGTCTTAAGGACCTTTCCTATATAAAGAATATAAAAAAGCTCGGTGAGGCGGGGGTAAGCTCGCTTAAGATCGAGGGCAGAATGAAGCGTCCCGAATATGTTGCTGCTGCGGTGAGCTCGGTTAAGGCGGCGCTCAGCGGTGAGCAGCCCGATATGGAGATCCTTCGCGCCGTTTTTTCGCGTCAGGGCTTCAGCGACGGTTATTTTTGCGGAAGGCGCGATAAAACCATGTTCGGCTACAGGACGAAAGAAGATGTTGTCGCTGCGGAGCCTGTATTAAAGGATCTCGCAAAGCTGTATGAAAATGAAAGCTATTTCCGCGAGCTTGATATGCACTTTATCATGAGGGCGGAGCAGCCCGCGAGGCTGATCGCCGAAAGCCGCGGAAAGAAGATAGAGATCTCGGGAGCCGTGCCTGAAAAGGCTGTAAAAAGAGCTCTCGACGAGGGACTTGTGCGGCGCTCTTTGGAGAAAACCGGAGGCACCGTGTATAAGCTCCGGGCTCTCAGCTGTGATATGGACGGCGGACTTACGCTCAGCTCGGCGGAGCTCAACCGCATGAGACGGGAGGCACTTGATGCGTTATCGATTTGAAAAGGCTTCTCAGATATTTGAGCTTGCTTCGGATGATATTTCCATACTTCCTTTGAGGGAATGGCAACCGGGAAGCTGGGCGGAGCTTCCGGCTCTTGTTTATCCGTCTGATGAGAGGACTGTTTTGGAGAGTCTCGAAGAGGCTGTAAAAATTGGCCTCAGCGATGTCGTCTGTGAGAATCTTTATGCTGTTCGTATGGCGGGAGAGCTCGGTCTGAGAGCCCACGGAGGCTTATTTCTCAATATAATGAATTCAGGCGCTCTTGCCACTTACAGATCTTTGGGGCTGATCGACGCGACCCTATCTATGGAGCTCAGCTTTCACGAAATGAAAAAGCTTAAGCCCTGTATCCCTGTAGGCGCCGTTATCTACGGTTATCTTCCGCTTATGAAATTCAGAGCCTGTCCGAAAAGCTGCGACAGCTGCGGAGGCCTCAGCAGCCTGCGCGACAGAATGGGTGAGGCTTTCCCGCTTATATGCAGAGATAAAAAATACAGTGAACTCCTTAATTGCGTGCCGCTTTATGTCGGCGACAGGCAACTGCCCCGGCTCGATTTCAAGCTTTTGTATTTCAGCATAGAGAGCCGCAGCGAAGCTGAGAGGATAAGGGATATAGCCGTCTTTGGAGAGAGCTTTCCGGGAAGAAAGACGGCTGGACTGTACTTCAGAGAATTGCTATAATAAAGTTTATACTCGAAAATTATATTATAAGGAGAAAGCTATGCTCAAGGTGGCAAAATTCGGAGGCAGCTCGGTTGCCGACGCTTCGCAGTTCAAAAAGGTGAGGGATATAGTAAGCGGCGACAAGTCGCGCAAGGTCATAGTGGTTTCGGCTGCGGGAAAACGCAGCGCGAGCGATTACAAGATGACTGATCTGCTCTATCTCACTCAGGCCCATCTTAAATACGGAGTGGCCGCCGATGATATACTGAAAACTCTCCGCGGCAGATTCATAGAGATCCGCGACGAGCTCGGGCTGAGCTTTCCGATAGAAAAAGAATTCGACTGCTATGCGGCTACGCTTTCAAAGGAGACGCCCGTAGATGAGATAGTTTCAAGGGGTGAATATTTCACCTCGCGTCTTATGGCCGAATATCTTTCTTACAGCTTTGCCGATGCCGCGAGCCTTATATTCTTCGGCTATGACGGCAAGCTCGACAAGGAAAAAAGCTACCGCGCGATAGAAAAGGCTCTTGCCGATCACGGGCAGCTTGTTATACCCGGCTTTTACGGCGCGCTTCCGAACGGAAGGATCAAGGTCATGACAAGAGGCGGCTCCGATATAACAGGCTCTCTTGCCGCCGCCGCCATAAAGGCCGATGTGTATGAAAACTGGACGGATGTTTCGGGCATACTTATGGCTGACCCCAAGATCGTAGCTTCGCCGAGCCCTATCGAGCGCATAACCTATAACGAGCTTCACGAGCTCGCGTCTATGGGGGCGGGCGTGCTTCACGAGGACGCCGTAGCGCCGGTCAGAGAGGCAGGCATACCGATAAATATAAAGAACACCAATGCTCCCGAGGATGCCGGAACTATGATAGTTGAAAAGGCTGAAGAGGAAAACGGCGGCGAAAAATTTATAACAGGAATAGCCGGGAAAAAGAATTACACAATACTCACGATAAAAAAACAGGATATAGAAAATACTTATCCTTTCAGACATACGCTCAAGATACTTGACCGCTACGGTATACCGGCGGAAAATGCCACTATCGGGCAGAACAGCTTTGCCTTCGTGGTCCCGAGCGACGCTCTTAACGATAAGCTTTATGATGTTCTCGGGGATATAAGAACCGAGATAGTATCCGACGATATCAAGGTCCAGGAAAAGATAGCCCTCATATCCGCTGTCGGACGCAAGATGGGCTTCAAGCCCGGCGTGTCAGGAATGCTTTTCAAGGCTTTGGGCGATAAAAAAATAAATATAAGAACTATCAAGCAGGCTTCTGATGAGCTTTCAATAATGATAGGCGTTGCAAACGATGATTTTGAAGAAGCGATCCGTGTTTTATATGACGAATTCGCTGGCTGAGTTTAGGAGATAGATATGAGCTGTAAAATTGCTGTTCTGGGAGTTACCGGCGTTGTTGGGCGCGAAATGCTCAAGTGTCTTGAGGAATACGGCATAGACTGTGAGGTGAAGGGCCTTGCCAGCGCCAGAAGCGCAGGTAAAAAAATACCCTTCGCGGGCGGCGAGATAATCGTTGAGGAAGCGAGCGAGACTTCCTTTGAGGGAATGGATTTCGTGCTCGGCGCGGTCGAGAACGACATGGCCAAAAAATTCGCTCAGGCTATAGTAAAAAGCGGCGCGGTCTTTATAGATAACAGCTCGGCATTCAGATATGAGGATGATATTCCTCTTGTAGTGCCCGAGATCAACGGCGAAGACGCCTTTAAGCATAAGGGGATAATCGCGAATCCCAACTGTGTCACCATAATAACGCTTATGGCCGTGGCGGCGCTTGCTGAGCTTTCACCCATAAAAATCATGGTAGCCGCGTCTTATCAGGCGGTGAGCGGCGCCGGGCAGCAGGGTATAGATACGCTTTTGCAGGAGGAAGAGGCTGTGATGGCAGGCCGGGATATAGTCCCCGGAAAATTCCCCGCTCAGATAGTGAGAAACGCCATACCTTTTATAGGCTCGTACAAGGAAGGCGGCTACAGCTCCGAGGAAATGAAGCTCCAGACTGAGGGCCGAAAGATACTTCATCTGCCGGAGCTTTTGGTGAGCTGCACCTGTGTTCGTGTGCCGGTGATGAGGAGCCATTCGATAGCCGCGACAGTAGTGACCGAAAGAAAGATAAGCGTTAGCGAGGCTAAAAAGGCCATAGCGGCTTTCCCGAATGTGAAGCTGATAGATGAGGGCGGAAGCCCCGATACGGGAGGGCGGGATTATCCGACTCCGATAGATACTACCGACAAAGACGATGTTTATGTCGGCAGACTGCGCGAGGATCTGACGAATCCGAACGGACTTTGTCTATGGTGCTGCGGCGATCAGATAAGAAAGGGCGCGGCGGCGAACGCGGTCCAGATAGTTAGACTGCTTCTTAAGCGATGACGAAGCTTGAACGGATCATAAAACAAAAAGAGCAGCTTCGCGAGATGCTCAAATATGAAAAAAAACTTTGGCAAGACGGCAAGGCTTATATTGCGGGAGTCGACGAGGTGGGCAGAGGCCCACTCGCGGGCCCCGTGGTTGCGGCCGCGGTGATCTTGCCTTTGGATTTTGATGTGCTTGGCGTGAACGACTCGAAAAAGCTTTCTCCCAAAAAACGCGAGGAGCTGTACGCTCTGATAATGGAGAATGCTCTTTCGGTGGCCATAGGGCGAAGAGAACCCTCAAGAATAGATGAGATAAATATACTTGAGGCTACAAAGGAGGCTATGAGCGACGCCGTGAACGGACTTTCCGTAAAGCCTGCGGCAGGAGAGAAGATACTTCCCGACCATGTGCTTATAGACGCTCTTACGCTCAAGACGCTCGATCTTCCGCAGACGGCCATAGTTCACGGCGACGCCGTTTCGGTCTCCATAGCCGCGGCGTCCATCGTGGCAAAGGTGACAAGAGACCGTGAGATGGTGGAAATGGCGAAGCTCTATCCGGGCTACGCCTTTGAGAGCAACAAGGGCTACGGGACAAAGGCTCATTATGAAGGGCTTGCCGCTTTAGGCATAAGCCCTATCCACAGGAGATCTTTTTTATAAATGACAAGACTTGCAGAAAAACGCCTTTTCCTTTTGGATATGGACGGAACTATATATATAGACGACAGGCTCTTTGACGGGGTGAAGGAGTTTTTATCCTATGTGAGAGAGCTCGGAGGGCGCTGCGTTTTTCTCACGAACAATTCCTCAAGGGGAAGCGACGCCTATGTCGAAAAGCTCGCTCGGCTCGGGATAGAAAGCTGCCCCGACGATTTTTTCAGCTCGGCAGACGCGGCGGCTGAGTATATAAAAAAGCATCACAGTGAACGGAGCTTTTTTGTCTGCGGTACGGAGTCGCTTAAAAAGCAGCTTAAGGCCGAAGGCATAAAGATTGCTGAGGACGCGGGCCCTGAAACTGACGCCGTGCTTTTGGCCTATGACACTGAGCTTAATTATAAGAAGCTCGAAAACTGTTGCATATTGCTGGGCCGCGGCTGTCTTTATATCGCCACTCATCCTGATATGCTCTGCCCCACATATTACGGCAGCGCGCCCGATTGCGGCTGCATCATAGAAATGCTGAAAACGGCAAGCGGCAGAGAGCCTGTCATCATAGGAAAGCCTCAGCCGCAGATGGTGTACAGCGTTATGGAAAAATTCGGCTTCAGCAGGGAACAGAGCTGTCTTGTGGGAGACAGGCTTTATACAGATATAGCCTGCGGCGTAAACGCCGGCATAGATACCGTCTTTGTTCTTTCGGGCGAAGGCCGTATCGATGATATAGCGAAATACGGCATAGAGCCTTCGTTTGTGTTAAAGGACATAAACGAGCTTCTGGAAGTTCTGAGACGCGGCTGATAAGAGCGCCGCGTTCAAATATATAAACGAAGTTTGTGATAAAGCGAGGAATCAGGATATGAAGCTGAACAATAAAAGAACCGTGCTTATAGGGCTTGCCTTTCTCTCGATCTGCTCTTTCTGGCAGATGTACGACAATGTCGTTACACTGATACTCACCAAGACCTTTCATATGAACGAGACCTTGTCCGGAGCCATAATGGCGGCAGACAATGTGCTTGCGCTTTTTCTTCTGCCGTTTTTCGGAGCGCTTTCCGACAGAACGCGGACTCCTATCGGAAAAAGGATGCCCTTCATAATCTGCGGAACGCTTTGCGCCGTGCTGCTGCTCAATCTTCTCCCTGTGATAGACAACAGCTATTTCGCGGCTCCGAGCGCCTTTAAGCTCGCGGCCTTCATAGTTGTTTTGGGGCTTCTTCTGATAGCTATGGGCATATACAGATCTCCTGCGGTCGCTCTCATGCCCGATCTCACGCCGAAGCCTCTGCGGTCAAGGGCAAACGCCATAATAAATCTTATGGGAGCTCTCGGCGGAATAATTTATCTTGCCGCGGCGTCTTTTCTTTATCCAAAGGAAAAGACGGCGATGCTCGAGCATGTCGATTACCGTCCGCTTTTCATCATAGTTGCAGTTATAATGCTCGTCGCGGTCGGAGTGCTTTATGTCAGCATAAAGGAAAACAGGCTTGCGGCGGAAAACTGCGAGCTTGAGGCGAAGCATCCGGAATGGAATCTGGCGGAGGATGACGGAAGCGGCAGAGAGGTGCTGCCCGGGCCTGTCAAAAGAAGCTTTTACTTTATAATAGCTTCGATAGCGCTGTGGTTTATAGGATATAACGGAGTAACGACCTGGTTCACAATATATGTCGATACCGTGATGGGACAGGGCCTCGGCGGCGCTTCGCGCTGCCTTCTCATAGCAAGCGCCGGAGCCATCGTTTCTTATATACCGATAGGCATTATAGCCTCGAAAATAGGACGCAAAAAAACGATACAGATAGGCTGTGTGCTGCTTGCGCTCTGCTTCGCGTCGGGCGGCATCCTTACGACGAGCTTCAAAAGCATAAACGCTCTGATGTTCATAGTTTTCGCGCTTGTCGGTTTTGCATGGGCAGCCATCAATGTGAATTCTCTTCCAATGGTAGTAGAGATGTGCAGGGGCTCTGACATAGGACGCTTTACCGGCTACTATTACACCGCTTCAATGGCGGCGCAGGTAGTGACTCCTATAGCCGCAGGCACGCTTATGAGAAATATAAGCTATAAAATACTTTTCCCCTACGCCGCATTTTTTGTTGCCATGTCGTTTGTCACCATGTGCTTTGTGAAGCACGGCGACGCCAAAAACGAGGTGAAAAAGGGGCTTGAGGCATTTGAGGCGGCAGATAATGATTAAGACCCGCTACGCTCACAGAGGCTTTCACGCCAAGCCGGAGATACCCGAGAATTCAATGCCCGCGTTTGAACGCGCCCTGAAAAGAGGGTGGGGCGCGGAGCTTGATCTGCACCTGCTTTCCGACGGCAGTCTTGCCGTCTTTCACGACTCGGAGCTTTTTCGCTGCACCGGAGAAGAAGGCGTCATAGAAAGCCTTGACGCCGTGAGCCTGAAGAATTATCGCCTTGAGGGAACGGATAACAGAATACCGCTTTTTGACGAGCTGCTTGAGCTGTTTAACGGAGCCCGGCCTCTTATTATCGAGCTCAAGAGCTATAAGGGAAATTACAGGGAGCTTTCCGAGGCGGTCTGCGAAAGGCTCGACAGCTACGGCGGTGATTTTTGTATAGAGTCCTTTGATCCGCGCGCGGTGCTCGCCGTGAAAAGGCTTCGCCCCGGGATAATAAGGGGACAGCTTTCCCAGGATTTTATGAAGGGCCGCGAGCTCTCCGTGGCCGCGTGGCAAAGGGGAATACTCAGCAATATGTGGTTCAATGTGCTCACAAAGCCCGATTTCATAGCTTATAAATTCGAGGACCGCTTCAATGCGGCTAATCGGAGATATATACAAAAGGGCGTTCAGGAGGTCAGCTGGACCATCAGAAACAAGGAAGACCTGATGACGGTCGAGGAAAACGGCGCGATAGCGATATTCGAGGGCTTCGACCCGGAGCTTTAGCGTCGACGATAACTGACGGCATATCATGTGCGATATGCCGTTTTTTATGCCGTAAAAGTGGAGTAAAATGGTGACTTTTTGCTTAAAATACCTTGATTTTTCGGTCTAAGTGGTGTAAAGTGGAGGTGTACTTCAGACAATTCCCTTCTCTTGAAAGCGGAAAGCCGCAAAAGCTTGAAATTTCAATGTTAATAGGCAGACACGAAAACTCAATAGACGCAAAAAACCGGATAATCGTTCCTTCAAAATTCAGGGACGAGCTCGGTTACAGATGCGTGCTTACAAAGGGCCTCGATTCCTGCCTGATACTTTACCCGATAAAGACCTGGAACGAGCAGGAAAGAAAGCTCGCGGAGCTTCCGATGTCGGACCCGGCGGCAAGAGCGTTCAAGAGATTTATATATTCCAACGCCTGCGAATGTGAAGTCGATAAGCAGGGCAGAATACTTGTCCCCGCGAATCTTAAGCAGGCGGCGGCTTTGGACAAGGATCTTGTGACCATAGGGATGCTCGACAGAGTCGAGATATGGGCAAGAGAAAGCTACGACAGCGACGAACACGGGGCAAAGCTCAGCGCCGAGGAGTTCAGCAGCTTCTCTGAGCACTATCAGGTGTAGGAAATGGAATTTTCCCATGTGCCCGTGCTCTACGAGGAATGCCTTGCGGCTCTTGATATAAAGCCTTGCGGCGTTTATGTAGACGGAACGCTTGGCGGGGCGGGGCATGCCGAGGGCGTATGCCGAAGACTCGGCTGCGAAGCGCTTTTCATAGGTCTTGACAGAGACCTTGACGCCATAGAGGCGGCTCGCGGAAGACTTGAAGCTTCCGAGACTCCCTGCAAAAAAATATTCATTCATTCCAACTATGCCGATGTTAAAAACGCGCTTGCTCGCGAGGGTATTGAGCACATAGACGGAGCGCTGCTCGATCTGGGAGTTTCTTCGTTTCAGCTCGATAATCCTCAAAGAGGTTTTTCGTATATGCACGACGCCCCTTTGGATATGAGGATGAACGCGGAAGAAGCCTTCAGCGCCTTTGATGTCGTAAACGGCTTCAGCGAGGATGAGCTTAGGCGAATACTCAAGGACTACGGCGAGGAACGCTGGGCCGCTAGGATAGCTGAGTTCATTTGCAGGGCAAGAAAAGAAAAGAAGATAGAAACGAGCTTTGAGCTTGTGGAGATAATAAAGGCTGCGGTGCCGGCCGCGGCGAGAAGAGAGGGCCCCCACCCGGCGAAGCGGAGCTTTCAGGCGATAAGGATAGAGGTGAACAACGAGCTTGCCTCTCTCGAACTGGCTCTTAAAGATTTTATCGATCTGCTGGCCCCCGGCGGCAGGCTGGCGGTAATAAGCTTCCATTCTCTGGAAGACAGGATAGTAAAGGATATGTTTAAGGCAAGGCTGAAGCCCTGTGTGTGTCCTCCGGAATTCCCCGTATGCGTCTGCGGCAGGAAGCCCGATGTGAGAAAGATAACAGGAAAGCCTATAGTGCCGGGCGCCGAAGAGCTTGCACTCAATCCCCGGGCAAGAAGCGCGAAGTTGAGAGTTATTGAGAAGATATGAACGCTAACGAGATCAAAAGAGAAAAGAAACTGAGAAGAGCCGAGCGCGGAGGTCTTATGGCCGTTATGCTGCTTATATGCGCGGTCTTTCTTTTATTTGTCGGGCTTAACGCGCAAAGCTCCAAACTTAAGTATGATATCAATCAGCTCAACAAGCAGATATCCGAGGTCGAAAAGGGCATCACGAATCTTGAGGTCCAGATCAAAAGCGCGTCGAATATCACAAGCATAGAGAAGAAGGCTCTTGCCATGGGAATGATATATCCGGATGTAGATCAGATAGTTTATATACAGGGAGATTCCGGTATAGAGGGCTTTGCTTTGGCTTTGATGGAGTCTGTATATCAATAGCGAAACAGGGCGCCTTTAAGGGCGCCTTTTTACATTTTTGAGGCGGTTGTGGAAAATAAGGGTATAAGCGGAAAACTCAGAATAAGGCTTAGAATATGTCTCGGGGCGGTGCTGGCGCTGATTTTTTTGTTGTCGCTGCGTTTGGGATATCAGATGATAATAAAGGGCGATGAATATGCCACGCTTGCCATAAAACAGCAGACCTCGGACAGCGTTGTTTCGGCTGCGCGAGGCAGGATAGTAGACAGGAATTTTAATGACCTCGCTATATCGGCAAGCTCTAATACGGTATGGGTGCGCCCCGCGAGCATAAGGTCTCAGGGAGCGGATGAAAAAACGCAGGAGGCCAACAAGCTGCTTTCGATAAAGCAGCTCGCAGAGACTCTGGATATGAGCGAGGAGGCTGTAAGCGAGGTTATAGAGTCTGAATCCAAGCTTTTGCGTCTCAAGAAATATGTGGATGAGGAGACTGTCACCACACTGCGGGAGCTCAAGCTGCCGGGCATCGAGATAAGTCCGTCTCCGAGGCGCTACTATCCCAACGGAGCCTTTCTTTCTCAGGTCCTCGGTATCATAAATGACGATAATGTGGGCACGGGAGGTCTTGAGCTGCAATATAACAGTGCTCTCTCGGGTCTTGACGGCCGCTGGATAAGCAATAAGGACAACAAGCGCAATTCACTTGCCTACGGAGTAGACAGCTATTATGCTCCGAAGGACGGCTCAACGCTCTGGTCATCTATAGACCAGACCGTGCAGAAGATAGTTACCCAAAAGCTCGCAAAGGCTCTTATCGACTGCAAGGCCGACAGAGCCATGTGCATAATAATGGATCCGTCAAACGGTGATATACTCGCGATGGCTCAGACCGACGATTTCGATCCGAACTATCCGAGAGCTCCGTTGAGCGGGGAGGAGGCTTATTTTGACACTCTTTCGCAGGCCGACAGGGTCTATTACTGGAATCAGATGTGGCGGAACTTCAATATCTGCGATGTGTATGAGCCCGGCTCGACCTTTAAGCTGATAACCACATCTATCGCGCTCGAGCAGGGCGTCACCTATATGGAGGACAGCTTTTACTGCGCTCCGGTCACGATAGCCGACTATACCCTGAAATGCTGGTATTATCCCAAAAGCCACGGGCGGGAGAATCTGTATCAGGCGGTTGAGAATTCCTGTAATCCCGCGATGATAAGCCTCGCCAAAAGGCTCGGGGCGGAAAAATTCTATACCGGCATAGAAAGCTTCGGACTCACAGAAAAGACCGGAATAGATTTTCCAGGAGAAGCGTCAAATATACTCCAGCCCAGAAACCCCGTCGGGCTTGCTACCATGTCGTACGGGCAGGGTATAGCAATCACTCCGATAAGTCTTGTTACTGCCGTAGGCTCTATAGCGAATCAGGGCTTTCTTATGCAGCCCCGCCTTGTAAAGGGGCTTATAGATCCGGACGGAAATATCATTCAAGAGTTTGCGCCTGTCTGCAAGAGCCGCACCATATCGGAGCAGACCTCAAAGGAAGTCCTTTCCATAATGGAAAAGGTAGTATCGGAGGGCGGCGGCGGCAAGGCTAAAATACCCGGCTACAGGATAGGCGGCAAAACAGGAACTGCAAGTAAGCCTATAGCAGGCGGCTATTCAGAAACAGATGTTTTCGCCTCTTTTATAGGCGTAGCGCCAATAGACGATCCGAAAATAGTCATACTTGTAATAGTTGATACGCCGAGGGGTATACTCTACGGTTCGAATACTGCGGCGCCATGCGCTCATGATATAATGGAAGAAGTCCTTCCTTATCTCGGAGTACAGCCTGAATACAGTGACGCCGATCTTAAGGCGCTCAAAAAGGGTAAGGTAACAGTACCTGATCTCATAGGAAAAAGCGGCGAGACCGCCGCGGGCATACTTGGCGGAAAGGGACTCCAGGTGCAGCTTTGCAATGACATAGACAGCGGCAC